>JBDKFA010000298.1:0-3169 GCA_039798945.1 Pseudomonadota bacterium
CCCGGGGGGGGAATCAGGTGGCGCTGGCGGCGCTGTCGCTGGGTGCGCAGGGTTGAGGCGTGGGCCTGGAGAAGGCCTCTGAAAGCGCGCGCAGGCGCTCCCTGCTGCAAAAGTGCCCGCCGCGACGCGGGGCCGGATTCCTGAACCCTCAGCGAAGTTCAGGTGGGCGGGGTCAGAAGGGCTTCGGGTTCGTCTGACGCGAGACGCTCACACCAGCCCGACGATGTTCCCTGCCCTTGCTCAATGAGCATCGGTTCAAGGAAATTGCAAACCCCGTCATCGCAGCGGACGCGGCCATTGTAGGCCTGCGCATGCCGTCGTGGGGCTTCAGATGAGGTGTCCGTCTCGCTGCAAGGCCGCGTCCAGCCGGGCCACCAGCGCCTGCAGGTCGGGTGCGTCGCGGCCCGGGCCCCCGTCGGCTTCCGCCGCGGCCGCACCTGCAGCGCCGGCACCAGCACCCGGGCTGGGCGCGGCAGCCGCATCGCTTCGCCCCTGCGCGAGCTGGTACGCGAGGTTCAGGGCCGCGAGCACGGCGATGCGCTCGCGCGCCCGCGTCTTGCCCGCATCGCGTATCGCGCCCATTTCGCGGTCCACCATCGCCACCGCGGCCCGCAGCCGCTCCTCGCCGCCATCGGGGCAGCCGAGCACGTAGCCCTGCCCGAGGATCGTGACTTCGACCTGCTTCATGGATGACCTTCGTCGGCACCCGGCGCCGCCGGCAGCCGCGCGAGCAGTTCGTCGATGCGGACGCGCGCCGCCACGAGGCGCGCCCGCAGCTGGTCGCGTTCGCTGCCGAGCGCGTTCACCTGGCGCTGCAGCAGCGCGTTCGTGCGCTCCAGCTCCTCGTGCCGCAGCAGCAGGCGGTCGACCCGTTCAGCGAGGTCGTGGAGCGTGGGCATGGACGCGGGGTGGGAGGTGGAGCGTGCGATTGTAGGCCGCACCCGGCCCCGCCAGGGCCCGGCGCCACGCGCACTGGGAGGCGCTCAGCCGCCGGCCGGTGCCGCGTCGCACCAGCGGCTGACGGTACACGCTTCGCAGTGCGGCTTGCGAGCCTGGCACACGTAGCGGCCGTGCAGGATCAGCCAGTGGTGGGCATCGGCGCGGTAGGGCGGCGGCACGCGTGCCAGCAGGCCCTGCTCGACCTCCAGGGGGGTGCGACCGGGTGCGAGCCCGGTGCGATTGGCCACCCGGAAGATGTGTGTGTCCACCGCCATCGTCTCTTCACCGAAGGCACAGTTGAGCACGACGTTAGCGGTCTTGCGACCCACGCCTGGCAGCGCCTCCAGGGCCTCGCGCGTGCGTGGAACCTCGCCACCGTGCTGCTCCACCAGCAGGCGGCAGGTCTCGTGCAGGTTGCGGGCCTTGGTGCGGTAAAGCCCGATGGTGCGCACATGCGCCTCGATTCCGTCAACGCCGAGCTCGAGCATGCGGAGCGGCGTCGGTGCGCGGGCAAACAGCGCCCGCGTGGCCTTGTTCACGCTCACGTCGGTGGCCTGCGCCGACAGCAGGACGGCGGCCAGCAGCTCGAAGACGCTCGTGTACACGAGTTCGGTCGCAGGTGCCGGGTTGGCCGCATGCAAGGCGGCGAAGAAGGGGGTGATGTCGGCGCTCTTCATCGCGAGTCCTCCGGCCGGTGTCGGGCGCGCGAACGAGCCAGTGCAGCCTCGACGAGTGCACGCTTGCGCGCGAGGGCCTCGGGGTCCTGCAGGCGGCTGGCGGCCGCGAGGTCGGCCAGCTTCTCCGCGGCGCGAGCCGCCAGCCGGGCCTCGTTCTCCCGGCGCACCCGCGCCAGGCGCTGGCTGCGAAAGCGGTAGCGCGCCCGGGCCGCGTCGGCCTGCCCGGGGGACCAGGCGCTCCACCCGGTGCGCTCACCCGTCACCGGGCGCAGGGCGATGCAGTCCACGGGGCACGCCGGCACGCACAGCTCGCAGCCCGTGCACTGGGCATCGATCACCGTGTGCATGGCTTTCGAGGTGCCGACGATGCAGTCCACGGGGCACGCCTGGATGCACAGCGTGCAGCCGATGCACCACGCCTCGTCGATCACGGCCAGCAGGCGCGAGCCTTCCCGGCCGCAGCCAGGGTCCAGCGGCAGGTCAGGCAAGCCCGTCAGCTCGGCCAGCCGCTGCACACCCTCCTGCCCGCCGGGCGGGCAGCGGTTGATCGGTGCGTCGCCGTCGGCAATGGCCTGCGCGTAGCTGCGGCAATCCGGGTAGCCGCACCGCGTGCACTGCGTCTGCGGCAACGCGGCGTCCACCTGCTCGACGGTGAGGCGAAGCGGAAACGCAGGCACGGCCCGGAGCCTGGCGCGCTCGAAACCAGGCTCAGCGGCTGCGCGACCGGCGTGTCCGGGCGGGCGCACCGGTACCGGCCGCGCCTGTCGCCCGATCTGCGCTGTTCGTGCGGTTCGTACGGTTCGTACGGTTCGTACGGTTCGTACGGTTCGGCCCCTCCGCATCATCGGCTGTGACCGTCAACGGCCGGGACTCGTACAACCCGATGAACTCGCGAACCCGCGGATAGGCCATCTCGCGCCAGCGCCGGCCCGAGAAGATGCCGTAGTGCCCGGCACCCGGCACGTCGTAGTGGAACTGGTCGGCACGGTTCACGCCGCTGCACAGGTCGTGGGCGGCACGCGTCTGCCCGGCTCCGGAAATGTCGTCGAGTTCGCCCTCCACCGTCAGCAAGGCGGTGTCGCGGATGTCCTGCGGGCGCACCAGTTGTCCCTGGACCTCCCAGGTGCCGTGCACGAGCGCGAACTCCTGGAACACGGTCTGGATCGTGTCGAGGTAGTACTCGGCGGGCATGTCCAGCACGGCGTTGTACTCGTCGTAGAACTCGCGGTGCGCGTCCGCGCTCTCCTCGTCGCCCCGGACGAGGTCGAGGAAGTAGTCGTAGTGCGAGTTCAGGTGGCGGTCGGGGTTCATCGCCACGAAGCCCGTGTGTTGCAGGAAGCCGGGGTACACGCGACGCCCCGCACCGGGAAAGTTCTGCGGCACGCGGTAGATGACGTTGTTCTCGAACCAGGCCAGGCTCTTGTTCATCGCCAGGTTGTTGACGGCGGTGGGCGACTTGCGGGCATCGATCGGCCCACCCATCATCGTCATGGTGCGCGGCGTGGCTTCACCCGAGCTGGCCATCAGCGCGACGGCTGCCAGCACCGGTACGG
>JBDKFA010000299.1:0-3237 GCA_039798945.1 Pseudomonadota bacterium
GCCGCGTGGTTGCTGGCGCCGGTGGTCCTGCATGTCGGACTTCGTCGCCGTCGGGACTGTCTGCTTGAGATCCGGCGCACAGGGCGCTAGCCTGCGCATCCACCTCTTGATCGACACCCACCATGCACATCACCGGCAAGTGCCATTGCGGCGCCATCTCCTTCACGGCCACCGTTGACCCGAAGCGGGTGCTGGTGTGTCACTGCGCGGATTGCCAGACGTTTTCGGGCGCGCCTTTCCGGGCGGTGCTGCCGACGCCGGCGGGGGATGTGGTGATGTCGGGGGCGGCCAAGCACTACGTGAAGGTCGCCGAGAGCGGCAACAAGCGGGTGCAGGCGTTCTGTCCGGACTGCGGGACGCAGTTGTATGCGACCGAGGCGGACGGTGCGCCCAAGGTGATCAACCTGCGGCTGGGCTGCATCGACCAGCGTGACCAGCTGGTGCCGGTGGCGCAGATCTGGGGCGAGTCCGCCATGCCGTGGCTCGCGGCGCTGCAGGACGTGCCGTTGCATGGCAAGGGTCTGGCGAGTCCGGTCATGTCGACGGGGGGGGCTGACAGGGCGCCATCGGTGGCAGCACCCGGAACCTCCCCTCGGACGTCGCCATGACCAACCTCCGCGTCACCGAGATCAAGGCGTTTGTCCCGTCACGGGACTTCGAGGTCTCCAAGCAGTTCTACCGCGACCTTGGGTTCACGATGGCGTCCGAAGGCGGCGGCGTGGCGTATTTCCACTTCGGGCATGTGAGCTTCCTGCTGCAGGACTTCTGTGCCGAAGGGCTGGCCGAGAACTTCATGATGCACATCCTCGTGGAGGACGTGGACGCCTGGTGGGCCCACGTGCAGGCCAGCGGCGTCATCGGCCGGTATGGCGTGCGCTGCACCGAGATGGCGGTGCAGCCGTGGCGGATGAAGGACTTCTGCCTGTCCGATCCGGCTGGCGTGCTCTGGCGGATCGGGCAGAACACGGCTTGAGTCCGGCGCCGGTCAGCCGGCGTGGGGTGCCTGATCGGTCTGAGGCGCGATGCCCATGAGCATCAGCCGATGCTCGGCCCGCAGGTAGGGCCACAACAAGGCCATGACCTGGCGTGTGCCGCGCGAGATGGCGGCTTCGGCGTTGTCGGGTTCGAGGGCGTGGCGGGGCGAGCGGACGTATTCGTAGCTCAGCCAGTAGGTCAGCAGCACGACGATGGACGTGGCCAGCGCGTCGGCGCCGGCCTCGTCGAGCGGCTGGCCGTCCAGGCGGCACAGGGTGGCGACTCGTTCGCGCACGGCGGCGGTCTGGCGGGCGAGCGCGGCCTGGCAGTGGGTCTCGAGCTGGCGGTTGCGGGTCAGCAGGTCGTTCAGGTCGCGGAAGATGAAGCGGTAGTCCCAGCCCAGGCGCAGCAGCGCGGGGACCAGGCGCCAGGCGCCGATGGCGTCGTGGCTGTCACCGGCTTCGGCCAGCGTGGCGTCGAGTGCGAGCTCGTAGCGCTGGACCAGCGCGTTGACCAGTTCTTCCTTGGCGGGGTAGTGGTAGTACAGGTTGCCCGGGCTGATGCGCAGTTCGGCGGCGATCACCGTGGTGGACACGTTGGGCTCGCCGTAGCGGTTGAACAGCGCCAGGCTGTGGTCGAGGATGCGCTCGGCCGTGCGGCGCGGGGCCTTGCGCTCGCCGCGCGGCTCGCCATCGAGCGGCATCGGGTCGGTGCGGGGCGGGCGGTTGGTCATCGCGGGGCCATCGGCGGGGCGGGCAGGGCAGGGCGTGGGGCAATCTAGCACCGCCGTGGTGCCGGCCGCATGGGGGTTTGCGGTGAGCCGGTGCGCGCTCGGGGGCGCTGCCTACAATCCGCCGCCGATGAACCCGGCGATTTCCTTCCAGCAGGTCAACAAGACCTTCCAGACCTCGCGCGGCGCGTTGAACGCGCTGTCCGATGTGACCTTCAACATCCAGCCGGGCGAGTTCTTCGGCCTGCTCGGGCCGAACGGCGCGGGCAAGACGACGCTGATCTCGATCCTCGCCGGACTGGCGCGCGCCAGCAGCGGGCGCGTCACCGTGCACGGCCACGATGTCGTCGACGACTACGCGGCGGCGCGCAAGTCGCTGGGCATCGTCCCGCAGGAACTGGTGTTCGACCCCTTCTTCAGCGTGCGCGAGACGCTGCGCATCCAGAGCGGCTACTTCGGCGTGCGCGGCAACGACGCGTGGATCGACGAGCTGCTCGAAGGTCTCGGTCTGGCCGACAAGGCCGGCGCCAACATGCGCCAGCTCTCGGGCGGCATGAAGCGGCGGGTGCTGGTGGCGCAGGCGCTGGTGCACCGCCCGCCGGTGATCGTGCTGGACGAGCCGACCGCGGGCGTCGACGTCGAGCTGCGCCAGACGCTCTGGAGCTTCATCGCCCGGCTGAACCGCGAGGGCCACACCGTCTTGTTGACCACCCACTATCTCGAAGAGGCCGAAGCCCTGTGCGGGCGCATCGCCATGCTCAAGCAGGGCCGCGTGGTCGCGCTGGACCGCACCAGCAACCTGCTGGCCGGCACCGCCAGCACGATGCTGCGCTTCAAGACCGACGATGTGCTGCCGCCCGACCTGGCCGCGCAGGCCCGCGTGACCGGGCGCATCGCGCAGGTCAAGGCGGCCGACGCAGCGGCGGTCGAATCGGTGCTGGCGCGGTTGCGCGCGGCGGGCGTCCGGGTGGAAGACCTGGAGATCGGCCGGGCCGATCTGGAGGACGTCTTCCTGGAGATCATGCAAGGGGCAGGCTCGGCACGACCGGCCATCACCGAGGAGGCCGCATGAGCCGGCTCGCGGGCGCGCGCACGCTGTTCTACAAGGAGGTGCTGCGCTTCTGGAAGGTCAGCTTCCAGACGGTGGCCGCACCGGTGCTGACGGCCATGCTCTACCTGCTGATCTTCGGCCACGTGCTGGAGGATCACGTGCAGGTCTACGAGAAGGTCGGCTACACCAGCTTCCTGATCCCCGGCCTGGTGATGATGAGCGTGCTGCAGAACGCGTTCGCCAACAGCTCGTCCAGCCTCATCCAGAGCAAGATCACCGGCAACCTCGTGTTCCTGCTGGTGACGCCGCTGAGCCACTGGGCCTGGTTCGTGGCCTACGTCGGCGCCTCGGTCGTGCGCGGGCTGGCGGTCGGCGCGGGTGTGCTGCTGGTGACGGTGTGGTTCGCGCCGCCGGGCATGGCGCAGCCGCTGTGGGCGCTGGTCTTCGCGGTCCTGGGCGCGGCGCTGATGGGCACGCTGGG
>JBDKFA010000300.1:0-3749 GCA_039798945.1 Pseudomonadota bacterium
GTGCCTCGTCGGCCACGCGCTCCGACACATCGGGTGCTCCGGCCGCCTTGCGCCTCACGAGCAGCGTCGATCCTGCTCGCACGAGCATCTTCGGCGGTATCCGGTTCACGTCGCGCAGTTCGGCCTCGCGCATGCCGACGAGTCCGGCGACGTCCTTCGGCGGCATCGTGCGCGGCGCCACCCAGGCTGTCCAGCTCGCCAGCGGACCGGTGTGGCGCGCCAGCGCGGCGACAAACCGGTTGGCCGGGTCGTACGGGAGCAGCAGCGAAGGCGTGGCGGCCGCCAGCACCACGGGCTTGTTCAGCTGCGGATTGAGGGCCCGGAAATCGTCCTCGGCAAGGCCCGACAGCTGCAGCACCAGGGCGACGTCGATGTCGCGCTCGAGCGGCACCGTCAGGAAGAAGGGGTGGTTCTCGAGCTTGGGCAGCTTCAGGCCGAAGGCCTCGGGGCGGGCGACAATGTTTTTCACCGCCTGCAGCTTGGGCACGTAGTTGCGCGTCTCGTCGGGCATGCGCAAGTCACCGTAGCCGGTCCCCAGGCGGGCGCGCTCGTTGCGCGCGATGGCCCGCGTGACATTGCCCTGGCCCCAGTTGTAGGCGGCCAGCGCCAGGTGCCAGTCGCCGAACATGCGGTGCAGGCTCTGGAGATAGTCGAGCGCTGCACGTGTGGAGGCGAGCACGCTGCGCCTGTCGTCGCGGAAGATGTTCTGCTTCAGGTCGAAGCTGCGTCCGGTGGCGGGCATGAACTGCCACATGCCCGAAGCCTGCGCCCGCGACAGCGCCTCGGGGTTGAAGGCGCTCTCGATGAAGGGCAGCAGCACGAGTTCCATCGGCATCCCGCGCTCGTTCACCTCCTCCACGATGTGGAAAAGGTAGCGTGCACCGCGGTCCATCATGCGCTCGACGTAGTCCGGGCGCTCGGCGTACCAGCGTTCCCAGCGGCGAACGAGGTCGTTGTCGAGGTCGGCCATCGCGAAGCCGCCGCGCACGCGTTCCCAGAGATCGGCACGCGCGGTGTCCACCACCCGTTCCGCGCCGAACTGCCCGCGCAAGCCTTCCGGTCGGTCCTCGGGGCGCACCACGGGGCCCACGGGCTGGCGGGGGGCCGGGTCCGGCACAGGGGAAGCCACGGCGGCAGCTGGGGTGGCAGCCTGGGTGGAGGAGGGGGGCGCCGCAGCACTCTGGGTCGGCACAGGCAGCACGCGCGGCTGGGCATCTGCCACCGGAGCATCGGGCCAGGCCGGAGGCTGCACGGGAACCGGCACGGCGGGTGTCTGCAGGGGCGCCGACAGGCTCGCACAACCCGCGGCCACAGAGGCTGCCACGGCCAGCAAGGCCGCGCGGGTCACACGGGTCAGGCGGCACGCAAGTGCCTCGACGCCTGCCGATGGCGTGCAGCGGGTGGGAGAGATGGTCATCGGAAACGGTTCTTCCATTCGCGCAGGGCGGCGAACACGGCCACGGGCGAGTCATCGACCGCGCCTTCGCGGCGGGCCGCAGCCACGACCGCAGGCTCACTGCAGCGCAGAAACGGGTTGATGCGGCGCTCGAGCGCCATCGAGGAGGGCAGCGTGATGTCGCCCGCGGCGCGCCAGGCCTCGCAGCGCGCAAGATGCGCTGCGATGTCGGGGTTGTCGGGTTCCACCGCACGCGCGAAGCGCAGGTTACCCAGGGTGTACTCGTGCGTGCAGCACACGCGAGTGTCGTCGGGCAGCTCGGCCAGCCGTTGCAAGGACGCGTGCAGCTGGGCCGCCGTGCCTTCGAAGAGGCGTCCACATCCGGCCGAGAAGAGCGTGTCGCCGCAAAAGAGGAGGGGGGCCGCGCCGGGCGGCTGCGTGTAGTAGGCCACGTGGCCGGCGGTGTGCCCGGGCACGTCGAGGACTTCGAAGCTCAGGCCCAAGGCGTCGAAGTGCTCACCATCGCGGCGCGGCTCGAATGGCGCCGGGATGCGCTCGCGCGCGGGCCCGTGGACCGGGCCGCGCAGGCGCTCGCGCAACGGTTCGATGCCTCCGACATGGTCGGGATGGTGGTGGGTCACTAGAATGCCGGCGAGTTCCAGCCCCTGGGCATCGAGTGCGGCCCGCACGGCGGAGGCTTCACCGGGATCGACGACGACGGCTTGGTGCCCGTCGTCCAGCATCCAGACGTAGTTGTCGGTGAAGGCGGGCAGTGCGGCGAGATTCATGACCCGAGTCGAATCGATTATAGAGTGGGGCCACTGGCTGCAGTCGCCTGCGGGCCGTTACCTGCTCGGCTGGGAGCAGGAGGAGCTGGATGCGCTCGTGAGCGACGTGTTCGGCTACCACGCCGTGCAGCTGGGCCTGCCCGCGCTCGACGGGCTGCGGGCGAACCGCATGCCGCACCGCTGGCTGGCCACCGAAGGCCCCGAGCGTGTCGTGGAGACCGACTGGGCGACTCCCGGGCCGGATGCCGAGGACGGCATCTCGCGCCTGTCGCTGCACGGTGAAGTGACGCTGCAGTGCGACTTCGACGCACTGCCGTTCGCCGCCGACAGCCTGGACCTGCTGGTGCTGCCGCACACCCTCGAACTCGCGCGCGACCCGCACCTGACGCTGTCCGAGGTGGCGCGCGTGCTGGTGCCGGAGGGGCGCGTGGTCATCGTCGGGCTCAACCCTGCCAGCCTGTGGGCGCTGGGTCAGCGGGTGGCCCGAGGCGGGCAACGCGTGGGCATCGGCCGCGGGCGTGCCGACATCCTGCCGAGGGCTGGCGAATTCCTGGGCTACTGGCGCGTGCGCGACTGGCTGAGGCTGCTGAGTTTCGAGGTCGAGGCGGGGCGGTTCGGCTGCTGGCGCCCGCCGCTGGCCAGCCAACGTTGGCTGGATCGGTTCTCCTGGATGGAGTCCCTGGGGGCGCGCTGGTGGCCGGTGTTGGGGGCCGTCTACGCCATATCGGCCGTCAAGCGGGTACGCGGCATGCGGCTCGTCGGACTGGCCCGCGACCGTGCGCGCCGGCGGGCTGTTGCCGCGCCGGTGGTGGCCAACCGGGCGCGCCGTGATGCCGCGGGGAGGCGGCTGCAGCAATGGAAGTGACGATCTACACGGACGGGGCCTGCAAGGGCAATCCAGGCCCCGGGGGGTGGGGTGCGTGGCTGCGCAGCGGCGAGCACGAGCGCGAGCTGTGGGGCGGCGAGGCGCAGACCACCAACAACCGCATGGAGCTGCAGGCCGTCATCGAGGCGCTGGGTGCCCTGCGTCGGCCGAGCGTCGTGCAGCTGCACGTGGACAGCGAGTACGTGCGCAACGGCATCACGACGTGGATTCATGGCTGGAAGCGCCGCGGCTGGCGTACAGCCGACAACAAGCCGGTGAAGAACGTGGACCTGTGGCAGCGTCTGGAGGCGGCCTGCGCGCCGCATCGCATCACCTGGCACTGGGTGCGGGGGCACTCCGGGGACCCGGGCAACGAGCGCGCCGATGCCCTGGCCAACCGGGGAGTCGACACTGCCCGAGCGGCTTGATCTTCCTTTGCGTCGCGTCCGGCAGCCCGGCGTTCGAAGCCCGTTACATTGCGGGCTGGAGTAAAGCGCATGGCATTCAAGAGGCTTCATCTGGCGGTGGCCGTCGTCGGCATCGCCGCCGTCGGTGTTGCGGCATGGTGGTTCCAGAACAAGGGCGGCCCCGGCGGGGCCAACCCGGCCGCGGCGGTGGCAACCGATGGCGCCCCCTCGAAAGGGCCTGGCGCGGGCGGCGGCCCTGGCGGAGCGGGTGGAGCCGGTGGAGCCGGGGGCCG
>JBDKFA010000301.1:0-5452 GCA_039798945.1 Pseudomonadota bacterium
GTCGGGCAGGAAGTGCATCTCCACCTTGATGACGCCGTCGCCCTGGCAGGCCTCGCAGCGCCCGCCGGCGACGTTGAAGCTGAAGCGCCCGGCGCCGTAGCCGCGCTCGCGGGCGGCGGGCACCTCGGCGAAGAGCTCGCGGATCGGGGTGAACAGGCCGGTGTAGGTGGCCGGATTGGAGCGCGGCGTGCGCCCGATCGGGCTCTGGTCGACGTTGATGACCTTGTCGAAGGCCTCCAGGCCTTCGAGCGTGTCGTGCGGCGCGGGCTCGGCGTGGCTGCCGTACAGCTTGCGTGCCACCGCGGCGTGCAGCGTGTCGTTCACGAGCGTGCTCTTGCCCGAGCCCGACACGCCCGTCACGCAGGTGAACAGGCCCACCGGCACCTCCACGTCCACGCGCTTGAGGTTGTGGCCGCGCGCGCCGGTGATGCGCAGCACGCGCGCATCGAGCTGGGTGGAAAGGCGCCGGCGCTGGCGCGGCACCTCGATGCGCAGTCGCCCGGCGAGGTAGGCGCCGGTGAGCGAATCGGGGTGCGCGGCGACCTGCGTCGGGGTGCCTTGCGCGACCACGCGCCCGCCGTGCACCCCGGCGCCCGGGCCGATGTCCACGACGTGGTCGGCCGCGCGGATCAGGTCCTCGTCGTGCTCGACCACGAGCACCGAGTTGCCGAGGTCACGCAGCCGCTCGAGCGTGGCGAGCAGCCGCTCGTTGTCGCGCTGGTGCAGCCCGATGCTCGGCTCGTCGAGCACGTACATCACGCCGGTCAGGCCCGAGCCGATCTGGCTGGCCAGGCGGATGCGCTGCGCCTCGCCGCCGGACAGCGTGTCGGCGCTGCGCTCCAGGCTCAGGTAGCTCAGGCCCACGTCGTTCAGGAAGCGCAGCCGGGCGCGGATCTCGCGCACGATCTTCTCGGCAATGGCCGCCTTCGCGCCGGTGAGCACGAGGCCGTCGAACCAGGCCAGGCATTCGGCCAGCGTGGCGCGCTCCAGCGCGTAGATCGGCCGACCCTCGCCGGCGGCCGGCTGCAGCAGCACGTGGCGCGCCTCGCGCCGCAGCCGCGTGCCCTCGCAGGCGGGGCAGGGCCGCGCGGCCTGGTAGCGCGCGAGCTCTTCGCGCACCACGGGGGAATCGGTCTCGCGGTAGCGCCGGGCGAAGTTGGTCAGGATGCCCTCGAAGGGGTGGCGCCGGCGCACGCTGCGCCGCCGGCCGCCCGCCCCCTCGGCCTCGTAGGTGAACTCGATCGTCTCTTCGCCCGAGCCTTCCAGCAGCACCTGCTGCACGCGGCCGCCCAGCTGCTCGAAGGGCGTCTCGAGGTCGAAGCCGTAATGGCGCGCCACACCCTGCAGCAGCGAGTAGGTGTAGGGGTTGCGCCGGTCCCAGCCCTTGATGGCGCCGCTGGCCAGGCTCAGCGACGGGAAGGCCACCACGCGCTGCGGGTCGAAGGCCGTGACCTGCCCGAGCCCGTCGCAGGCCGGGCAGGCGCCCACGGGCGAGTTGAAGGAGAACAGCCGCGGCTCGAGCTCGGGCAGCGAGAAGCTGCAGTGCGCGCAGCCGAACTTGCGGCTGAAAGGGTGTTCGCGCCCGGGGGTGCCGGGGGCGGCGTCCGGCCCGGGCAGCTCGAGCGCGAGCGCGCGGCCGTCGGCCAGGCGCAGCGCCGCCTCGAAGCTCTCGGCCAGGCGCTGGGCCGCGGTTGGCCCGGTGCGCAGCCGGTCGACCACGACATCGATGTCGTGCTTGTCGTTCTTCTTGAGGATGGGCAGCTCGGCGGCCTCCACCACCTGGCCGTCCACCCGAAAGCGCACGAAGCCTTGCGCCTGCAAGTCGGCGAAGGTCTCGGCGTACTCGCCCTTGCGCTCGCGCACGACCGGGGCGAGCACGAGCAGCCGCGTGCCCTCGGGCAGCGCCAGGCAGGCGTCCACCATCTGGCTCACGCTCTGCGCGGAAAGCGGCACCCGGTGCTCCGGGCAGTGCGGCGTGCCGGCGCGCGCGTACAGCAGGCGCAGGTAGTCGTGGATCTCGGTGACGGTGCCCACCGTGGAGCGCGGGTTGTGCGAGGTGGCCTTCTGCTCGATGCTGATGGCCGGCGACAAGCCCTCGATGACGTCCACATCAGGCTTGTCCATCAGCTGCAGGAACTGCCGCGCGTAGGCCGACAGGCTCTCCACGTAGCGCCGCTGGCCCTCGGCATAAAGCGTGTCGAAGGCCAGGCTCGACTTGCCCGAGCCCGACAGCCCCGTGATCACCACGAGCGCGTGGCGCGGGATGTCCAGGTCGATGTTCTTCAGGTTGTGCGTGCGCGCGCCGCGCACGCGCAGCATCGGCGGCTCGAAGCGGGCCGCTTCAGCGAGGCTCGCCTCGCCGCTCGGCGAGGCGGGCGCGGGCAGCGGGGGCTCGGCGGGGGTGCGGGGCAACGGTGGGAGTGGCTCGGGCGCCGGCAAGGGGGTGGGGAAGGCAGCTGGGAAGGAGGTCCGGGAACGGGCCGGGGGGGCGCTTGGCTCGGGCGGGGCGTCCCGGGCTCGAACGCGAGCAGGGCAACCGACCATCATAGCGGCGGGCGCGTCGCTCAGGTGAGGCACACCAGGCGCGCCGTGCCTTGAAGGCCGGGAAGGGCCGGAAAGGGGCCGGGGAAGGACCGGGGAGGGGCCGAGGGAGCCCCCGCAGCAGGCCCGCTCAGGTGGCCGGTGCCAGCAGCTCGAGCAGCTGGGTGCCGTAGGCCTCCAGCTTCTTGGCCCCCACGCCGCCGATGCCCGCCAGCGCCTGCAGCGTGCCGGGCTGCTCACAGGCCATCTGCACGAGCGTCGCATCGTGAAAGATCACGTAAGCCGGCAGGCTGTGGGCGCGGGCAACCTCGGCGCGCCAGGCCTTGAGTGCGGCCAGTCGTGCCTGGGCGCCCGCATCCAGCGGCAGATCCGCAGCGGCCGCGCGCACGCTGCGCGCGGCGCGCCCGGACTTGCGTCCGGGGGGCGGGGCGGCGGGCTGCCGCAGCAGCAGCTGCACCTGCCCGCGCAGCACCTCGCGCGCGCTCGGCTCGAGCGCGAGCGTGCCGTACTCGCCCTCGGCGCGCAGGTGGCCCAGCGCGATCAGCTGGCGCAGCACGCCGCGCCATTGGGCCTCGCTCACGCCTGCGCCGATGCCGAAGGTGGACAGGGCCTCGTGCCCGTGCTGGCGCGTCTTGTCGGTGGACTTGCCGCGCAGCACGTCGATCAGGTGGCCCGCACCGAAGGCGAGCCCGCCGTGCTGCTGGAAGCGGTAGATGCACGACAGCGCCATGCGCGCGGCCTCGGTGGCGTCCCAGGTGGCCGGCGGCTGCAGGCAGTTGTCGCAGTTGCCGCAGCGCATCGTGGGCACCGGGCCCGCCTGGTTGCCGGCGTGGGGCGCCGAGCCCGAGCTGCCCGCGCCGCCCCCGTCAGCGCAGTACGTCTCGCCGAAGTACTGCAGCAGCCGCACGCGCCGGCACGTGTGGGCCTCGGCGAGCGCCAGCAGCGCCTCGAGCTTGGCACGCTGCAGCCGCTTGAAGTCCTCGCTGCCCTCGCCGTCGTCGATCATGCGGCGCTGGTTCACGACGTCGGCCAGGCCGTAGGCCATCCAGGCGTCGGCGGGCTCGCCGTCGCGGCCGGCGCGGCCGGTTTCCTGGTAGTAGGCCTCGATGTTCCTGGGCAGATCGAGGTGGGCGACGAAGCGCACATCGGGCTTGTCGATGCCCATGCCGAAGGCGATGGTGGCCACCATCACGAGCCCTTCCTCGCGCAGGAAGCGGTCCTGGTGGGTGCGCCGCGTCTCGGCCTCCAGGCCTGCGTGGTAGGGCAGCGCGGGGATGCCCTGCTCGCCAAGCCACTGCGCCGTCTCCTCGACCTTGCGCCGGCTCTGGCAGTAGACGATACCGGCCTCGCCGGCATGCTCCTCGCGCAGGAAGCGCAGCAACTGCGCGCGGGCCTGGTCGCGCTCGACGATCGTGTAGCGGATGTTGGGACGATCGAAGCTCGCGACGAAGGGGCGGGCGTGCTGCAGGGCGAGGCGCTCGACGATGTCCGCGCGCGTGTGGGCGTCGGCGGTGGCAGTCAGCGCCAGGCGCGGCACGTCGGCATAGCGCTCGTGCAGCACCGCCAGCCCCAGGTACTCCTCGCGGAAGTCGTGCCCCCACTGGCTCACGCAGTGAGCCTCGTCGATGGCCACCAGGCTGAACAGCCCGCGCTCGTGCAGCGAGTCGAGCATCGCCAGGAAGCGTGGCGTGAGGATGCGCTCGGGCGCGGCGTACAGCAGCACCAGGCGCCCGGCGAGCAGCTCGCGCTCGATGCGGCGCGCCTCCTCGGACTCGAGCGTGCTGTTCAGGAAGGCTGCGTGCACGCCCGCCTCCTCGAGTGCGCCGACCTGGTCGTGCATCAGCGCGATCAGCGGGCTCACGACGAGCGTGACCCCCTGGCCGCGGCGGTGGCGCACGATGGCCGGTACCTGGTAGCACAGGCTCTTGCCGCCACCGGTGGGCATCAGCACGAGGGCGTCGCCGCCGGCGGCCACGTGGGCCACGACATCGGCCTGTGCACCGCGGAAGGCAGAGTAGCCGAAGACCTCGCGCAGGACCTGCAAGGCGGCTTCGCCGGGAGAGGGCATCGGTGCGGGCGAGACGGCGGGTGCGTCCGCCGGTGCGGGCTCGGGCAGGTGCAGGGCTTCGCTCATCGTCGGGCCCGATGGTAAGCGGGCGCAGCGGCAGGTCCGGCGGAGGCACGTCCCGCCGAAGCTGCCCCCCTGCCGGGGGGTCCTTCAGGGTGATGGGCGGGCAGGTCGGCCTCGGTATCATGGCCCACAGGTTGTGCACCACCGCCCTCACCACCGCCTACCCCCACGCTTCCCCATCCAGCACCACAAGGAGAGCCGCCATGGCCTCGGTCAACAAAGTCATCCTCGTCGGCAACTGCGGGCGCGACCCCGAAGTCCGCTACGCCCCCAGCGGCGCGCCGATCTGCAACATCTCGATCGCCACCTCCAGCCGCCGCAAGGACAAGGCCTCCGGCGAGACGATCGAGGACACCCAGTGGCACCGCGTGACCTTCTATGACCGCCTGGCCGAGATTGCCGGCGAGTTCCTGAAAAAGGGCCGCCCGGTGTACGTCGAGGGACGGCTGAAGTACGGCAAGTACACCGACAAGGATGGCATCGAGCGCAACACGGTGGACATCGTGGCCACCGAGATGCAGCTGCTCGGCGGGCGCGAGGGCGGCGCGGCGGCCGACGAAGGCGGTTACGCCCCGCGCGGCGCACCGGCCGGGCGCGCGGCAGCTCCGGCGCCGGCTCCGAAGCCCGCGTCCAAGCCCGCCAGCGGCTTCGACGACATGGACGACGACATTCCGTTCTGACCCTGGGCGTGCCCCTCTGTTACACCGCGCGGCCCGACGCTAGCATCGGGTTTGCGCCGGGCAGCCGGCGGCCGATCGACATCGTCCCTCCCGGACCTTC
>JBDKFA010000302.1:0-15221 GCA_039798945.1 Pseudomonadota bacterium
GCGGCGCGCCACCTCGAGCACGTGGGCGAGGTCCGCCGAGCCGTCCTCGGCCGCAGGCGTGCCCACCGCGATGAAGAGGATGGTGCCATGCGAGACCGCCTCAGCGGCGTCGGTGGTGAAACGCAGGCGCCCAGCGCTCACGTTGCGCCGCAGGAGCTCGGCCAGGCCCGGCTCGTGGATCGGCACCTCGCCCGCCTGCAGGCGGGCCACGCGCTGCGCGTCCACGTCCGCGCACAGTACGCTGTTGCCCATGTCGGAGAGGCACGCGGCCCCCACCAGGCCGACGTAGCCGGCGCCAAAGACGGTGACTTTCATCAGGACTCCTCGTGCCCGGGCAGCCGCATCAGCGCCTGGCCCGCGCGGATCTGCTGGCCGGTGTGGATGCCGGGGGCCAGGCGAAACCCGGGCGGCGCGAAGACGAGAATCGTCGAGCCGTGCTGAAACCAGCCCAGCTCCTCGCCTTTGGCGACGGGTGCGCGGGGCAGGTACTCGTCGGGACCGCGGCTGCGGCCGTGCAGCAGCAGATCCAGGCAGTGGAGCCGGATGCTGGCCACCAGGATCGCCGCCACCGGGACGAGGGCAACGACGTGGCCCGAGCTGGCGAGTCGCAGGCGCAGCACCGCGCGCTCGTTGCGGCAGAAGAGGCGTTCGACCCGCTGCAGAGCGATCGGGTTCACGTTCCACGTGTCACCGTGCAGGTGCGTCACGTGTTCCAGCACCGCGTCGTGCGGGGCATGGAAGCGGTGGTACATGGCCGAGGTCAGCCGCAGCGTGACGAAGCAGCCGCCCTCGAATCCGGAAACATCCCTGCCTGGCCCAAAGAGCTCAGAGACCGAGTACGGGAAGCCCTTGGCTTGCCAGACCTGCCCGGCCTGCACGGTGCCGCAGGCGCCGACGATGCCGTCGCACGGGCTCGCCAGCACCCCGGGGTGACGATCGAAGGGGCGGGCGTCGATCTTGAGTGCCCGTGTGAAGCACTCCTGCAGGCTGGAAAAGTGCCGCTGCCGGGCATCGGAGAGATCGAGATCGGTGAAGAGCCGCCACACCGCGATCGACATCCGGGTGAGCAGCGGGCTGCGCAGCCCGCTGTACCAGCCCATCAGCCGCGTCAGGGCAATGCGCGGCACTCGGTTGGTGAGCAGGAAGTTCAAGTCCTCCTGCTGCCAAACGGCGCGCCACGCGCCTCGCCGCGACTCAGTGCGAGCGGACATGCGGCATCGGATCGATGAGCTCGCCGCGCAGCAGGTGCAGCGGGGCCTTGTGGTAGAGCCAGATGTCGTGGAAGGGGTCGGTGAGGATCTTGCTCATCCACACCAGGCCCGTGAACAGGCTTTGCTGCCACCACAGCTGCAGCACGCGAAAGACGAGCCCCGATACCCCGAGCGCGAGCCAGGCGATGCCCACATCGTGCAGGTAGCCCGCGAATCCGGTGGCGGGCTCGATCGCACCGAACAGCGCCGGCTCAACCCACAGCACCAGGGGCAGAGCGGCCCACACGCTCATCAACACCACCTTGCGGCGGATGTTGTAGCCCACCTTGATCGCCTCCTTGTGGGCGTCGGTGGCCTGGTTCACATGGTCGTAGCCGCGCGGCTCGAAGAAGAAGTGACCAGCCTGGCGCGAAGTCATCGACACGCACCACGCCAGGATGGCCGACCAGGCGGGGTCGACGAACAGCAACCCGTAGGCGACCACGAAACTGATGGCGCTCAGCAGGTGCAGGCTCTGGTTGATGCGGCTGTGGTGGTAGTAACGGTGGTCGTCCCAGCGTTGGACGGAGAGTTCTTGCAGGAATCTCTTCAAGGTGGACCTCGTGTTCAGGAGCGATGGAGCCACGTGCGCCGGCTCGTGGCACGCGGATGCTCGTCTCGGCGCATGACATGGCCGTGAAGAAGGCGTGACGCCCCTGTCGCGAAACCGTCATCGGAGCGTCTTGTTCGGGCGCGACGATCGGACCATGTCGCATCCTGATTCGCTGCTGGAGGTGGAGGAGTTCCGTGCGGAACGGCGCTCGCTTCGGGTGGCGGTGGTCACCGAGACCTACCCACCTGAGATCAACGGCGTGGCGATGACGGTCGCCCGTGTCGTGCGAGGCCTGCAGCAGCGCGGTCACGCGGTGCAGCTCGTGCGGCCGCGGCAACACGCATCGGAACAGGAGGGGCAGGGCAGTGACACCGCCTGCCACGAGATCCTGATGCGCGGACTGCCGATTCCGCGCTACCCGGGGCTGCGCATGGGGGTGCCGGCGAAGCGGGCACTCGTCAAGCGCTGGTCGCTGCAGCGGCCCGACATCGTCCACGTGGCCACCGAAGGGCCGCTCGGCTGGTCTGCGCTTCAGGCCTGTCGCACGCTCAAGCTGCCCGTGACCTCCGACTTCCGCACCAACTTTCATGCCTACAGCAGGCACTACGGGGTGGGCTGGTTGCGCAAGCCGATCGTGGCTTACCTTCGCCGCTTCCATAACAGCTGCGCCTGCACGATGGTGCCGACGGACGCCCTGCGGCGAGATCTCGAGCGCTCGGGCTTCGAGCGTCTTCGGGTGGTCGCGCGCGGTGTGGACACCCAGCTCTTCGACCCTGCCCGTCGTGACGCTGCGCTGCGCGTTCAGTGGCAGGCGCCGGGAGATGCCTGCGTGTTGCTGTACGTCGGCCGGCTGGCGGCGGAAAAGAACCTCGACTTGCTCGCCGAAGCCTACGAGGCGACGCGCCGCAGGCGAGCCGACACGCGACTGGTGGTGGTGGGCGACGGGCCTCTGCGCGAGGCCATGCAGCGCCGCCTGCCTCAAGCCTGCTTTGCCGGGCAACGCACGGGCGAAGACCTCGCCCGGCACTACGCGTCTGCTGACCTCTTCGTCTTTCCGAGCCTGACCGAGACCTTCGGCAACGTCACGCTCGAGGCTTTGGCCAGCGGCCTGCCGGTGGTGGCCTTCAATTGCGCGGCGGCGGCGCGCGTCGTGGAGCCTGGTCGCCAGGGATGGCTTGTCGAGCCCGGCGAGTCTGCGGCCTTCATCGAGGCGGTGTGCACGGGTGCGGCGGTGGACCCGGCTGCGAGGCGGGTGATGCGGGAAGCTGCGCGCACCAGACTGCTGGGCGAGGGCTGGGACGCCGTCGTCGCGCGCTTCGAGCAGGCCCTCTTCGAGGTGCTCGACGCGCACGGCGGCTTACCGGGGGCGAACCCGGAGCCCTCGCCGCGCCCGGCAACCGCAGGCCACGGCGGTGAGCGAGAATCCGGGTTGAAACCGGCCGCCTGACCGCAAGGCCCGCACGCGCTGCGGCCTCCGGGCCCTGACCCTCGACCCTGACCTCTCCATTCTTTCCACGATCGATGTCTACCGACCCGGGGCTGCTTGCCGCAGTCGACATGGGCTCCAACAGTTTTCGGCTCGAGATCGGCCGCCTGTCGGGAGGGCGATACCGCCGCCACGCCTACTTCAAGGAGACGGTGCGCCTGGGCGCGGGGCTCGATGAGCAGGGGCGGCTGACGGAAGACGCGGCCGAGCGTGGCCTGTCCTGCCTGGCGCGTTTCGCCCGCGAGCTGCGCGACTTCGATCCCGGCCGAGTTCGCGCGGTGGCCACGCAGACGATGCGCGAGGCGGCCAACCGCGACGAGTTCCTGCGCCGCGCGCAGCCGGTGCTGCGCTTTCCGATCGAGGTGATTTCCGGGCGCGAGGAGGCACGGCTCATCTATGTCGGCGTGTCGCACCTGCAGCCCTCGGCCGAGCGGCGACTCGTGGCCGACATCGGCGGGCGCTCCACCGAGCTTATCCTGGGCCACGGCACGACCGCCGAGTCGGCGGAGTCGTTCCCGGTGGGCTCGGTCGGGCTGTCGATGCGCTTCTTTCCCGAGGGGCGACTCACTGCGGAGGCCTTTCGCGCCGCACAGATTGCAGCCGGTGCCGAGTTCGAAGAGGCGCTGCAAGCCTTCGCACCGCATCGCTGGACGCTGGCCCTCGGCTCCTCGGGCACGGTGGGGGCCGTGTCGCAGATCCTCGAGAGGCTGGGCTGGACGGACGGGCGCATCACGCCGCAGGCCCTGGCGGGGCTGATGCGCATTTGCATCGAGGCGGGTCACGTCGATGCGCTGGACCTCTCCGCGGCGCTGCGCGACGACCGGCGAGCCGTGCTGCCCGGCGGGCTGGCCATCCTGTACACCTTGGCCACCCACTTCGGCATCGCCGAGCTGCATCCTGCCAAAGGCGCGCTGCGGCAGGGCGTGATCGTCGACTTGCACGCGCGCCAGCTCGCCGCCCTGGAAGCGGGGGGGGTGGATGTTCGCGACCAGACCGTGCGTGCGCTCCAGCAGCGCTTCGGCGTGGATGGTCCCCAGGCTCGGCGCGTGCGCGAGCTGTCCTGCGAGCTCCTGAGGCAGGTGCAGCCCGAGGCCGATGCGCAAGCCGTGCGTGAGCTGGCCTGGGCGGCCGAGCTGCACGAGATCGGCATGGCGGTCTCCCACCACGACCACCACCGGCACGGGGCTTACCTGGTGTCGAACCTGGACGCAGCCGGCTTTTCCCAGAGCCAGCAGCGCCGGCTTGGGCAGCTCGTGCTCGGCCAAAGGGGCGGCTTGCGCAAGATCCAGGAGTGGCTCGGCGAAGACATCTTCGCCTGGCAAGTGCTGTGCCTGCGGTTGGCAGTGGTCAGGTGCCATAGCCGCGAGCCGGTGGATGCGCGGGCTTGGGTGCTGCACATCAAGGGCCAGCAGGCCCTGCTCGCCGCCGAGCCGGGCTGGGCCGATGCCCACCCGCGCACCGGCTACCTGTTGCGTGAGGAGGCGCAGGCTTGGAAGCGAGTCTCCTCGATCAGCCTTGAACTCGACGGGGTCGAGCTGGTCGACGCGCTCACGGGCTGATGATCCGACGCCGAGGGCAGGTCGCGTTGCGGATGCCTGGCGCCCGCAGGCCTCTCGCGCACGAACGCTGCGTGCCGGTTCAGCGTCGATGCAACGCCATCAACGCCTGCTGCGCACTGACGCCTTCCTCGCCGACGCGGGCGTAGCCGCCCTCAGCGTCCTGCTCCCACGCGTCCCGCGTGTCCAGCAGATAGGGCACCAGCGCCTCGTCGATCACGCGCTGTCGCAGCAACGGGTCACGTATGGGCCACGCGAGTTCGACGCGGCGAAACATGTTGCGCGACATCCAGTCGGCGCTGCTCAGGTAGAGCACCTCCTGCTGTGGCGACTCACCCCAGCGGAAGTACAGGATGCGCGAGTGCTCGAGGAAGCGCCCGATCACCGAGCGCACGCGGATGCGCTCGGTGAGCCCGGGCAGGCCCGGCGGTAGCATGCAGGCGCCTCGGATCACGAGGTCCACCGCAGCTCCTGCGCGTGCCGCCTCGGCGAGTGCGTGGATAAGTGCGAGGTCGGTCAGGGCGTTCGCCTTGACGACGATGCGTGCGGATGCTCCCGCGAGGGCTGCGGCACGAACCTGATCGAGGTGACGCAGCATGCGCCGGTGCAGGCCGAATGGCGCAGCTACGAGGTGCTGCGGCGCCCGCAGCCGGGCCTGGCTCGCGAGCTCCTGGAACACGGTCTCCGCATCGGCAGTGAGCCCGGGGTCGGCTGTCAGCAAGCCGAGGTCGGTATACAGGCGCGCCGTGCGGGGGTTGTAGTTGCCGGTGGACAGGTGCAGGTAGCGCCGCAGGCGTGGCAGGTTGCCAGATCGACGCGTGCGGCCAGTGTCCTCCTCGCGCCGCGTCACAAGCAGCATCTTCGCGTGCGTCTTCAGGCCCACGACCCCATACACCACCTGGGCACCCACTGCCTCCAGGCGGTCGGCCCAGTTGATGTTGGCCTCCTCGTCGAAGCGAGCCTTGAGTTCGACCACCGCCGTCACTTCCTTGCCGCGTCGCGCCGCCTCGATCAGCAGGTCCATCAGCACGGATTCCGCGCCGGTGCGGTAGATGGTCTGCTTGATGGCCAGCACCTGTGGATCGTGCACAGCCTCGCGCAGGAACTGAACCACCGGCTCGAAGCTGTCGAAGGGGTGGTGCAGCAGTACGTCGCGCTCGCGCAACTGCGCCATCACCGAACGCCCGGCGAGCAGCGCCGGGACTGGGAAGCGCGGCTCATAGGGGGCGAAGCGCAGCGTGTCACCGTCGGCCTGGTCGATGAGCTGGTTCAGTCGGACCAGATTCACCGGCCCATTCACCCGCACCAGGGCCGAGGCCGGCAGCTCGAACTGTTCGAGCAGGAAGGACGAAAGCTCGGCCGGGCACGAGTTCACCACCTCGAGCCGGATGGCGCGCCCGAAGTGACGCGTCGTGAGCCCGGTGCGCAGCGCCTGGCGCAGGTTCGTCACGTCGTCTTCGTCGACGTCGAGGTCGGAGTCGCGGGTGACGCGGAACTGGGAGAAGGCTTCCACCGTGCGGCCCGGGAAGAGCTCGCTCAAGTGCGCCCGCATCACGCTCGTCAGCAGCACGAAGCCTTGGCGGCCGGCACACAGTTCGTTGGGCAGGCGGATGACACGCGGCAGTACGCGAGGCACCTTCACGATCGCAATCCGGTTCTCACGGCCGTAGGCGTCGCGGCCGTCCACGCGCACGATGAAATTCAGCGACTTGTTGGCCACCGTTGGGAAGGGGTGGGCCGGGTCGAGGCTGACGGGTACCAGCAGGGGCCGGACCTGGGTGTGGAAGAAGCGTGCCACCCAGCGCCGCTGCGCAGCGTCGCGGTCGGCATGGTTGAGGACGACCACGCCCTCCTGCCGCAGCGCGGGCATCACCTCTTCGTTGAACACGCGGTACTGCTCGTCGATCAGCCGATGTGCGTCAGCGTGCAGGGTTGCAAGGTGCGTAGCCGCGCCGTTGCCGTGGGTGCGCGCCGCCTCCATCACATCGCCCATGCGGACCTCGAAGAACTCGTCGAGGTTGGACGACACGATCGTCACGTAGCGCAGGCGCTCGAGCAAGGGTACGTCCGAGCGACTCGCCTGCGCCAGCACGCGGCGGTTGAAGGCCAGGATGGCTTGCTCGCGGTCGAGCAGAGGCAGTGAAAGGGGGACGGGAAGACCTTCTTCGCTCATGGCCCGAAGGTGCCGGAAGAATGTGACAGTTTCGCGAAAGCGCACCCGATCGGTGCGCCTGCCTGCCGGCGACCGGCGCAACGCCTCAGCGTCAAGTGCCGAGGAAGCGCCGCCGATAGCCGCTTGGGAGGTCCTGGAGGTCGAGCATCATGGGCAGGTCTGCGCACCCGAAGTCGGGGTCCCAGGCCGGGGCGCCGAGCACGCGTGCACCGCAGGCGAGGTACCCCTTCACCAACGGCGGCGGATCCACGAACAGATCGGCACGCAGCTGTTGCAGCGGAAGCGGCAGCCGCGGCACCACACGCTGCCCGGGCGGGCACAGGTGCGTGGCCTGCAACTGCTCCCACAGGCTTGCCGCGGCGTGGCCGCCGTCGTGCATCGGCACACTCGCGCAGCCAATCATGTGGGTGAGCCCGTTGCGCGCCATGAACTGCACGAGGTGCGTCCACAACATCATGATGACCCCACCGTGGCGCCAGCCTGGCGCGGTGCATGAGCGTCCAAGTTCAGCCAGCGTGGGGCGCAGGCGCTGCCAGGTGCCGGCACACTCGAAGTCGAATTCGGTCTCCGTGTACAGGCCCCCCGCCAGGCGGGCCCCAGCCGGGGTCAGCACCCGGTAGGTTCCGACGACCCGCTCAGGCGCATCTGCACTTTCTCGTGTTGCGATCAGCAGGTGCTCGCAGTGCGCGTCGAAGCGGTCCACGTCCAGGCCTGTGGGTGTTCCCGGCAACGGCTGCAGCACGGCGCCCAGCTCTTCGGCGAACACGGCGTACCGCAGTCGCTGCGCGGCGCGCACATCGTCCTCGTGCCGCGCCCATCGGGCGTGCAGCGCCGGTGTGAAACCGGGTTCGCGTGATGAGGGAGCGCGCGGATGCGCGCGTCGACCATGGCCAGGGTGCAGGGCGGGGTGCAGGGTGCGATCCATGGCCCGGCATGGTTGACAGCGCCCGTGACGCACCCATGACGAAGATGTGAAGCGTCGATGACGAAAACGGCCGCTCCACGTCATCAGCCGGTCACCGTGGATGTCGAACATGCCCAGCGTCTTCCACTTGCCCGACACCCGATGGATCACGATGCACCCGCCACGATCGACGTGCGCACCGTCTGGATCTCCGATCTGCACCTCGGCACGCCGGGTTGTCAGGCGGCGGCGCTGCTCAACTTCCTGCGCAGCGTGCGCTGCGACACGTTGTACCTGGTGGGCGACATCATCGACGGCTGGCAGCTGCGGCGCAGCTGGTACTGGCCGCAGCTGCACAACGACGTCGTGCAGAAGGTGCTGCGCAAGGCCCGCAAGGGCACCCGTGTGGTGTTCGTGCCGGGCAACCACGACGAGTTCGCTCGGCGCTACGTGACACTGAACTTTGGCGGCGTGGACGTGGTGGAGGACTGCATCCACGTCACCGCCGATGGCCGCCGCCTGTGGGTCACCCACGGCGACCACTTCGATGGCGTGATCCAGTGCGCCAAGTGGCTCGCCTACGCAGGTGACGTCGCCTACGAGTTCACGCTCAAGGTCAACCGCTGGTTCAACCACATGCGGGCGCGCCTGGGGCTGCCCTACTGGAGCCTGTCGCGCTACCTCAAGCTCAAGGTCAAGCGCGCGGTCAGCTACGTGAGTGACTTCGAGGTGGCGGTGGCGCGCGAAGCGCGGCGCCGCGGTGCCGATGGCGTGGTGTGTGGCCACATCCACCACGCCGAGATGCGCACCATCGACGGGGTGCTGTACTGCAACGACGGAGATTGGGTCGAATCGCTGACGGCGCTCGTGGAGCACCACGATGGCCGGCTCGAAATCCTCGATCACGGCGCCGAGCGTGAACAGGTTCCCCAACTCGGGGGTGTGGCCGCCGAGGGACGTGACCGGCCGATCCCCGTTCCCGTTTCCGTTCCCGTGCCGGTGGCGGGCGTGGCGCGTGTCACGGGTCATGAACCTGCGACGGGCGGGCTGGGCTGACCCGCAACGCCTTCCTTCACTCCTTGCTCACTCCTGATGGCTGACACCCTTCTGACCCCCTGGGCTGCCCTTGCGGCTGGATCGGCCGCGACACTGGCCTGGCTGGCTCCGCGGCTCAACCGGCGGCTCGCACTGTCGCGCGCCAAGCATCGCTCGCTGGCCGGGCACTCGCGAATCGCCAAGCGGCTGGCCACGCTCGTACCCGGTTACGCGTACGACGAGACCGCCTTCTTTGCCTCCGACGGTGCACCTGCGGCGGTGGTCGAGCAGCGTCGCCGCGGCATGGCAGAACTGGCTGTGGCGTACCGCACACGCTTCGCCGTCACGCTTGCCCGCACGGAAGCTGCCCGAGAGGCCTTGCCCGACCTGCAGTTCACAGGTCGCTACCGCGTGCCATTCCAGTATGGACCGTACTTGCGCGAGCAGTTGCGCGTCGGGGCCTTCCTGGAGTCCTCCTCGGGCGTGCACGTCGAAGACCTGGACGGCAATGTGTTCTACGACCTGACGGGCTCCTACGGCGTCAACCTGCTCGGCTACGACTTCTACAAGGCCTGCATCGAGGAGGCTCAGTACCGCGTACGGGAATTGGGGCCAGTCCTCGGGGCTTACCACCCCGCCGTGCTCGAGGTCATCGAGGGCCTGCGTGCGGTGAGTGGGCTCGAACAGGTCACCTTCCACATGTCGGGTACCGAGGCCGTGATGCAGGCGGTGCGGCTCGCGCGCTACCACACGCGCCGCTCGCACCTGGTGCGCTTTGCGGGGGCCTACCATGGCTGGTGGGAAGACGTGCAGCCCGGCCCCGGCAACCCGCTGCCGCCGCGCGAGACCTACACGCTCGCGGAGATGGACCCGCGCACGTTGCACGTGCTGCGCACGCGCCGCGACATCGCCTGTGTGCTCGTGAACCCGCTGCAGGCGCTGCATCCGAACGCCAACCCGCCTGGAGACTCGGCGCTCGTGGACAGCAGCCGCCGCGCGGGCTTCGACCGTGCTGCCTACACCGAGTGGCTGCGTGCCCTGCGTGAGGTGTGCACCGAGCGCGGCATCGCCCTCATCTTCGACGAGATCTTCGTAGGGTTCCGGTTGGCGCCGGGCGGCGCCCAGGAGTACTTCGGGGTGCAGGCCGACCTTGTCACCTATGGCAAGACCCTCGGCGGCGGGCTGCCGGTGGGCGTGGTGTGCGGCCGGGCCGCCTGGATGAAGCGCTACCGTGACGACCGCCCGGCAGACGTGTGCCTCGCGCGCGGCACTTTCAATGCTCACCCGTACGTGGTGGCGGCCATGGCGGCGTTTCTCCGCCGATTCCGAGGCCACGAGGTGCAGTCGTTGTATGAAGGGCTGGACGAGCGCTGGAATGCGCACGCTCGGGCCTTCAATGCACGCTTCGAAGCTGAAGGGTTGCCCTGCCGTGTGGCCAACCTGTCGTCGATCTGGACGATGACCTACGACGTACCCTCGCGCTATAACTGGATGTTCCAGTTCTACCTGCGTGCGGAGGGTATCGGTCTGAGCTGGGTGGGCACGGGGCGGTTCATCTTCAGTCTCAATTACGGCGAGGCGGAGATGGCCGAAGTGCTGGAGCGCTTCGTGCGCGCGGGCCACCGCATGCGCGCGCACGGCTGGTGGTGGGAAGCTCCAGCACTCACCGATCGCGCGATTAGGCGCGGCGTGCTGGGTGAGATGTTCACGCGTCTGCTCGCAAACGCGGGTCGCTCCGGCTCTTGAGGGTGAAGGCCGCCAGCGCGGCGGCGATCATCAGCCCGAAACCCGCCATCAGCGGAACAATTGGTACCTCGGCGCGAACCAGCAGACTGTAGGTGCCAAGCATCGCGAGCACGCTTGCGTTCTCGTTGAAGCCTTGCACCGCAATCGAGCGCCCCGCAGACAACACCGTGGCGCCCCTGTGCTGCAGCAGCGCGTTCATCGGCACCACCAGCAGGCCGCCGGCGGCACCGACGAGCGCGAGCAGCGGCAGCGCGACCCACAGGCTGTCCACGACGGCCATGATCGGCAGCATCAGTCCCAGGGCGATGCCCAGCGGCAACATGCGTCGCGCGTGGCTCAGCGGCACGAAGCGACCTGCCGCGGCTGCACCCGCCACCATCCCCACTGCCACCACGGCCAGCAGGTAAGCGGCCCGGTCCAGCGGCAGACCCATCACTTCCGTAGCCCATCTCAGCACCACGAACTGCAGCGTCGCCCCCACACCCCACACCACGGTCGTGACGGCCAGCGAGAGCCCGCCCTCCGGGTCGCGCCACAGGGTCCGGTGGGCGGTGGTGTAATCGCGCAGCAGGGCCCGAGCGGAGGCGGGGTGACGGGGATAGCGCGCACCGCTGTCCGGGATACCCAGATTGAGCAGCGAGGCGAGGGCATACAGGCCGATCACGAGCACGAGCGAGGCGGCATAGGCCGTTCGGTGGCCGTCGGCCGTGGCGGCAGCGAGGGCCTGTGTGGCGGCGCGCGCCCAGTCGGCGTCCACGAGCAGCGGGCTCACGAGCAGGCCCCCCAGCACCGCGCCGAGAAGCGCGGCACCAACCACCGTGACCTCGATCCAGCCGTTGGCGACCACGAGTTTCCTGGGCGGAACGATCTCCGTGATGAGACCGTACTTGGCGGGTGCATAGGCGGCCGCGCCCAGGCCGATCAGCGCGAACGCGAAGCCCGGGTGCACGCCCGATACCAGGAGCCCGGCACCGGCCAGCTTCACGCCGTTCATCCAGGCCATGAGGCGGGCCTTGGGCATTGCGTCGGCCAGCGGGCCGAGGCCGGGCGCCAGCAGCACATAGGCCAGCGTGAATCCGAATCGCAGCATCGGTGCCCACCAAGGCGGCAGCCCTTGCTCGGCCAGCAAGGCGATGCCTACGATCAGCAAGGCGTTGTCGGCAAAGGCCGAGCAAAACTGCGCCGCGATGATCAGGTGGAAGCCCCGGGGCATCAGGAGTTGCGCATGGCGCGTGGGGGACAGAGCTGCATCGAGCCGACGCTAGTGGCTGGCTGTGACGCGGCCATGACAGTCCGGGCCGGAGTTTTCACGAAGATGTCATCACCTGTGCAGAAAGTCGCGTGATTCGTCATCACGCCTTGCACAGGCCACCACCATGTTGCGCTCACTTCGCCCCGAACATTCCTTGCCTTCTTTCCGCGGCCGCCTGCGCATGGGTCGGTGGGCTGCAACCGGCGCCGTCTGCGCGGCGGTGCTGCTGGCCGCATGCGGCGGTGGCGACAGCGCCGTCGAAGCCACCCCGGTTTCCCTGTCGCTCGAGAAGATCGGCGGGTTCAACGGCGGTGCGGTGGGCGCAGCCGAGATCACGGCCTATGACGCCACCACCCAGCGGCTGTTCGTCGTCAACGGCGCCAACGGCACGGTGGACGTCCTCGATCTGAAGGACCCGCGCAACCCGTCGCGCGTGGGCACGATCTCGGTGTCCGCCCTCGGAGCCAGCGCGAACAGTGTGGCGGTGCACGACGGCCTGGTTGCCGTGGCGATAGAGGCCAGCCCGAAGACGAACCCCGGCGTCGTCGCCTTCTATGACGCCCGTGACCTTCGTCTGCTCAGCCAGGTGAGCGTGGGTGCACTGCCGGACATGCTCGTCTTCACGCCCGACGGCCTGACGGTGCTGGTGGCCAACGAGGGCGAGCCCAGCGGCTACGGCGTGGCAGGAGCCGCCGACCCCGAAGGTTCGGTGAGCGTCATCACAGTCAACCGAGGCGGCGCGCCGACGGTGCGCACAGCCGACTTCCGGGCCTTCAATGGCCGCGAGACCGAGCTGCGTGCACAAGGTGTGCGGATCTTCGGCCCGGGCGCCACCGTGGCGCAAGACCTGGAGCCTGAGTACATCGCCCTGAGCGAGGACGGCCGCACCGCCTATGTCACGCTGCAGGAGAACAACGCGGTGGCCGTCGTCGATGTGGCCACCGCCCGCGTGCTTGACGTGCGCGGCCTAGGCTTCAAGGACCACAACGTGGCGGGTGCAGGCCTGGACGCCAGCGACGAAGACGGTGGGACCAACACCAACAGCGGCACACCGGCCATCAAGATCCGCCCTTATCCGGTCAAGGGCATGTACCTGCCTGATGCGATCGCGGCCTACACGGTCGACGGCCAGACCTACCTCGTCACCGCCAACGAGGGCGATGCGCGCGCCGACTGGCCAGGCTTCAACGAGGAAACGCGGGTGCGCGCGCATTGCACCGCCGGCCTCGACCCGAGCGTGTTCCCGGATGCGGCCAACCTGATTCTCGATTCCAACCTGGGACGCTTGCGCATCACCGCGAGCCCGAATGGCAGCGTGACGGGCAAGAACGCGGCCGGGCAATGCACCGAGCTCTATGCCTTTGGCGCGCGTTCCTTTTCAATCTGGAACGCTGGCGTGGCGCGGGTATACGACTCGGGCGACCAGCTGGAGCAACGCACGCAGGCGCTGGCGAACGTGAAATTCAACGCCAGCCACGACAACGACACGCTGGATTCGCGCAGCCCGAGCAAGGGCCCGGAGCCCGAGGGTGTCGTGCTGGGCCGCATCGGCACCAAGACTTATGCGTTCATCGGGCTCGAGCGGGTAGGGGGCGTGATGGTCTACGACGTCACCGATCCGCGGGCGCTGGCGTACGTCACCTACCTGAACACGCGCAATGGCACCAGCGGCGACACCGGTCCCGAGGGCCTGGCCTTCGTCCCGGCGGGCAAGTCGCCCAACGGCAAGCCGCTGCTGATCGTGGGTAACGAGGTGAGCGGCACCACCGCGATCTTTCAGGTGAACGTGAGCTACTGACGCGGGCGAAGCAGGGGGCGGGCCGCGCCCCTTTGCTTCGAACCGGTTGGCTACACGTGGTCGGGCGACAGCGCAGCGTGCAGCACCACCGATGGCGCAGTATCCTCGCGCTCGCGACGCCGCAGCCACCACACCGCACCCTTGCGGACTGTCCAGGGCTCGACGCTGTGGGCCAGCAGCCACGCGACCGTCAGACCGAGGGTGTCCTGGTGGCCGACGACGAGCACGGGGTCCCGCGCGTCGGGCCAGCGTGCCGCCTCCAGCAGCGTGTCCACGCTCGCGCCAGGCGCCACGTCCGCGCACAGCCGCAGCTTGCGGTCCAGGTGTGCGGCGGTCTGGCGCGTGCGCAGCGTCGGGCTGACCAGCACGCGTGTGGTGTCGGGCAGCTGGCGCGAGAGCCAGTGGCCCATGCGGGCGGCCTGGCGCTCCCCCTTGGCGGTGAGCGGGCGTTCGGCGTCGGGCTCGCCCTGCCGGGCGTCGCGGGCGTCGGCGTGGCGCCACAGGATGAGGTCCATCAACCCGAGGCTGCCCGGACGATGTGACGCTGGCGTGACACAGCCGGCGGCCGACCCCTCGGTGTCGGCCGCGTGAAATCGCTGCGTGACGAGCGCTGTCACACAACTTTCATCTTCGGCACCTAGAGTGCTGTGCATCCCGAGGGTTTCCCTCATTCATCACCGAGGACTCGACCGTCATGAAGCGTCTGTTCCTGAAATCGCTCGCCGCTGCCGCGCTCTCCAGCCTGCTGGTACCGGGCACGGCGCTTGCGGCCGACATCACCGGCGCCGGCGCCACGTTTCCGTTCCCCGTCTACGCCAAGTGGGCCGAGGCCTACAAGAAGGAGACCGGCGTCGGCCTGAACTACCAGTCGATCGGCTCGTCGGGTGGCATCCGCCAGATCCGCGCCAAGACGGTCACGTTCGGCGCATCCGACGCGCCGGTTCCCGGCGCGGAACTTGACCGCGACGCCATGGTGCAATTCCCCGCCATCATCGGCGGCACGGTGCCCGTGTTCAACCTCGAAGGCTTCAAGCCCGGTGATTTGCGCGTGAACGGCCAAGTGCTGGCCGAGATCTTCATGGGCGTCATCAGCAACTGGAACGACCCGAAGATTGCCGCCTTGAACCCGGGCAAGGCGCTGCCAAACCAGGCCATCACGGTCGTGCATCGCGCTGACGGCTCGGGCACCACCTTCAATTTCACCGATTACCTGAGCGTGGTCAGCAAGGACTGGGCGGACAAGGTCGGCCGCGGTGCGGCGGTGAAGTGGCCGGCGGCCTCGTCGGTGGGCGGCAAGGGCAACGAGGGCGTGGCCGCCAACGTCGGCCGTGTGAAGGGCTCCATCGGCTACGTCGAGTATGCCTACGCCAAGCGCAACAAGATCCCGCACATGCAGATGCTGAATGCGGACGGCAAGTACGTGGAGCCGGACGACAAGACCTTCGAGGCCGCCGCCGCGGGCATCGAC
>JBDKFA010000303.1:0-24985 GCA_039798945.1 Pseudomonadota bacterium
GCACCTTGCGCCAGTCCACCCCCGTGTCGGGCTGCCCGAGCCAGAAGCCGGGGCTGCCGAGAACGGTGGCCATCGAAGGCAGGGCCTGCAAGTCGCGCTCAAAGACGAAGGGCAGGTCCAGTGCATCCAGCGGGTCGGCTCCGCAGCCCACGCCGAGCGCGTACAGCATCGTGTCGCGCGCGCTGTAGCGCTGCTCGATCGGCTCGAAGTGCCGGTTCTTCAGCCGTTCGTAGTCGATGCTCACCGCGGGCCTCCCGGCTGCGCCTGCACGGCCGCCCCCTCTTCCAGCAACGCGGCCACCTGGGCCTCGTCGAGGCCCCAATCGCCCAGCGCCTCCCGGGTGTCGGCGCCGGCGCGCGCCGCCCCCCGCACCACCTCGGGGCGGGTGCGGCCGAAGCGGGGTGCGGGAGCTGGCTGCGTCAGGCCGTCGACCTCGATGAAGGCCTGGCGCGCGGCGTTGTGCGGATGGGCCCTGGCCTCCTCGATCGACAGCACCGGCGCGAAGCAGGCGTCCGTTCCCTCGAGCAGCTCGCACCAGGCCTGGCGCGTGCGCGTGCGAAAGAGGGCTGCAAAGCGCTCGCGCAGCACCGGCCAGCCCTCGGGCTCGTTCTGCGCCGGCAGGGCCTCCGAGGCCAGACCCACCTTCTCTAGGAACTGGCGGTAGAAACGCTCCTCGATCGGGCCGATGCACACGTAGTGCCCGTCAGAGGTTTCGTAGCTGTCGTACCAGGGCCTGCCGCCATCGAGCAGGTTGCGCCCGCGCTCGTGCGTCCACGCACCGCGCGCGAAGGCCCCGTGCAGGAAGGTGGCCAGCGAGCTGGCACCGTCGCAGATGGCCGCATCGACCACCTGGCCCTGGCCGCTGCGGCGGCTCTCGAGCAACGCGCACACGATGCCGAATGCGAGGTACAGCGAGCCGCCGCCGAAGTCGCCCACCAGGTTCAGCGGCGGCACCGGCGCCCCGCCGGCGCGCCCGATCGCATGCAGCGCGCCGGTGATGGCGATGTAGTTGATGTCGTGGCCGGCGGCCTGCGCGAGCGGGCCCTCCTGGCCCCAGCCCGTCATGCGCCCGTACACCAGGCGCGGGTTGTCGGCCAGGCAGGCCTCGGGGCCCAGCCCCATGCGCTCCATCACGCCCGGGCGAAAGCCCTCGATCAGCACATCGGCCCGGCTGACCATGCGGCGCAGGGCCTGGATCGCCGACGGACGCTTGAGGTCCAGCGCCACAGAACGGCGACCTCGGTTCAGCGGCTCCAGCCGCGGGTCACGCTCCCCCTTCGCACCGACGGCGTCGGCGCGGTCCACCCGCAGCACGTCGGCCCCCATGTCGGCCAGCAGCATCGCGCAGAACGGGCCAGGCCCGATTCCGGCCATCTCGATCACACGCACACCCTCGAGAGGTCCCATCAACCATGTCCTCCTGAAATGCGGGGCGGGCAGGCCGCTCAGCCGCCAGTGGCCGTGGGCATCGCCCCGGCGAGTTGCAATTCCTGCGCACGCCCGCACCGCACCCCGCCGGCGCCGATCGGACTCATAGGCTGCGGCGCGCTGCAGGCCGCCACCGCGTGCGCGCAGCGCGACTGGAAGCGGCAGCCCGTGGGCATCGAGCCGGCCTGGGGCACACGCCCGGGGATCGATGGCAGCGGCTGCCCGCGCCGCGCAAGGTCGGGCAGCGAGCCCATGAGGCCTGCGGTGTAGGGGTGGCGCGGGCGCACGAAGGCCGCCTCGATCGGGGCGTCCTCGACGACCTGGCCAGCGTACATGGTGAGCACCCGGGTGGCCACCTCCGCCACGACACCGAGGTCGTGCGTGATGAACAGCAGGGCCGTGCCCGTGTCCTCGCTCAGCGACAGCAGCAGGTCGATGATCTGCGCCTGGATCGTCACATCCAGCGCGGTGGTGGGCTCGTCGGCGATCAGCAGCCGCGGCTCGCAAGCCAGCGCGATGGCGATCATCACGCGCTGGCGCATACCGCCGGACAGGGAGTGCGGATACTCGTGGAAGCGGCGCTCCGGCAGCGGGATGCCCACGCGCGCGAGCGCCTCGACGGCGCGCTCGCGCGCCTCGGCCCGGCTCATCGTGCGGTGCGCGAGCAGCGTCTCGATGATCTGCTCGCCCACCGTGAAGACCGGGTCGAGTGCGCTCATCGGCTCCTGGAAGATCATGCCCATGCCCGGCCCGCACACGCGCCGCCGCTCGGCCCGCGACAGCGGCAGCAGGTCGCGGCCCTCGAACAGCACGCGTCCGCTCACGCGCGCCGTGTGCGCGGGCAGCAGCCCCATCAGCGAGAGTCCGGTCACCGTCTTGCCGCAGCCGCTCTCACCGACGATGCCTACGCGCTCGCCGCGCTGCACCGTGAAAGACACGCCGCTCGTGACCTCGAGCTCATGGCGGGGGCCGTCGCGAAAGCGGATCGTCAGGTCCTCGACGGCCAGCAACGCAGGGGTGTTGGGTGGGTTCATGGGCTCAGCGGTGGCGCAGCGTCGGATCCAGCGCGACCCGCAGGCTCTCGCCCAGCGTGTTGAAGGCCAGGGCCGTCAGCAGGATCGCAATGCCGGGCGCATACATCTGCTCGGGGGCGATCTCCATGTAGTGGTAAGCGCGCGCGAGCATCGCCCCCCAGCTCGGCTGCGGCGGCTGCACGCCCAGACCCAGGAAGCTCAGGCTGGCCTCGGCCAGCAGCGCGGCCGCCAGCAGCAGCGTCATCTGCACCAGCACCGGCTGCACGGCGTTGGGCAGGATGTGGCGCAGCATGATGCGCAAGGGGCTCGCGCCGAAGCAGCGGGCGGCGTCGACGTAAAGCTCGCTGCGCACGATCAGCGTCTGCCCGCGCACGAGCCGCGCCAGCGTGGGCGAGAACACCACCCCCACGGCGATCATGCTGTTGACCAGACCCACGCCCAGGGCTCCGGTGACGCCGATGGCCAGCACGATGGCGGGAAACGACAGCAGCGTGTCGATGATGCGGCTAATGACCTCGTCGAACCAGCCGCCGAGGAATCCAGCGAGCAGCCCGAGCGGCAGCCCGATCGCCGCGGCCACACCGACAGCCAGGAAACTCGCCATCAGGGTCAGCGGGGCGCCGTGCACGAGGCGGCTGAAGACGTCGCGCCCGAGGTCATCGGTGCCGATCCAGTTGGAGGCACTCGGCGGGGCCAGCAGGCCGGCGGGGTCTTGCGCGGTGGGGGAGTGCGGGGCCACCCACGGCGCGGCCACCGCCACCACCACCAGGGCCAGCAGGTAGGCCAGCGCCAGCATCGTGCCCAGGCGCGGCCAGCGCCAACGCCGGGCCGCCAGCGGCGCGGGGGAAGAAGAGGTGGAGCTCGCGTTCATCGGGTCACCCGGGGGTCCAGCACGACGTAGAGGATGTCGATCAGCAGGTTCAGCGCGATCACGATCAGCACCATCGTGAGCATCACCCCCTGCACCACCGGGTAGTCCTTGCCGGTGGCGGCGTTGACGATCAGGCTGCCCATGCCCGGGATGGCGAAGACGGCCTCGACGACGACGGTGGCGCCCAGCAGCCGGTTGACCACGAGCCCCACCACCGTGAGCAGCGTCACGCTGACGTTCTTCAGCCCGTGCTTCCAGAACACCAGCGACAGCGGCAAGCCCTTGGCGTGCAAGGTGCGCACGTATTGCGAGGACATCACCTCGAGCAAGGCGCTGCGGGCCTGGCGCGCCACCTCGGCCACGCCGCTGGCTGCCAGCGCGAGGGCGGGCAGGAAGGCGTGGTGCAGCGCGCGCAGCGGCTGCTCCGAGAACGATGCGGCGCCCGACACCGGGAACCATTGCAGCTTCAGCGCCAACACCGAGACGAGAATCATGGCCAGCCAGAAGCCCGGCAGCGCGATCCCGAGGGAGCCGAGCGTGGTGACGAAGCTGTCCAGGCGCGAGCCTGGACGCTGGGAGGCCACGATACCCAGCGGAATGCCCACCACCAGCGAGATCACCAGCGCCAGGCCCACCACCTGCAGCGTGTTCGGCAGCCGCCTCAGGATCGACTCCAACACCGGCTCGCGCGACAGCAGCGACTGCGAGAGGTCACCTTGGACGGCGTGCCACAGCCAGTTGCCGTACTGCATGAGCAAGGGCTTGTCGAGCCCGTACTCGCGCCGGATCTCCTGCAGGCGCTGCTCGCTCACCCCCTCACCGGCCAGCGTGATCGCCAGGTCGCCCGGGATCAGCTGGACGAGCGCGAACACCACGAAGGTGGCGAAGACGAGCACAGGTACGACCTGCAGCAGCCGCCGCCCGATCAGCTTGCCGAAGCGTCGCCCCTGGCTCATCGCATGCGCCTCCGCCTCAGCCTTCGAGATAGGTGTCGTCGAAGACAGGCTTGCCCAGCAGGTTGGGCTTGAAGCCCTTGACCCGTGCGCTCATCGCATCGACCTCAGGCTGCAGCAGCAGCGGCACGTACAGCGCGTGCTCGTTGACCAGCCGCAGCACCTTGTGGATCGCGGCGCGGCGCTCCTCCACCTTCTGCAGCCGGCGCGCCTCGAGCATCGCCGCCTCCAGGCCCGGCGCACCCTCCATGCGCGAGGCGTTGATGAAGGAGGTCTTGTCGAACATGATGCTGAAGAACTGGCTCGGGTCGACGCGGCCGGTGTAGACCGACAGCGCCGCATTGCCCAGCCTCTCGCCCATGAACTTCGCGCCGAGCTCGTTGGTGGGCACGCTCAGGAACTTGAGCCGGATATTGGACTTGCGGTACTGCTCGATCAGCACCTCCTGCCGCTGCTGTGAGCGCTGGTCGTTGGCGGCGAAGATCTCGATGTCCACGCCGTTGGGGTGGCCCGCCTCGGCCAGCAGGCGCCGCGCGAGTGCGGGGTCGTGCTTGTAGGTGCCATCCAGAGAGGGGTCGTGGGCCCAGTGCCCCTTGGGCAGCGTCTGCACCGTGGGCTCGGCGATGCCCGCGGTGGTGAGGCGGTTGAACTCGTCGCGGTCCACGGCGTGGCACATGGCCAGGCGCACCTTCAGGTTGTCCAGCGGCGGCTTGGCGTAGTTCAGGTAGATCTGCCACGTGGCCAGCGTGCGGCCTTGCGCCAGCCGGATGTTGCTGGCGCGTTGCACCACGGGGATCTGCTGCGGCGCAAGCCCGTAGACGAAGTCGTTCTGGCCCGCAATCACGGTGCGCAGCCCGGTGTTCACCTCCGTGATCACCGACAGCTCCAGCCCGTCGAGGAAGGGTCGGTCCTTGCGCCAGTACTGGGTGTGGCGCGTGTAGACGACCTTCTCGTTGTCCTTCCAGCTCACCACCTTCCAGGCCCCCGCACCCACTGGGTTGCGGTCGTAGTCGTTGCCGAACTTCTTGATGGCGGTGGGCGAGGACATCATCCCGGGCCGGTCGGCCAGCGCCATCGGCAGCACGCTGTCGGGCGACTTGAGCTTGAGCGTGACCTGGCTCGGCCCGGTGACCTCCACCGAGGCCACGTTGACGAGGTCGATCTTCACGTTCGAGCGCGGGTCGGTGCGGGAGCGCTCGAGGTTGAAGCGCACGGCCTCCGCATCGCACGGGGTGCCGTCGTGGAACACGACGCCGCGGCGGATGTTCAGCACGAACGTGGTGGGGTCGGGCTGGCTCCACGACTCGGCGATGCCCGGCTTGGGCAGCAAGGTCTCCATGTCCAGGTCGATCAGCGCATCGAAGGCCGGGAACAGGAAGACGTGGTCGCCGCCGTGGCGACCGGTGGAGGGGTCCATCGTGGTCGGGTTATGGGGCGCGGCCACGCGAAGGACGCCACCCCGCACGCGGGCCGAGGCCTCTGCCGGCATCAGCCCGAGGCCCGATGCAGCGACCATTCCCACGCCGCTACCGGTCAGCGCGAGCCAGTCGCGCCGGCGCATCCAGGTCGATTCCTCACTCATGGCTTGTCTCCTTCTTGGACAGGGGTGATGCCGGTCACTGTTCCGGCGAAGTGGCAGGCGACCCAGCGCCCGGGTTCGTGTTCACGCCAGGCCGGAACCTCGCGCGCGCAGCGGTCGACGGCGTGCGGGCAGCGCGTGCGAAAGCGGCAGCCCGACGGGGGCGAGATCGGACTCGGGATCTCACCGTGCAACACGCGGCGCCCGGGCGGGCGCATCGAGGCAGGTACCGCCACCGGCTGCGACCACATCAGCGCCTCGGTGTAGGGGTGCAGCGGCCGGTGCAGCAGCGCTTCCACGGGCCCGACCTCCACGAACTGGCCGAGGTACATCACCGCCACGCGCCGGCTGACGTGCGAGACGATGCCCAGGTCGTGCGTGATGAACACGTACGCCAGGCCCAGCTCGCGCTGCAGCGCCGTGAACAGGTTGAGGATCTCGGCGCGGATCGAGACGTCCAGGGCGGCCACGGCCTCGTCGCAGACGATCAGGCGCGGCTTCATCGTCAGCGCGCGCGCGATGTTGGCGCGCTGCTTCTGCCCGCCGGAGAGCTCGTGCGGAAAGCGTGCCCCATGCTCGGCGCTCAGACCCACGTGGTCGAGCGCCTGCAGGGCGGCGCGCTCACGCTCGGCCGAGCTGCCCTCGCCCACCACGTCCAGCGGCTCGCGCACGCTCTGCAGGATCGACATGCGCGGGTTCAGCGCCGCGTTCGGGTCCTGGAAGATCACCTGGTAGCGCCGGCGGCGGCGCCTGAACTCCGAGGCGGAAAGCGCCGCGAGCCTCTCGCCGTCGTGCAGCAGCTCGCCCGAGCTCGGCGCCAGCAGCGAGACGAGCATGCGCCCTAGCGTCGTCTTGCCCGACCCCGACTCGCCGATCACCCCGAAGGTCTCGCCGGCGTGCACGTCGAAGCTCACGCCGTCCACGGCCTTGACGGTCTCGCCCTTGCCGGCGGGAAAGTGAATCTTCAGGTCTCGCACCGACACCAGTGGCGCGGCCGCAGGCTGGATCATGCGTGCTCCTTCGACGCCGCGGCCCACCGGGCGCGCCACTGCTCGCGCAGCTGGCCCTTCGCGATCTTGTTGACGTTGGCACGGGGGAACTCGTCGACCACATGCACCTCGCGCGGCACCTTGAAGTCGGCCAGCTGCGCGCGGCAGCTCGCCAGCACCAGCTCCACCAGGTGCGCAGGCGGCGTCGGGGCATCCGCGCGCGGCAGCACGAGTGCGACCGGCACCTCGTCGAGCATCGGGTGCGGACGCCCGATCACCGCCACCTCGGCCACGAACGGCAAGGCGCCGATCACGCGCTCGATCTCGCTCGAAGCCACGTTCTCGCCCCCGACCTTGAGCATGTCCTTGCGACGGTCGGCGAACTGCAGCAGCCCGTCCTCGTGCACCAGGATCTGGTCGCCGGTGTCGAACCAGCCGTCGTGCGTGAAGGCACGGGCGGTGGAATCGCGGTCACCGTCGTAGCACTGGAAGAGCGACAAGCCCGGCACACCGAGGATCTGCAGCGTGCCCGTCTGCCCCGGCTCCACCCACTGACCGTCCTCGCCCACGACGCGCACGCCGTACTCCGGTGCCGCGCGGCCGATGGTGCCCGGGCGCACCCCCATGTGCGGCACGCCCACGATGCCGTGGGTCAGCGTCTCGGTCATGCCCCACCAGCTCACGGTGGGAATGCCGAAGGTGCGGTGCACCGCGGGGTCGCAGAAAGCCGTCCCCCACTGGCGGAAGGCATGCTGCGCGGGGCGCTCCACCTGCATCAGCGCGCGGTAGCAAAAGCCCATCATCGAGGCCCAGGTGCAGCCGTGGCGCAGCGCCACATCCCAGTAGCGGCTGGAGGAAAAGCGCGCCTGCAGCACCACTGTGGCCCCCATCCACAGGCTCGCCAGCACCGAATAGGCGAGCGCATTGGTGTGGAAGGTCGGCAGCACGCACAGGTGAACGTCTTCCACCCGCAGGCCCTCGTGCACGGCGTTCACGCGGCCCGCCCACAGCGCGTTGGCGTGCGTCCAGAGCACGGCCTTGGGGCGTGAGGTGGTGCCGGACGTGAACTGGATGGCCAGCGGCGTGTCCGGCCCGGTGCGCGCCAGGGGCCCGGGAGCCGGCTCGGCGGCCTCGAGCAGCCGCTCGAAGCACTCGCCGCGCGCAGGTAGTTGCACCTGCGCCGCAGGCTCGCCGCCGTCGTGGGAAGTCACCGCGATCCAGCGCAGCTGCGGGGCACTGCGGGCCACGAGCGCGGCCAGCCGCGGCTGCGTGAAGGCGGCCACCGCACCGCTGTGGTCGGCGAAGTAGCGCAGCTCGTCCTCCGAGGAGCGTGTGTTCGTCGTCACCACCACCAGGCCGGCGAGGCCGCACGCACACCACACGAGCATGAACTCGATGCAGTTGTCCATGTGCAGCAGCACGCGCTCGCCTGGGCGCAGCCCGCGCTGCAGCATCGCGGCGGCCAGGCGCCGGGACTGTTCGTGGAACGCGGCATAGCCGATCGACACTGGTGGGTGGTCGTGTGGCTCGAACACGATGAACGGGTGCGCACCGCGCGCTTGGGCCTGGGTGGCCAGCAGCCAGCCGAGATCCAGGCCGTCGAAGGGTTGGAAGCGCCCGTTGTGCACCGGGGTCACCTCAGGCGGGTATGAAGACCGGCAGCGCACCGCCGTCGAAGCCGTCGAAGGCCACCCGCACGCGCTGCCCGATGTGCAGGCTGTCGAGGTCGGTGCGCACGATGTTGGTGAGCATCAGCGGCCCTTCGTCGAGCTGCACGTAGGCCACCGCATACGGCACGGGCACGCGGCGCATGACGCTGAAGGCGTGCACGACGCCGCCCCCGCTGGCTTCGCGCCACTCGGTGGTATCGCTCATGCAAAACGGGCAGATGCTGCGCGGGTAGTGGTGGAAGCGACCGCAGCTGGTGCAGCACTTGAGAACGAAGCGCCCTTGCGCGGCGGCCTCCCAGAACGGCTGGGTCTCCACGCTGATGGTGGGTGCGATCACCTCACGCTGGGCGGGCTGGATCAAGGGGGACTCCTCAGCACGGGTCATGGCCTCACTCCCGCTCCAGGATCAGGGTGGCGCTGGCGTGGCGGTTGCCGATCGCGGAGCCGCCGATGGCGTTGCACAGGGCGAGCGAGCAGTCGCGCACCTGCACCTCCGGGTGGGCCTGGCCACGAAGCTGGCGCACGGCCTCGATCACCTTGGTCATGCCGCCGCGGTTGGCCGGGTGGTTGCTGCACAGGCCGCCGCCGTCGGTGTTGAAGGGCAGCCGCCCCACACCCGAGATCAGGTTGCCGTCGGCGACGAAGCGCCCGCCCTCGCCCTTGCCACAGAACCCGAGATCCTCCAGCTGCAGCAGCGTGGTGATGGTGAAGCTGTCGTACAGCGAGGCGTACTGGATGTCCTGCGGCTTGACGCCCGCCTCGGCGAAGGCGGCTGCGCCCGAGACGGTGGCCGCCGTGGTGCACAGGTCGACGTCGCCGCCGCTGCTGTGCTTCACGGCCTCGCCGGCCCCGCGCACCGCCACCACCGGCTGGCGCAGGCTGCGTGCGATGGAGGGGTGCACGACCACCAATGCCCCGCCGCCATCGCTGATCACGCAGCAGTCCAGCCGGCGCAGCGGGTCGGCGATCAACGGAGACTCGACCACCTCCTGCAAAGTGACCACCTCGCGCAGCATGGCGTGCGGGTTGTGCTTCGCATGGTGCGAGGCCGCCACCTTGATCCAGGCCAGCTGCTCCGGTGTGGTGCCGTACTGGTGCATGTGACGCGCCGCCGACATCGCGTACAGGTTGACCACCGTGGCGCCGTAGGGGGCCTCGAACTGTACGTCCGGAGAGGCGAGGTTGTAGATGCGCGGCGTAGTGCCCGTGGCCACGCCTTCCGAGCGCGGACGCCCGGCCAGCGTGATCAACGCCACCGTGCACTTGCCCGCCGCGATGGCCTGGGCCGCGTGCCCGACGTCGAGGACGTAGCTGGCACCGCCCGCCTCGGTGGCGTCGAAGTGCCGCAAGCGCAGGCCGAGGTATTCGGCCATCTGCAGGCCGCCCGGTGCGTCGCCGGCACAGAAGTAGCCGTCCACGTCCGACAGGCTCAGGCCGGCGTCCAGCAACGCGCCGCGAGCCGCCTGCGCGTGCAGCTGCGGCACAGTGTGGTTCGGCGCCTTGCGGGTGGGAAGCTCGTGGATGCCTGCGATGCAGGCGCGCGGCTGTCTCATCGTGCGCTCCTGCAGCGGCGGCTCAGACCGGGTCCCAGGTGATGACGTCGCTGGTGCGCTCGAGCGGGAAGAAGCTGCCCTTCAGGGCTGGCATGCCATGCTCGGCGATGCTTTGCGGGGTCCAGCCCTCGGAGCTGTGCACCGAGCGGATCGGACGCGGCTGGCTGAACAGGTAGATCTCGTTCTTGCGCACCCCGAAGACCTGCCCCGTCACCTCGCGCGCGGCATCGCTGCCGAGATACACCGCCAGCGGCGCGATGCGGTCGGCGCCCATCGACTTCAGCCGCTCCACGCGCGCCCGCGTTTCCTCGGAGTCGGTGGGAATGGTGCCGATTAGGCGGCTCCAGGCGGCAGGCGCGATGCAGTTCGAACGCACGTGGTAGCGCTGCATGTCCATGGCAATGATCTTGGACATGCCGACGATGCCCATCTTGGCCGCCGCGTAGTTCGCCTGTCCGAAGTTGCCGATCAGGCCCGAGGTAGAGGTGAAGTGGACGTAGGAACCGCTTTCCTGCTCCTTGAAGTGCAGCGCGGCCGCCTTGGCCACGTAGAAGCTGCCCATAAGATGCACCTGGATCACAGCCTCCCAGTCGACCTGGGACATGCGGTGGAAGATGCGGTCGCGCAGTATGCCGGCGTTGTTGACCACGACATCGATGCGGCCGAAGGTGTCGAGCGCGCACTGCACGATGCGCCCTGCCCCGGCGGCATCGGCGACGCTGTCGCCGTTGACAACGGCGCGCCCACCGGCGGCGCGGATCTCGTCCACCACCTCCTGCGCCGGTGCGACGTCCGCGCCTTCGCCCTCGGGGGACGCGCCCAGGTCATTGACAACCACCGCCGCGCCCTCTCGCGCGGCCAGCAAGGCGATCTCACGACCGATTCCGCGGCCCGCTCCAGTGACGACGAAGACCTTGTCCTCGACCGATCGTGTTGTCTGCGCGCTCATGCGTGCTCCTGTGCTGGTGATGGTGTGTGGGGTGTGTAGGGGGTCGTGCGGGGGCGGCGCCACTCAGAACATCGGCTGCTCGGTGGGCCCGAAGTTGGCGTCGCCGCGGTGCTGTCGCGCCGTGATCAGGCCGTCGACGAGCCAGCGCCGGGTGTCCACCGGGTCGATGACATCGTCGATCGACAGGAAGGGCGCGGTCTTCAGCGCCGTGCCCTTGGCGTGCATCGCAGCCACCATCTCGTCCACGCGGCGCGTGCGGGCCTGGGGGTCCTCGATCTGCTCGAGCTCCTTGCGGTAGGCGAGCTTCACGTAGCCTTCCAACCCCATCTTCCCGAAGTGGCCTGTGGGCCAGGAGACGGCAAACACCTGCTCGTGGGAGTTGCCGCCCACCATGGCCACGGCGCCGAGCCCGTAGGCCTTGCGCACCACCACGGTGAAGAACGGCACGGTCAGGTTCGCACCGGCCACGAACATCTGGCCGGCGCGCCGCACCAACCCTTCGGCCTCGGCAGCCGGCCCGACCATGAAGCCCGGCGTGTCGCACAGCGACACCACCGGCAGCCCGCCCGCCTCGGCCAGCTCGATGAAACGCGCGGCCTTCTCGGCCGCCGCGGCGTCGATGGCGCCGCTCAGGTGCACCGGGTTGTTGGCGAGGATCGCGAACGCATGGCCCTCGATGCGCACGATGGAGGTGATCACGCCCGTGCCGTAGTGGCGCCGCATCTCGAGGACGCTGCCCTCGTCGGCCAGCAGCTCGATGACGCGCCGCATGTCGTAGGCGCGACGCGGGTCTTCGGGGACGATGTGCCGCAGCTCGCGTTGGTCGGCGCAACGCCACTCGCGCAAGCTCCCCTGGAAGTACGACAGGTAGCGCTTGGCCACCGCCACCGCCTCGGCCTCGTCGCGCACGACGGCGTCGATCACGCCGTTGCGCGACTGCATCGACACCGGGCCAACGTCAGCCGCCGCCACGACGCCCAGCCCGCCGCCTTCGATCATCGCCGGGCCGCCCATGCCGATGGAGGCGTCTTCGGTGGCCACGATGAGGTCGCACACTGCCAGCAGTGCCGCGTTGCCGGCGAAGCACCGCCCGGAGGCGATACCCACCACCGGCACGCGCCGGGTCAGCCTGGCGAAGCCCCAGAAGGTCGGGTTGAACAGACGTAACCCGCCGAGGTGGTCGGTGTCGCCCGGCCGGCCGCCGCCGCCCTCGGCGAACAGCACCACCGGCAGGCGCCACTTCAGCGCCAGGCGCAGCATGCGACGCTTCTTCTCGTGCGCCATGTAGCCTTGGCTGCCCGCGAAGACGGTGTAGTCGTAGGCCATGACGACGCAGCGCGTGCGTGCGGCGTCGAAGTGCGCGCCGTTGACCGAGCCGATGCCCGCTACCAGGCCGTCGGCGGGGCTGAGCTTCTCGAGCTCGTCCAGCGGCCGGCGCGTGCGCTGCGCCGCCAGGATCAACGCACCGTACTCGGTGAAGCTTCCGGGGTCGCACAAGTCGGCCACGTTTTCGCGCGCGGTTCGCTGGCCGGCGGCGTGGCGCTTGGCAGCGGCCTCGGGCCGGGCTTCGTCCTGCAGCCGCGCATGCGCGTCGAGCACGGCCTGCAAGTCGGCTCGGATGTGCTCGAGGTCGACCGTGGCCTGCGCGGCGGCAGCCCCGTCGTCGGCGTGCTCGTCGGGCATCAGCGCGAAGATAGGCGCATCCTGGGCCACCGCACCGCCAGTTGCGGCCAGCACCGCCACCACCGTGCCCGAACGCTCGGCTTCAATGCTGAACTCGGTCTTCATCGACTCGAGCACGCCCATGGGATCGCCCGCACGCACCACGGCGCCCACTCCCACCTTGAGCTCGACGATGCGGCCCGCCGACGGCGCACGCACCGCAATCGCACCGGCTGGCATCTGCACCTCGGCCGAAGCCGCCGCCACCTCGCGTGCCGGGCTCGGGGCTGCGAAGTCGGGGTGGGCGGTGGCCTGCGACAGCAGGGCCTGCTGGTGTTCCTCGATGAAGCGGGTGTGCAGGGTGTTGCGCTGCACGGCAGGGTGCTGCAAAAGGTTCCGCAGCAGGCCCGCGTTGGTCGGGATGCCTTCGATGCGCAGCTCGCACAGCGCGCGATAGGCCTTGCGCAGCAGCGGCTCCCAGCGGCCGTCGGCGCTGTGCACGATCAGCTTGGCCAGCAGCGGGTCGTAGCTGGGGTCGTTCGCGTAGCCGACGTAGCCGCAGCCGTCCACACGCACGCCCGGGCCCGAGGGCAAGTCGTAGGCGGTGAGCGTGCCCACGCCGGGTACCTGGGTGCCGTCCGGGCGCGACTGCTCCATCGTCACGCGCAGCTGGATGGCCGCCCCGCGCGCACGCAGCGGCGCGCCAGGCAGGATCGACTCCAGGCGCTCGCCGGCTGCCACGCACAACTGCAGCTGCACGAGGTCGACGCCGAACACCTCTTCCGTCACGGTGTGCTCGACCTGAAGGCGTGGATTGGCTTCGATGAACACGAAGCGCTCGCCTTGCGGGCCGCCCGTGGCGAGGAACTCGAAGGTGCCGAGGCTGCGGTAGCCGAGCTCGCGGGCCAGCCGCTCAGCGCAGCTGAACAGCTGTACGCGCATGGCCTCGCTCAGCCAGGGGCTGGGCGCCACTTCGACGACCTTCTGGTGGCGACGCTGCAGCGTGCACTCGCGCTCACCGAGCACGACCACCCCCCCCTGCCCGTCTGCGGCCACCTGCACCTCGATGTGGCGGGCGGCCGGCAGGAACTCTTCGGCATAGACCCCCGGATGGCCGAATGCGGCCTCGGCCTCGGAGCGGCAGCGCGACAGGGCCTCCTGGACCTCTTCGGGGCGATGGACGATCCGGATGCCTCGGCCACCGCCACCGCCCACGGCCTTGAGGATCATCGGGGCGCCCTGGAGCGAGGCGAGGAAAGCCAGAGCGGCAGCCTCGTCGGCCAACGCACCGGTGCCGCGCAGCAACGGCACCTTACACCGCGCGGCGAGCTCACGGGCCGCCGCCTTGTCACCGAGGACCTCCAGCGTCTGGGCGTCGGGGCCGACGAAGTTCAGGCCAGCGGCGCTGCAGGCGCGAGCGAAGTCTTCCCGCTCGCTGAGAAACCCGTAGCCTGGGTGCACCAGGTCGCACTGCGCTTCGCGCGCGGCACGCACGACCTCCGCGATGTCGAGGTAGGCACGCGCGCCGCTGCCAGCCAGCGTGCGGGCCTCGTCGGCCTTGCGCACGTGCAGCGAGCCGGCATCGTCGGCCGGGCTCACGGCCACCCCGTGCCAGCCGAGCTCCGCGACCGCGCGCAGCACCCGGATGGCGATTTCGCCTCGGTTGGCGACCAGGACGCGATGGCTCATGCGCAGAGCCCACCGGCCTCGCAAGGTGGGCACAGAAGCTGATTGATCATCTTACGTATGCTTTCGTATACCGATGCATACTATCAACCGCACCGGCCTTGTCAACCTGGCCAGCTGAACGGTGGGGGCTTGCGCTGCGCCACCGCGCTGAGCGCGATGGCGGCCTCCGTGCTCGTGGCTGCCACCGACTGCGCCGTCGACTCCATCTCGAGCATGGTCGACAGGTCGCTCTGCAAGGAGGCGGCGAGCAGCCTCTTGCTCAGGCCGAAGCCCACCTGCGACGCTTGCGCCAGCGCGGTGGCGAGCTCGAGGGCGCGGGCGTGCAGCCGGCCCGGCTCCACCACTTCGAGCACGAGCCCGAGGGCCAGGGCCTGGGCGGCATCGAGCTCGCGGGCCGTGTAGACGAGCTCGCGCGCGCGCTGCAGGCCCACTGCGCGGGGCAGCGTGTAGCTCGCCCCGAAGTCCGGCACCAGCCCGACGCGCTGGAACGCCATGCACAACCGCGCCCGGCTGCTGGCCACGACGAGGTCGGCCAGCAGCGCCAGCCCGAGGCCGGCGCCGTAGGCCACACCGTCCACCGCCGCGACCACGGGGCGGTCCAGCGCCGCGAGGCCACGGATGAGGGCGTGCAGCGAGCGCATGCGCGCCAGGCGCTCCTCGGGGCTCGCTGGCACGGCACTGGCCAGCTGCTTGACGTCGCCACCGGCGCAGAAGTGCTCGCCTGCGCCGGTGAGCACCACGGCGCGGATGCTGCGGTCGGCTTCAATGCGGGTGACCGCGGCCGCCAGCGCATCCCGCATCGCCTCGTTCAGGGCGTTGTGCGACTGCGGGCGGTCGAGCACCAGGGTGGCGATGCCCTGCTCGAGCTCGAAGCGCAAGGACACGGCTGCTAAGCGCCCGCAGCGCCTGCAAGGTTCGTTCAGCGCGCCCCGAGGTTGGCCCTTCGGATCACCTCGGCGAGCGTGGCGGTCTCTTCCTGGATGTGGCGGCGGAAGTCTTCCGGCGAACTCGTGACCACGCGCCCCAGCGGCTCGAGCTTGGCGCGTGCGGCCGGGTCGGCCGCGGCGTCGCCGATGGCCTTGGACATCGCCTGCACGATCGCAGCCGGCGTGCCCTTGGGCACGAACACGCCCGACCAGAAACCCACCTCGAAGTTGCGGTAGCCCAGTGACTGCATGGTGGGCACATCTGGCAGCTCGGCCAGGCGCTCGCGCGAGGTGACGGCCAGCGGCCGCAGCTTGCCGGACTTGATGTGCGGAATGGCGGTGAGCGTGTCGAAGACCATCGACACCTGCCTGCCGAGCACGGCCACCTGCGCCTCGGAGGAGCCCTTGTAGGGCACGGACAGCAGCTTGATGCCGGCCTGGTCGGCCCAGAGCTCGCTGGCAAGCTGCTGCACGTTGCCGTTTAGCCCGGCCGAGCCGTAGCTGAGCTCACCGGGCTTGCGCTTGGCCAGCGCCACCAGGTCGGCCACCGAGCGCACGTCGCGCATCTCGGGCTGCTCGGTGTTCACCACCAGCACCAGCGCCGACTGCACGATGCGGGTGACGGGCTCGAAGTCGCGCGCCGGGTCGTACTTCAGGTCTTTCACCAGCGTGGGGGTGATAGTGATCATGCTGGCGTTGCTGATGAGCACCGTATGCCCGTCGGCTGCGGATGCCTTGAGCGCTTCAGCGGCGATTGCGCCATTCGCACCGGTGCGGTTCTCCACGACCACCGGCTGGCCCAGGCGCTGCGTCATACCCTCGGCGACGACACGGGCGGCCAGGTCAATCGGTCCCCCGGCCGCGAAGGCCACGATCAGCCGCACCGGCTTGGTCGGCCACGCCGCCGACTGGGCCGTTGCCGACCCCGCAAGAACAAGACCGCACAGCGCGAGAAGCCACGAGCCCGGGCGCTTCATTCGAATCATTTGCGTCTCCTGCGGACCCCACGGTCCGTCCCTATGTTTGCAAGCAATGTATGCTTTTGTCTAGCTTTGCATACTGACATGAACCCTAAGCAACTTCAAGTCTCCAACACCGATTCCACGGGCCCTCTTCGCCAGCGCAACCTGGAGGCCCTGCTGCGCCCGCGCTCGATCGCCATGATCGGTGCCTCGAACGACCCCAAGCGCGGCAACGGCCGCACCCTTCGCTACCTGGTGGAAGGCGGGTTCCAGGGCCCGGTCTACCCGGTGAACCCGCACCGCGCGCAGGTGCAGGGCCTGCCGGCCTGCGCCAGCGCACGCGAGCTGCCTCGGGGCGTGGACACCGCCATCGTCGCCGTGCCGGCCACCGCGGCGGTGCAAGCGGTTGAGGAGTGTGCGCAAGCGGGCGTGCGCTCGGTCACGGTCTTCGCAAGCGGCTTCGCCGAGGCCGGAGAGGAAGGGCGGCAGCTGCAGGCGCGCGTCACCGAGATTGCGCGCGCGAGCGGCATGCTGGTGCTCGGGCCGAACTCGCTGGGCCTGTTCGATGCCCGCTCCCGGGCCTTCATGACCTTCTCCAGCATGTTCGACGACGGCTTCCCGCAGCCAGGCCACATCGGCATGGTCACCCAGAGCGGGGGCTACGGCAGCCAGGTTTACAAGCTCGCGGCGGCGCGTGGCCTGCCCATCGTGCAGTGGGTGAGCTGCGGCAACGAGTGCGACGTGAGTGCCCCGGAACTCATCGCCGCCATGGCGCACGACCCCGGCATCGAGGTGGTGCTGTGCTACTTCGAAGGCGTGCGCAACGGGCGCGCCCTGCTCGAGGCGTTCAGCCAGGCGCGGCAGGCGGGCAAGACCGTGATCGTGATCAAGGCAGGCCGCACTGAGGCCGGCAGCCGGGCCGCGGCCTCCCACACCGCATCGCTGGCCGGCGAAGACCTCGTCTACGACGAGGTGTTCCGCAGCCTGGGCATCCACCGCGCCGACAGCGTCGAGGAAATGCTCGACGTCGCCTACGCGGCCACCCGCGGCAGGCGCCCACAGGGCGGGCGGCTGGTGCTGCTCAGCCCCTCGGGCGGCTTCGCCGTGCAGATGACGGACCACGCCGTGCAGGCCGGCCTGACGCTGCCCCCCGTGGGCGGCCCGCAGCAGGCGCGCATCCGCGAGCTGATGCCCAATGCCTCGCCCGTCAACCCGGTGGACCTCACCGGGCAGATCCTCAATGAACTGCCCATCTTCGGGCAGGTGCTGGACCTGCTGCTCGAGGGCGACGACTATGACGGCGCAGCCCTGTTCGTGGGCATGGCTGGCGGAGCGCCGTCACTGGCCGATGCCTGGGCCGACGCGCTCGTGGCCGCTGCGGCGCGCCACCCCCGCAAGTCGCTGCTGCTGTCGATCGTCACTAGCGCGGCCCATGTCCGCCGCTACGAGGCGGCTGGGTTCGCCGTGTTCGAGGATACCGCGCGCATGCTGCGTGCGCACGCGGCCTGGGTTCGCGCCGCCAGCGCGCCTGCCGCGGCGCGTGCCCGGGTGCCCGCTGCAGAGGCCGACTGGGCCACGCTCGATCCGGGGCAGTGCCGCAATGAGGCCGACGCCAAGGCACTGCTCCATCGCATCGGCATTCCCACCCTTGAGGAGCAGCGCTGCGCGGACGCGCAGGCCGCCGCGCGCGCTGCCGCGCAGATGGGCTTTCCGGTGGCGGTCAAGGTGCTGTCGGCCGACCTGCCGCACAAGACCGAGGTGGGCGGTGTCGTGCTGGGCTTGAATGGCAGCGAGGAGGTATTGGCCGCCGTAGCGGGCATCGCCGCACGCGTGGCGGCGGCGCGGCCCGATGCGCGCATCGAGGGGTATCTCGTCTCGCCCATGGCGACGCAAGGCGTGGAATGCCTGGTGGGCGTACGCCACGACCCCACCTTCGGGCCGGTGGTGCTGTTCGGGGCGGGCGGTGTGCTGGCCGAGCTGGTGGCTGACCGCGCCTTGCGCCTCGCCCCAGTGGACGAACAGGAGGCTCTGGCCATGGTGGAGCAGACGCGCATCGCGCGGCTGCTGCGGGGCTATCGCAACCGCCCTGCCTACGACCTGGCCGCCCTGGCGCAGGCCGTCTCGCGGCTGTCGCGCTTCGCAGCTGCGCGGCGGGATGCCCCCTTCAGCGTGGAGATCAACCCGCTGCTCGTGCGAGCCGCCGGGCTGGGGGTGGTCGCCCTCGATGCGCTCGTGGCCGCGAGCTGAGCCGCGGCCGCCAGGCGCGTTCAGCGCACGCGGTTGAACTCGCGCTTGACGCGCTCGAACTGCGCGTTGCGGATGTGCGTGCGCGTGGCCTGCTCGGCCGCCTCCGGGTTGCGCTCCTTGATGGCGCGCAGGATCGCCTCGTGCTCGGCCTGCGTGTTCTCGGCGCGCGCGCGGTCGTGCAGCGTCGACTCGCCCAGAAGGGCCAGCGCGTCATGCAGGCCCTGCAGCGTGCGCACCAGGTAGCGGTTGTGCGCGCAGCGGTACAGCGCCTCGTGAAACTGGCGGTTGCGCAGCTCGAGCGCGGCGCTGTCACCGATGCTGCGGCGATACTGCTCGCAGATCTCGTCCAGGATCGTGAGCTCCACATCGGAGGCGTGCTGCGCGGCGAGCCGCGCAGCCGTACCTTCCAGCACCTCGCGCATGTAGTAGAGCTCGCTGACCATGTTGTAGTCGAGCCGCGTCACCACGAGTCCGCGAGCCGGGTCGTTGGCGATCAGGCCATCGGCCTCCAGCCGCGCCAGCGCTTCGCGCAAGGGCGTGCGGCTGACCCCCACCGCCTCGGCCAGCTCGGCCTCCCGCAACCGGTCACCGGGCTTGAGCCGGTGTTCCTGAATCGCGCGGCGAATCTCCTGGTAGGCCTGCTCGGCCCGCGGCAGGCGCGTGGCGGGGTCGTCGGCGAGGTCGGCCGGCTCGCCCGGCGACCGCTTGCCGTTGGCGCTGGTGGGCTTGGCTTGCTTGCGTGCAGCAGTCTTGTTCATCTTCTTGTCATCTCCCGTGCATCGTCACCCTACGCTTGGCCAGGAAGGCCTCGCAGGCATCACGATGATCTTCGCTCACCCGCAGCGAGGCCTGCAGGTCGGCTTCCATCGCAAGCGCCTCCTCGAGCGAGGCGGGCCGGCGTGCCAGGGCCGATTTCGTGGCGGCCAGTGCGAGCGGCCCGACTGTGCCATAAGCGGCCGCCTGGGCCAGAGCGGCCTGCAGCGCACTGCCAGCTGGCACCACACGGTCCACCAAGCCCAGCCTGGCGGCCTCGGCCGTGTCGACGACCCGCGCGGTGAGCAGCAAGTCGCGCGTGGCGGACCACCCCACGCGCTGGGGCAGCGTCCACAGCAAGCCGCAGTCGGCCACCAACCCAATGCGGCCGAACACCGCGCAGAAGCTCGCGCCCTCGCCGGCGATCACGTGGTCGCAGGCGGCGACCAATGAGAACCCGGCCCCGAAAGCCACGCCCTCGACGGCTGCAATCACTGGCTTGGGGCCGCCCACGATGCCGCGCACGATGTCGTGCAGCACCTGCAGCCGTTGCCGGGCCAGCGCCGGCGCAGGCCGTTCAGCCATCTGGCGCACGTCGCCGCCGGCGCTGAACATGCCTTGCGCACCGGTCAGCACGATCGCGCGGACGTCCGGCGAATCCAGCGCCGCCTGCAGCCGATCACGCAGCCGCAGCCTGAGCTCGGGAGACAAGGCGTTGCGCCTTTCAGGGGCATGCAGGGTCAGCACGACCACGTCGCCGTGGGCCTGTTCGAGAACGCCGTCGACGACTGAGCCGGGCGGAAGCGGGGTTGAGACCATGGTGCTGCGATCGGGGGGTGGGGGAGGACGCTGCTTAGACGGTGGCAGCGGTTCCCAGCACGTTGGTCACCTGGCTGGAGAACACCCCGCCACTGCCCTGGCACAGGCAGAGCTCGGCGCCCGGAACCTGGCGGCCGTCCGCCTCGCCACGCAGCTGCCGCACACCTTCGATCAGGGTGAAGATCCCGTACATGCCGGGGTGGGCGAAGGACAGACCGCCACCGTTGGTGTTCACCGGCAGCGAGCCACCGGGCGCGATCGCTCCGCTCTCGACGAACGGCCCGCCCTCCCCCTTTGCGCAGAAACCCAGGTCTTCCAGCAGCATCACCGTACTGATCGTGAACGCGTCGTAGAGCTGGACCACGTCGACCTCCTGCGGCCGGATGCCGGCCATTTCGCACGCACGCACCCCCGAGTCGGTGGCGGCCGTCGTGCACAGGTCGGGCATCGCCGAGACCTGCTTGTGCCAGTGCGCAGCAGCGGCGCCCAGCAGATACACCGGCGGGCGGCGCAGGTGGCGTGCCCGGTCGGCGCGCGTCATCACGATGGCACCCGCGCCATCGGTGACGAGGCAGCAGTCCAGCCGGCCCAGCGGCGTCGAAACCATCGGCGCAGCCAGCACGTCGCCCACCGTCAGCGGCCCGCGCGCGAAGGCCTCGGGGTTGAGCTGTGCCCAGCGCCGCGCCGACACCGCCACCGAGGCCAGCTGTTCACGCGTGGTGCCGTACTGGTGCATATGCCGGCTGGCGCACAGCGCGTACGAGGACACCGGAAAACGCGCTTCGTAAGGTGCCTCCATGGCCGACCAGCTGCTCGCCACGGAGGTTTGCAGGCGCCCGAGGGCGCTGCGCTGGTTGCTCGCGTAGCAGATCAGGGCCACTTCGCACAGGCCCGCCTCCAGCGCGAGCGCCGCCTGCAGCGAGTGGCACAGGAAGGACGAACCGCCGACGCGGTTGTTGTCCGAGAATTGTGGCCGCAGCCCCAGGTACTCGGCGATCGAAAGCGAACTCAGGAATTCGCTTTGCAGCCCGCAGAACAGCCCGTCGACCTCGTGCAGCGCCACCCCGGCGTCGCGGGTTGCCGCAGCGGCGACGTCGGCGATCATCTCGAGCGGGTCGAGCCCGCGTGCACCTTGCACGTGCGCGGTGGCCACACCGACCAACGCCGACGACGCTCTCAGACTGCGCATCTGGATCCCTTCAGGCCGGACGGCGCCGGTAGGCGATCGTGGCCTGCAGCTCCTGCACCACTTCGTCGTGCTGGTTGACGATCTCCCGGCGCAGCACCACCACCCCACGGTCGGGCCGCGTGCCCTCGCGCTTTTCCACCACCGTCGAGCGCACGTGAATCGTGTCGCCGTGCTTGACCGGCTTGAGCATGCGCCAGCCGTCCACCCCCATCAGCGCCAGCAGCGTGCCGTCGTTGGCGCCCGAGGCGTAGACCAGGCCAGCCGCCACCGCGTACACCAGCGGCCCATGCGCAATCGGCTCGCCGAAAGGCGTGCTGCGCGCGTACTCGTGGTTGCAATGCACGTCGTTGAAGTCGCCCGACAGGCAGGCGAAGTTCACGATGTCGGTGGAGGTGATGGTGCGCCGGCCCGTGAGCAGGACTTCGCCTTTCTGGAAGTCTTCGAAGTAGCGGCCGCGGGGCGTCGGTTGGTCAGACATGGGGGTGTCCTTCGAAGGTATAGGTGCCGGCCACGACGACACCCTCACAAGTCCATCAGCTTGGCGATGATGTTGCGCTGGATCTCGTTGCTGCCCCCGCCAATGGGCCCGAGGCGCGAATCGCGGAACAGGCGCTGCATGTCGTGCTCCATCGAGTAGCCCGCACCGCCCATCACCTGCATGCCGATGTCGGCGCACTGGAAGTCGTGCTCGGTGGCCACCACCTTGGCGATCGCGGTTTCCATGCGCGCGTCCAGGCCCGCGTCCATCATGTCCGCAGTGCGGTACGTGACGAGCCGGGCCATCTCCGCCTTGATGCGCATATCGGCGAGCTTGTGCGAGATGACCTGCAGCTTGCTGATGGGCTGGCCGAACTGCACCCGCCCCTTGGCGTATTCGCTGGCGATCTCCACCGCCTTTTGCGCGTTTCCCGCGCCACAGGCGGCAATCGCCACGCGCTCGAGGTTTAGGCCGCGCATCAGCTGCTTCCACGCCCGGTTCTCCTCGCCCAGCAGGTGGCGCACGGGCACGCGCACGTTGTCGAAGAAGATCTGGTTGGTGTGCGTGGTGTGGCGCCCGAGCGTTTCGATCGGCCGGATGGTGACGCCCGGGGCACGGGCATCGACGAAGAGCATGCTGAAGCCGCTGTGGGCGGGCTGTGCGGAAGGGTCCGTCTTCACCACCACCACGAGCCAGTCGGCCACGTGCGCCGAGGTGATGAACCACTTCTGCCCGTTGAGCACGTAGTCGCCGCCGTCGCGGCGCGCGTGCGTTTGGATCGAGGCGGCGTCAGACCCCGTCTGCGGCTCGGTGAGCGCGAAGGCGAAGTACAGCTCGCCGCGCAGCATCGGCACCATGTAGTCGCGCCGCAGTTCCTCCGAGCCGTTGTGCAGCACCTGCAGGCCCGCGTAGATCGGGCTCGTCATGTAGGTGGTGCCCAGGCAGGCGTAGTGGTAAGAGAGCGCCTCCAGCAGCACCACCAGGTCTTTGTAGCTGCCGTTCAGGCCGCCGTACTCCTCCGGGTAGAGCAGCCCGAGCCACCCGGCTTTCGCCAGCGCCTGGTAAGCCTCGTGCGGCCAGCCCGACTCGCGGTCGAGCTCGCGGATCTTCTCCGCGGGCAAGGTGCGCGCGGCCAACCGCAGCAAGGATTCGCGCATCATCTTCTGCTCTTCGGTGAGCCCGAAGTCGTTGAACATGGCCATGCTGCCGTACCCTCTCGCGCCTTTTGTTTTCAGTATGCAATTGTATACTGCGTGCAGAAATCTCCAACACCCATGGCCACGAACGCTGCCCCGTCCTCTGACGCTCGCTCCGACTCTGGCACGGACACCCCAGCTGCCGGCCCGATGGCGCGGTGGCACCAACAACTGGCTGCTGGGCGCTTCATGCTGCAGCGCTGTGGCGCCTGTGCAGCGGCGGTCTTTCCGCCGCGGCGGCTGTGCCCGCACTGCGCCGACGGCTCACTCACCTGGTTCGAAGCCTGTGGCCGCGGCACCGTGCATGCCGTGACCGTGGTCGCGCGGCCCACCGACAAGGGCGGGCCCTACAACGTGGTGCTGGTGGACCTCGACGGAGGCGTGCGGATGATGAGCCGGGTGGTGGGCGTACCGCCCGAGCAGGTGCGCATCGGGGATGCCGTGCAGGCCCGCGTGGAGGCGCTGGCGGGCGAGCCGGCGGTGGTGTTCGGGGTGAGGTGAGGGGTCTGCAGCGCGCAGCCGAGCGTGCGGCTCTGATCGAGCAGGATCAGGCCGGGCACGCCATGCCGCTCTGAGACCTCAATCCCGGAACGGCATCCCCTGACTCGCGAGCCAGTCCTCCCAGCCCGGCATCATGGGCTTGTGGGGTCTCTCCTTGTAGTAGCCGATCATCGGCTTCCAGCGGTCGAGGATCTCGCCCAGCGCATCGACGGCATCGGGCCCGCCCGCGCGCTTGGGAACGAAGTCGATGCACAGATCGGTTCGGGCATAGGGTTCGGTGTCGTACACCAGCATGCACGCCGAGCGGTGGCCGCCAAGGGGCAACAAGGTGAGCCTCACACTGAAGTACTCCAACGGCAAGATCTGCCCGGGCAAGCTGACGATCCTGAAGGCCATGTTCGGGGTAAATTTCACCGAAGACAGGATGGCGCCGACCAACATCGGCTACCGCACGGCCGCACTCTTCTTTCCCGATGTGAGCCTGACGCAGCCGGTGTTACCGAACGTGCTCAAGGCCCAGTCGTAGGGGGCACCTGCGCGTGAGGTCACGCCGGTCCGTGACGGAGGGTGTGACTCAGGCAGGCCACGGGCGAGTTCGTGTGGAACCTCGTCACCGAGCCGCTGGCTCAGGCGATTAACCTGAGCATCCAGCTGCGCACCGCTGCCGGTGAGCACGTGGACGCCTGGCTCGTGATGGGCGAGGTGGTGGGCGTGCACATCGACACTTCGCTGCTTGAAGGCGGCGTCTACCAGACCGCGCGCGCCCGCCCCATGGTGCGCGGCGGCGGGCCGGGGGACTACTTCACGATCACGCCCGAGGTGCAGTTCTTCATGGCGAGGCCGGAGAACTGGGCACAGAGGTACCGCTGACGCTCTCGGGCAGCCCCGCCGCTCGAGCCGGGGGAATCACCGGCAACAGCAGGTGCGCGTCATACGGGCCGCCGGTGTGCAACGTCGTGCGGCCCGCGAACACCTCGGCCGGGCGGTCGGCGGGGTTGTCGTGGCGCAGGCGCCCCGGGGCCGCCACCACGAAGTCATTGCCGCGCACCGTGAGCGCCAGCGTGTAGCCCGGGGGGCAGACCAAGCTGGTGGGCCAGATCTCGACATCCAGGGGCACCACCTCGCCCGGGACCAAGGGCTGCAGTTCGTCGTGCGGATGCCACGGCCGGCCGGGCAGGCTGCGTTGCGCGTCGAGCTTGCGGTGCGATGCACGCAGCCAGCCATAGGCCACGGCCACGGGCTCGTGGGCGCCCACGAAGGTGCACTCCCGGCCTTCGGGATCGAACACGCGGACAACGGCGAAGACATCCACGTCGTTAGTCGTGGACGACACCCACAGGCGCAACGAGACGGGCCCGGTGAACTCGATCTCGTGTTCGAAGGGCGGCAGCCTGAACGTGAGCCCCTCGCCCATCGCATCGAAGGTCACCTGCGCCGTGTCGGAAGCCGCGACAAGCTGCAGGCCGAGTGTGGAGGCGTTCAGGTAGAGCGGCGTCCATTGCGTGCGGGCCAGCGGCCACTCATGCTCCTGACGCAG
>JBDKFA010000304.1:0-6596 GCA_039798945.1 Pseudomonadota bacterium
CAGGTGTCGGCGGCCTGCATGTTCATGCGCCGCTCGCTGATCGACGAGGTCGGCCCCTGGGACGAGGCCTACCGCTGCTACTGGGTCGATTCGGATTGGTGCGCGCAGCTCCAGCGCGCCGGCAAGGTCCTCTACTGCGTGCCCGATGTGGGCATCGTGCACTACGAGAACAACCGTTCCGGCAAGAAGAAGAGCCCCTGGCGGATCCGCCAGTTCCACATCGGGGCCTATCGCTTCTACCGCAAGCACCATGGCCTGGGTGTGCTGAACCCGGGCGCGTTGTTCGCAGCCACCGCGCTCGCGACACGCGCACTGGTGCTGCTGGCGCTCAACGCCCTCAAGCAGGACCAGCCGGCGGAGCGGCCAGCCAGCAACCATCCGCCCACCGGCTCGCCCTGATGGCGGCCCAAACGAAACGAGGGTCAGCCGCTGCTCGCGTGCTGACCCTCGTGGATCTTGGTGGGCCCTGTAGGATTCGAACCTACGACCAACGGATTAAGAGTCCGCTGCTCTACCAACTGAGCTAAGAGCCCTTGGGGTTCCGCGCCTCGCCGGAGCGAGGGTGGTGGGTTGTGCAGGATTCGAACCTGCGACCAACGGATTAAAAGTCCGCTGCTCTACCGACTGAGCTAACAACCCCCGCGGCAGAGCCCGCCATTATAGCGTACTGGCGGCAGGTGGTGCAGGCGAGGCTGTTGCAGCCTTGCGCAGGCGCCGCAGCGCGGCTTGCACGGCCTCGCTGGCGGCGACCATGCCGAAAGTGGCGGTGACCATCACGCTCGAGCCGTAGCCGGCACAGGCCAGGGGCGAAGGGCGCAGGGTGTCGTCGGCCGTCTCGCCTTGGGTTGGCGGTGCGTCCGGCAGGCAGGCCTGCTCGGGCGGGCGCAGCACGGCTTCGCGGGAATACACCACGCGCACGCCGATCGGCCCGCGCCCGTGTGCGGCCGCGCCGTGGAACTTGCGCAGGCGCTGGCGCAGCGAGGCGAGCAGCGGGTCGTGCGTGGCCTCGGCAAGGTCGGCCACCTGCACCGCATGGGGCGCGAGCTTGCCGCCCGCCGCGCCGGCGACGACGAGCGGCACGCCCTGCTGCAGCGCCCAGGCGGCCAGCGCCACCTTGGCGCTGACCTGGTCGCACGCGTCGATGACGGCGTCCACCTCGCACGGCAGCAGCGCGGGCCAGTTCTGGGGCGTCGCGAATTCGTCCACCACGTGCACCGCGCAGCCGGGGTGGATCTCGGCGATGCGCGCACGCAGGGCCTCGCCCTTGGCCTGGCCGAGGGTGCTTTCCAACGCCTGCACCTGGCGGTTGATGTTGGACTCGGCGACGTGGTCGAAGTCGATCAGCACGAGGCTCGCGACACCGCTGCGCGCCAGGGCCTCCACCGCCCACGAGCCCACGCCACCCAGGCCCACCACGGCCACGCGCAGGCTGCACAGGTGCTGCCAGTCGGCCTCGCCATACAGCCGCCGCAGGCCGCCGAAGCGGCGCTCGAAGGTGGGGTCGGTCAGGCCCGGAGTCGGGGCCGGCGTGTTGCCTGGTGTCACGCCTGGCGTCACACCTGGCGCTCGAGGCGCCAGACCTGCCAGCGCAGCCCGAGCACGGCCCCGCCGATGATGCCGGCCACCGCGATGAAGCTGCCGAGCGCGAGCGTCGATACGCCCGACAGGCCCTGGCCGATCGTGCAGCCCATGGCGGTGACGCCGCCGATGCCCATCAGCACCGCACCCACGAGGTGGTTGGCGGTGTCCTCGGTGCTGGCGAAGCCTTCCCAGCGGAAGCTGCGCGTGACGAGCGCCATCAGAGCCGAGCCGACGATGACGCCGACCGTCGTGACGATGGCGACCGTGAGCACCTTGCTCTTGTCGCTGAAGAGGATGAGCCAGTCGATCGTGTAGGCCATGGGCGCCACGAAAGTGAGCGACTCCATGCGGCCGCTGTTGGTGGCGAGGAAGGCCTCTTCGAGCGTTTGCGGGTGCTCGGCCAAGTGCCCGAGTTGGCCCGAGACCCACCACACGCCCACCACCACCGCGCCGATGCCCGCACCGCCAATCAGCACATCCGCGCTGCGGCCTTCAGGCTTGATGAGCGCCCAGATGATCAGCGCGCCGCCAATGACGAGGCCCAGCACGAGTGCGAGCGTAGTGCGCGAGGCGCCGAAGGCGTGGGCGGCCAGCGAGGGGAGGTCTTGCCCGGTGGGCAGCGTGACGGCCACCGTGTCGACGGTGGCCACGCGCCACACGGCGAAGAGGCCGCGCATCGTCATGTAGGCACTCAACCCCAGCACCGAGAACACGACGAGCGCCTTCAGGTTGCCTCCGCCGATGCGCACGAGCGTCTTGCTGCCGCAGCCCGAGGCGAGCACCATGCCGAAGCCGAAGAGCACCCCGCCCAGGAGGTTGGAGAGCCACACCAGACGCGCAGGCGCGTAGATGCTCTTGCCCGCCTCCACCCAGCCGAGCCCGACCATGGTGTTGAAGCCGACCATGGCCACGCCAATGGCCAGCGCCCACATGCGCATGCGCGCCCAGTCGCCGATGTTGACGATGTCGGCCACCGCACCCATCGTGCAGAAGTGGGTGCGTTGGGCAATGGCGCCGAAGACGACGGCCAACGCGAACGCGGCCCAGAGAACCTGGGCCGCGAGAGCGGGGAGCTGGGATTCCTGCATGCCCCGATTTTAGGCCGGGGTGCCCGCGCAAGCTGTTGGCGCGCTCAGCGCAGGGTGGCCAGGCGCTCCTTGCCGGCGGCCGCCGCCTCGGACTGCGGGTAGGCCTTCATCAGTTCGTCGATCGTGCGGCGTGCGGCCGGGCGGTCCTTCATCTCGGCCTGGCTGTTGGCAATGGCCAGCAGCGCCTCGGGCGCACGCGGGTGCTTGGGCGCGGCGTTGACGAAGCCGCGGAAAGCTGAGATGGCCTCGCGGTGGTCGCGCTTGCCGTAGTGGGCGCTGGCCACCCAGAAGCGCGCGGCATCGGCGTAGCCACTGCCGGGATAGCGGCGCGTGAAGGCGCCAAGTGCGGCCAGCGCGCGGTCGAAATCGCCCGTGCGAAGGATGGCCAGGGCTTCGTCGAACTGGCGCTTCTCCTCGGGGTCGGCCAGGAACTCCTGCCCGTCCAGGCTGACCTTCACCGGCTCGAGCCGGCGCAGCCTGTCGTCGATGCCTTGGGAGACATCCTTCTGGCGGCGCTGTACGTCGGCCACCTCGCGTGCGAGCTGTTCCTGCTCGCCGCGCAGACGCGCGATCTCGCCGCGCAGGCCTTCGATCTGGTTGTTGAGCTCGAGCAGGCTGCGGCGCAGCGCCTGCAAGGCCTCGGCCATTTCCTTGTTCTGTGCGGCCTGGGACGCCTGCGCGGCGGACTGCGCAGCGGTGAGCGCCGCCAATTGGTTGGACAGCTCGCCCAGCCGGGCCCGGGTGGCCTCGTCGTTGGCGCTGACGCGCGCCCGCAGCTCGAGGATCGCCTTGCGCGCCTCGTCGTCGGAGAACAGGGCGTGGGCCGGGGTGGCAAGGCCGGCCAGGGTGGCCAACATGAGCGCCACGATCGGCGCCCTCGGCGCCTGCAGCCTTGCGCGCGTGGCCAGCATCTGCACGAGGCCCGCCACAGGCGCCCCGCCCTTCAACGCTTCTCCTTCAGCTCGACACGCCGGTTCTTCTCCCAGCTGGCCTCGTCGCGCCCTTCCACGGCCGGGCGCTCCTTGCCGAAGCTCACGGGCTCGAGCTGGCCCTCGGCCACGCCGAGCAGCACGAGCGAGCGGGCCACCGCCTCGGCACGCTTCTGGCCGAGCGCGAGGTTGTACTCGCGGCCGCCGCGCTCGTCGGTGTGGCCCTCCAGCACCAGGCGCTTGCCCTTGTTGGCCACGAGCACGCGTGCATGCCCTTCGACGACGGGCTTGGCGTCCGGGCGCACGACATAGCTGTCGAAGTCGAAGTAGACAACGCGTTGGGCTGGCCAGCCGGCCGTCGCCGAGGCATCGGGTGTGGCCGTGTTGACGGTGGCCACGGTGGTGGCCGCGCTGCCGGTGCCGGCCGCGCCGGTACCCGCTCCACCAGTCGCCCCTGCCGTGCCCGTGCCGCCCTGCCGGGGCTCGAGCGGGACGACGTCGTTGGGCTTGGCCGTGCGGTTTTCCACCGGAGCCTCGTCGAGCTTGACCGCCGAGCCGCAGCCGGCCAGCCACACGGCCAGGAGCACCAGGGCGGCGCCGGCGCGGGCACGGGGCGGTACGCGCAGGGCGGAACGTGGGCGGTGCGTGGGTGTCATGCGGCCTCCTGGTGCAAGGGTGAAACAGGTGATGGCAGGTCAGCGCCCGTAAGGGCCCCAGGCGGGTTCGCGCATGTCCAGCCCGCTGGTGAGCAAGCGCGTGCGGACGCGACCGTCGAGCGTGGTCGTCATCAGCACGTCGCGCCCCTGGGCACGGCTGGCATACACGAGCAGCCGCCCGTTCGGGGCGAAGCTCGGGCTCTCGTCGTCGTTCGTGTCGGAAAGCGTGCGGATGGTTCCGCTGGCGAGCTCCATCGTCGTCACGCGAAACGCGTTGCCCTCGCGCGCCACATAGGCGAGCGTGCCGCCGTCCGGGCTGATGGCGGGGCTGATGTTGTAGCTGCCGCGGAAGGTCACGCGCTCGGCGCGGCCGTTGCCGCTCACCGGTGCGCGGTAGATCTGGGGGCCGCCGCCGCGGTCGCTCACGAAGTAGACGGACTGGCCGTCGGGCGTGAAGGCGGGTTCGGTGTCGATGGCGCTGCTGGTGGTCAGCCGGCGCAGGTTGCTGCCGTCGGCACCGATGAGGAAGAGCTGAGTGAGCCCGTCGCGCGAGAGGGCCACCGCCAATTCACGGCCGCTCGGCGCCCAGGCCGGCGCACTGTTGCTGCCGCGGAAGTGGGCGACGAGCGAGCGCTTGCCGGTGGCCACCTCCTGCACCCACACGCCGGCCTTCTGCGTCTCGAAACTCACGTAGGCGAGCGAGCGGCCGTCGGGCGACCACGCCGGCGAAATCAACGGTTCGGCGCTTTGCACGGCGACCTGCCCGGCCTCGCCGTCGGCGTCGGTGATGCGCAGCGCGTACTGCCGGCCGGCGCGCGTGACATAGGCGATGCGCGTGGCGAACACCCCGCGCTCGCCAGTGAGCTTCTCGTAGACGTCGTCGGCGATGCGGTGCGCGGCCAGCCGCAAGTCGCCAGGCTGGGCCACGATGGCCTTCGTGAAGTGGGGCTCGCCGCGGATCGCGTCCCACAGGCGGTACCGTATGTCGTAGGTGCCGTCGGCCAGCCGCGTGACCGAGCCGGAGAGCAAGGCGTCGGCCCCGCGGGCGCGCAACTCGGGCTGCGGCACGGGCGAACGTTCGTCCATCTGCGCCGGAGGCTCGACGAAACGAAATGAGCCGCTGCGCTCAAGGTCGGCGCGCACGATGGCCGACAGCGCACCAGGGCCGGGGGCAGCCCCCGCCGCCGCGCCCGCAGACTCGCCGCGCAGTGGCGCTACGGCCAGCGGCAGCGTGGTGGCGCCCACACCGCGGATTTCGATTTGCACCTGCGCACGCGCCGAAACGGGCAGTGCACCCGCCACCGGGGCGCCGAGGGCCGCGCCAAGCGCGGCCGTGAAACGCCGCCGGGGCCACATGAGCCGAGGGAGCCGTGGATCCATCACGACCCCATTCTAGGGCTCACCCGCAGGGCCGGCGAGGCAGCCCCGATGCGCACCGTGGCCGCGCGCCGGCCCGGGCTCGGCCCGCCCCCGATAATCGGGCGCATGCCCCCTTTGCTGCAGCGCTTCGCCCGGCTCGCGCCCTACTTCGCGGGTGCACGCGGCGCGCTGGCGGCCGCGGCTGCGGCTGCGCTGGTAGGCGCGCTCACCGAGCCGCTGATCCCGGCGCTGATGCAGCCGCTGCTGGACAAGGGCTTCACGGCCGGGGCGCTGCCGCTGTGGTCGATCCCGCTGGCCATCGTCGGGCTCTTCGCCGTGCGCGGGCTCGCGGGGTTCGTGGCCAACGTCGCACTCGCGTGGGCTGCCAACCGGGGGGTGCAGGCGCTGCGCGACGCGATGTTCGCGCACCTGATGCGCGTGCAACCGGCGCTGTACGCGCGCCAAAGCGCGAGCCAGCTCACCAATACCCTTGTCTACGAGGTGCAGCAAGGCGCGCAGATGCTGATGGGCTCGGTGCTGACGCTGGCCAAGGACACGCTGACGCTGGCCGCGCTGCTGGGCTACCTGCTGTGGCTGAACTGGAAGCTCACGCTCTTCGTGGCGGTGCTGTTTCCGGCGGTGGCGTGGGTGATGCGCACGCTGGGCAAGCGGCTGCACCGGCTCACGCTCGCGGGCCAGCAGGCCACCGACGAACTGGCCTACGTGGTGGAGGAAAACGTGCTGGCCTGGCGCATCGTGCGGCTGCACGGGGCAGCCGCGGCGCAGCAGCAGCGCTTCGGGGCACGCAGCCACGCCTTGCGCCGCCTCGTGCTCAAGGCCACCATTGCCGGCGCCACGATGACCCCGCTCACGCAGGTGATGGCGGCCATCGCCCTGTCTTCGGTGATCACGGTGGCGCTGTGGCAAAGCAGCCAGGGCGGCGCCACGGTGGGCAGCTTCGTGGCCTTCATCACCGCGATGCT
>JBDKFA010000305.1:0-2870 GCA_039798945.1 Pseudomonadota bacterium
AAAAGGCACCCAGCATGGCCTTCAAGTCCGGCTCCACCTCCGAAAACGTGGACAACCTCGGCAAGCCGCGCTGGACCCGCCCCAGGGTCAGCAATAGCAACAAGGGTGTCCGCGCCGACCGAACTTTGACCCACCCTGCCGATTGAACTTTGACCCAGGGCTGGTTGCCGGGATCGCGTAACCCCGACTGTGGATAACGGTAGCTCGTGGCTCCTTTCTGCTTTCTTCGTAGCTGGTTTTGGCGCGGCGGGAAGGCGCGAAGGGCGTAGCCCGTAGAGGCTTCCCGCCGCGCGGCAGTCGTTATCAGCCCTGCTGCGCAGGCTTTGCTCTGCGCTCCTGCTCCCTGTCCTTGATGCGCCTCTTGGTACTTGCTGTGGCCTGCGTGACGCGGTAGCTCTCGTTGCCGGTCTCCACGATGTGGCAGTGGTGCGTGAGCCGGTCCAGCAGCGCCGTGGTCATCTTCGCGTCGCCGAACACCGTGGACCACTCGGCGAAGTCCAGGTTGGTTGTGATCGCGACGCTCGTGTGCTCGTACAGCTTGCTCAGCAGATGGAACAGCAGCGCGCCACCGACCTGGCTGAACGGCAGGTAGCCCAGCTCGTCCAGGATCACCAGATCCATGCGCAGCAAACTCGCAGCGATGCGCCCAGCATTGCCTTCGGCCTTTTCACGCTCCAGCGCATTGACCAGATCCACCGTCGAGTAGAACCGCACCCGCTTGCCATGCTCGGTGATGCCGGCCACGCCGATGGCGGTTGCCAGATGGCTTTTGCCGGTGCCAGGCCCACCCACCAGCACCACGTTGTGCGCGGCCGCAGTGAACCCGCAGCTTGCCAGTTGGATGACGAGCTTGCGGTCTACCGGCGAGACCTCGAAGTCGAACCCCGCAAGGTCGCGGTGCACGGGGAACTTGGCCGTGGCCATCTGGTGGCTGACCGAGCGCGTGGCCCGGTCACTGGCCTCGGCCTTGAGCATGTGCTCGACGAGCCAGCGCGAACGCTCCAGTTCACCGCTGTTTTGCTCGCCAAGCTCGATCCAGGTGGCGGCCATGCCGTGCAGGCGCAACGCCTTCAGTTCACTGATGACGTCACGCATCTTCGGCCCCCTTGTGCGTGGCTTCCTCGGCAGTCTGCTCGAGCTGGATGCGGCGCAGCCGGTCGTAGCGAGCGGTGTCCGCCAGGGGCTTGGTCAGTGCCCCCAACGCTGTGGCCACGTTCTGCGGCCGCGGCGGCGCCGTAAGCCGGGCCAGCACGTTACCCACATGTTCCGGGCTGACGCGGCCGCTGGGCCCGGCGCGCTCCAGCGCCAACTCCGCCGCCACCAGCACCGCATCCAGCCCGGAACCCTTGACCAGGCCCAGCACCTGGGCCATCAGCCGGTCACCACCAGTGTGCTTGAGCAGGGCCTGGCGCAGCCTGGCCAGCGGCTCAGGCAGGTCCATGAACGGCGCTCCATTGCGCAGCGCCCCAGGCTTCCTCTGTACCAAGGGCACGTAGTGCTGCCAGTCATAGACCGTCTTGCCCTTGCCTGGCTGCCGCTGGTGCTCGGCAACAACGCGCTCCTCACTCACGATCACCACCCGCGTGGGGTACAGCCGGGTGCTCACCGTATGCCGCGCCAACTCGCACGGCACCGAGTAGCGGTTGCGCGCCACCGTCACAAGGCAGGTACTGCTGACGCGGCTGAACTCCTGCACGTAGCCATCGAACGGCGCTGGCATGGGCATCAGGTGCTGCCGTTCCAATTCCAGCATCTCCGCCACGCTGAAGGCCTTGTGCTCGGGATGCCTCAGCTCCGCCCACAGGGCCTTGCAGCGCACGGCCAGCCAGGCGTTGAGTTCGTCCAGGCTGCTGAAGCGCTGGTCGCGGGCATCCAGCCAGATGCGCCGCCGGCTGTCCTGCACGTTCTTCTCGACGACCCCCTTCTCCCAGCCGCTGGCAACGTTACAAAAGTCGGCGTCGAACAGATAGTGCGCGCACATGGTCGTGAAGCGCAGGTTCACCTCGCGCGCCTTGCCCTTGCCCACACGGTCCACCGCCGTCTTCATGTTGTCGTAGATGCCCCGGCGCGCCACGCCACCCAGCGCCGCAAACGCACGGGTGTGAGCATCGAACAGCATCTCGTGACCCTGGCCGGGGTATGCCACCAGCCAGAACGCCCGGCTGGCACACAGCTTCATGTGCGCCACCTGCAGCCGCTGGTACTGCCCGCCAATGACCAGCGGCTCTTCGCTCCAGTCGAACTGGAACGCTTCACCCAGCTCGAAGCTCAGCGGGACATATGCATCACCGACCTGCACGCCGCCACGCTCGGCACGCCACTGCCGGATGTAGTCAGTCAGCCGGCTGTAGCCGCCGTCGTAGCCCGCTGCCGCAATTTGCGCATGCAAGGCCTTGGCCGTGCGCCGCTCCTTCTTGGGCCGACGAGCATCACCCAGCAGTGCCTGCTGCACCGCCTCGACAAACGGCGCCAACTTCGTGGGCACCTGCTCCCGGCTGTACTTCGGCACCTCCGCCTTGCCCATGCGCAGGTACTTGCGCACCGTGTTCCTCGCCAGGCTCGTCGCCTTGACGATCTCTCGCACCGACTTCTTCTCGCGGTGGCGCATCCGCAAGACCTTGCCAATCATGGCCATGGTGATCACTCCTCACACCCCGCCCCTTTGTGGATAAGTCGGGCAGGGTAGGTTGAACACCTGGGTCAAATTTCGGTCGGCACGATCCTCGTAAGTGGGTCAGTTTTCAGTCGGCGCCAACAAGATTGGGGTCTCACGCCTGCGTGCCAGGCTTAACACCTTCCCCGACCTCCACCATCAGCGGGTCAGGTGCCGCTCAGGAGGAAGCGACGGTGGCAGCGCTGCACATCCACAG
>JBDKFA010000306.1:0-3460 GCA_039798945.1 Pseudomonadota bacterium
TGTGGGCGTTCGCGCCCGCGCGCTCAGCGAGCCCGAGCTGGCCGAGCTGCTGCCCTGGCTGCCCAACTTCACGCGCGACATCGAGGACGCGCTCGTGCTCTACCTGTGGACGTGCTGCCGCGGTGCGGAGATCGTCGGCATGCAGCGCGCGGAGATCGCCGAGGAGGCCGACGGCCTGTGGTGGACCATCCCGCGTGCCAGGCTGAAGATGCGCCGACACCCGCTGCTCACGGACCTGCGCGTGCCCCTCGTCGGCCGCGCCGCGGCTGTGGTGCGCCGGCGCCTGGCCGCCACCGACTCGGCCTGGCTCTTCCCCTCACGCGGCAAGACGCCGCACATCGACCAGAAGGCGGTGGGCGTGGCCGTGTGGATGCACCAGGCTCGCTGCACGACCAGGCGGGAGTGGGTGCGCCCGCGGCTGCCGGTGGCCGACTGGGCGCCGCACGACCTGCGCCGCACCGGGCGCACGCTGCTGGCCGCACTCGGCTGCCCGCCCGATGTCGCCGAGGCGATCCTCGGCCACCTGCCGCCTGGCATCCAGGCCGTCTACAACCGGCACCAGTACGACGCCGAGCGGCGCCTGTGGCTCACCCGGCTGGCTGAGCGGCTGGAGCAGCTCGCTTCCCAGGGCCCGGCGCCAGGTCGCTGACGGGCCGGGCCTCGGCCCACTCTTGCAGCTCGCGCCACAGCCAGCCCGTGCGGCCCGCGCTGATGCGCCGCGGCGGCGGCAGCTCGCCAGTGCGCGAGAGCTGCTCGAGGGACGACACGCTGATGCCCAGTGCGGCGGCTGCCTGGTCGCGGGAAAGCAGCAGCGGCGGCGCTTGGATGAGGGAAGCGGTGCGCGCCATGTCAGCCGACCCTCTTGAACTCGACCACCCACACCCAGGGGTTCGCGTCCCAGGAGCCGGGGCCGTTGATCTGTTCCCACAGTTCGGCGTAGGCGCTGGCCGCAGGCCGGAAGCTGAAGCCGCCGAACGCTTCCATCAGGCGCCCGCTGCAGCCGGGCTCCCACTTCGGGGTGACGCCTTCGGCCTGGGCATCCGCCTCGCTGATGTCCTGCAACCGCTCCACGCGCACGCCGGTCACCTCCAGCGTGATGCGGCTGGCCCAGCGGGGCATGTGGATGGAGGGGCGCACACGCTCTTTGCCGTACAGCATCGGGTTGTAGTTGCTCGGCGGTGTGCGCAGCTCGTAGCCCGCGTCGGCCCAATATCGGATACCGGCGCAGCTCGGCGTGCCGGAGTCGCCCTCGGGAATGAAGTCCCACGCCTCCCGCACCCACAGCCGGTCGCCGGGCTGGCCGTAGGGGCAGAAGACAGACCCAACGCCCGGTACCGAGAGGTAATCGACGTCGGCTCGAACTATGGCAACGCCTCGATAATTAAGCGGACCTCCCCAAAGGTTCGACTTCACCCCGGGAACCTTCACTTCCCGCCGCGTCTGCGTCTTCGTGCCAGCCAGCAGGGCGCGCACCATCGGCGCGCTGAAGAGGATGGGGCGCTCCTTCATGCCTCACCACCTTCCAGCACAACTGCCGCAGAAGCCGGCGCCATCACGTCGTGCGGCGGCAGCACCAGATTCGGGGGCATGTCCACGTCGAAGGCGACGCGGGTGAAGTCCTTCATGGCGGAGCCGCTGGCTGGCGTACTCGTGGCGCACAGAGACCAACCGTATTGGCCCGTCACGCGAACTCCGTGCGACGGGATGTCGCAGTAGAAGCGCACCTTCATGGCTGCCCCTCCACCTTGGCGATGGCGAAGCCAGCTCCATTGACGTGCCCCTTGCCGCCGCGCCATGCGAACGGCAGTCGATCGCGCAGCACCCACAGGTGGCGCATGTTGGCCACATTCACCACGTCACCGGCCGGCGGATACACCTCCACTGCATCGGCCATCGGGTAGCCGCACTGCGCCTTGATGTCCTGCAGTTCGTCCCAGGTCAGGTTGTCGGCCCAGCGGTCCCCGGCCAGCGTCGTGCGGTTCACGCTCAGGCGCACGCAGGCGGGCTCAGGCGCATCGAACTCCTGCACCAGATAGGCCCGCGAGCGCCAGACGCGACGTTGCGGTCCGCTCGGGTTCGGCCACTCATGGCGCGGCACCAGTTGCAGTGTGTGCGGCAGCTTCGCGTTTTGCCGTTCCAGCTCGCGGCGCTGGGCGCGCGTCGTGACAATGCTCACTCCCCAGTCCTCAACGAATGGCTGAAGGCCCACATGCCGCAGCGCGAGCAGGTGGTCGTCCACAGGCCGCCTTCTTGCGCCGGCTCGCCGTCCCAGCGGTGCTCGCAGGGGCCGCCGGTGGTGCAGGCGCAGTAGCAGGCGTCGGGGTTGTGAGAGGTGTGCATCGAGCTGACGTCCCAGCCCGGCAGGGTGGCCGCCAAGCGCTGGATTTCGGCTTGCACGGCCGCGTTGCGCTGGGCGCGCAGGGCTTCGAAGTCGGGGGTGTTGCTCATGGCCGGTACTTGTTCGGCTTCCCATCCAGCCCGAGGTCGTAGTCGCCCTCGTCAACCTGGTCGAAGCCTGGCCGCCGTTGCTGCTCGAGCGCGGCTTGCAGCCGCCGGATTTCGATCTGGAATGCCTGCGCCTCGCAGGCCTTCTCACAGTGCGCCGAGCCAGTCCGGTCAGGCCCTCTGGCGGCCATCAAGTCGGCCACGAGCTGCGTCGAGTACCTGCGCAGCGCATCCACATGCCCCCACACCGCGCCCTTTTCATCCACGCGCAGCCCTGCGCGCACCGCGCGTTCGTTGACCTGGTCGAGCGTCATCGCGTCACCCTTTCAGCCGGTGCCGTGTGATGCCCACGATGCCGGCCGGCAGCGAATGGCTGACGTTGTCGGCGCCGATGGCCGTGTCGATAAAGGCGCTCTCGCCTCCACCCGTGGCGCGCAGATACTCCACCTCGACCTTCGCCGAGTCGATCAGCGTCTTGCCCAGCTCGTTGACGGCGCGCGCGCGGTCGAGCTCCATGGTGCCGGCCTTGACGGCGGCCAGCGTATCGAACAGGGCCGCGCGCAGCGCGGTGAGATCCTGGCTCATGTGGGGGCTTCCTCTCGGCGCTTGATCTGCCGGGTGATGCGGCCGCGCAGGTGCACGAGCTCGGCGATCTCGGGGCCGTACTGGTGGACGGTCTGGCGGCGCATGTTTTCCTGCCGGGTGATGCACTCGATGACGTCGAGCGTGATTTCGGCGGGGTCGAGGCGCTTGCGCCCGTCGCGGAACGCGATGACGCAGCCGGCCGGCACGGGGCCGTGCGCCTGCTCCCACACGTAGCGGTGGTACTGCACCCAGTCGCGCGGCGGGTAGCCGGTGTCGCTGAGCTTGATCTGCAGGTAGCCGCGCGTGGCCACGCGCAGGCTGCCGATGGGCTTGTGGTTGACAGGCTTCTGGCCTGGCCGGAACTGCGTCGCGCGGCACCAATCGGAGCCGAGCTTCCGGCCCTTGTTCCAGGAGACCTGGCCCGGCTGAA
>JBDKFA010000307.1:0-19939 GCA_039798945.1 Pseudomonadota bacterium
AGGTTGAAAACCTGGCGCAGGCGCGCCAGCGGTAGCAGCATCAGATCGTGGACGGAGAGGCCGGGCAGCGCTTCAAGCTGGGCGCGGCTCCACGCCACGCCTTGCGGCAGGAAACGCTGGGCAGGGGGCAGCACGGCGTCGGCCTCGGCCTTCGAGCCGAGCCGCCACAGCAGCGCTTCGGTCTTGAGCCGCGCGCCGCCGCAGCTGCCGCAGGCCGTGTAGCTGCGGTACTTCGACAAGAGCACGCGGATGTGCATCTTGTAGGCCTTGCTCTCGAGGTAGCCGAAGAAGCGGCGCACGCCGTACCACTGGCGGTTCCAGTTGCCCTTCCAGTCGGGCGTGCCCTCGATCACCCACTCGCGCTGCGCAGGCGTGAGCTGGCTCCACGGCGTGTCGCGCGGGATGCCGGCCTCGCCCGCGTACTTCAGCAGGTCGTCCTGGCACTCGGCCCAGGCAGGCGTCTGAATCGGCTTGATGGCGCCATTGCGCAGCGTCTTGCGCACATCGGGGATCACGAGCCCGAAGTCCACGCCGATCACGCGGCCGAAGCCGCGGCAGGTCTCGCAGGCGCCGAAGGCCGAGTTGAAGCTGAAGAGCGCGGGCTGGGGGTCGGCGTAGCGCAGGTCGCTCTCGGGGCAGTGCAGCCCCGTGGAGTAGCGCCACAGGGCCGGCTCGGTGCCCTCCTCGGCCGGCAGCACGTGCACGTCCAGGCGCCCCTGGCCGCGCTTGAGCGCAAGCTCGATGGCCTCCATCGCGCGGGCACGCTCCGTGCCGGCGAGGCGGAAGCGGTCGGCCACCACGGCCAGCACCTTGCGCGTGCCCTCCACGCGCTCGGCCTGCACGCGGGTGAAGCCGCTGGCGGCGAGCCACTGCTCCTGCTGCTCGGCCGTGGTGTCGGCGGGCAGTTCCACCGGGAAGGTGAGCACGAGGCGGGGGTCGCCAGCAGCTTCGGCGCGCCTGCGCAGGTCGGCCAGGATCGTCTCGGGCGTGTCGTGGCGCACCGGCAGCGCGGTGCGACGGTCGTAGAGCTCGGCCGCCCGCGCGTACAGCAGCTTCAGGTGGTCGTTGAGCTCTGTCATCGTGCCCACCGTGCTGCGGCTGGTGCGCACCGGGTTCGTCTGATCGATGGCGATGGCCGGCGGCACGCCGTCCACACGGTCCACCGCCGGGCGGTCCATGCGGTCGAGGAACTGGCGCGCGTAGGCGCTGAAGGTCTCGACGTAGCGCCGCTGGCCCTCGGCGTAGAGGGTGTCGAAGACGAGACTCGACTTGCCCGACCCGCTCGGCCCGGTGACGACCGTGAGCTCGCCCGTGCGGATATCGAGGTCGAGGTTCTTGAGGTTGTGCTGGCGCGCGCCGCGGATGCGGATCAGCCCGGTGGACATGGAACTCCCGGTGGCCCTGCGAGACAGGCCGAACCGGACATTCTAGGCAGGCGACGGGGGCCGCGAAGGCGCCAAGGAGGCGAAACCCCGTTGCGAGCGCGGCGGGCTCGCCGCTCTGCGGTCGCCCGGGAGGAGCGGCCAGCGACCGCCCGGCCAAGCCGGGTCAATCTCGGTCAAGCCGGGTCGAGCCCAGTCAATCCAGGCCGAGCTGGATCCTGCGCGCGACCTCGCCCCACTTGCGGTGGTCGGCGGCCAGCAAGGCGGCCGCCTCGGCCGGCGTGCCGCCCACCACCGTCTGGTCGCTGCCCTTGAGCTTGTCCATCACGTCGGGTGCCTTCAGCGCGTCGACGAAGGCCTGGCGCATGCGCGCGACGATGGGCTCGGGCACGCCGCGCGGGGCCATCATCACGAGCGTGAAGTCGGCCGCATAACCGGCCACCCCGGCCTCCGCCACGGTGGGCACCTCGGGCAGGGTCGGCGAGCGGCGGCTGCCGGAGACCGCGAGTGCCACGAGCCGGCCGGCGCGCACATGCGGCAGCACCGTCGGCCCAGCCAGGAAGCCGCACGGCACCTGGCCGCCCACCACGTCCTGCGTCGCGGGTGCCGGGCCCTTGTAGGGCACGTGCGTCATGTCGAAGCGGCCCATCGCCTGCAGCAGCTCCATCGCCAGGTGGCCAGGCACCCCTGCCCCGCCCGACGCGTAGGCCATCTTGGTGGCGCGGGCCTTGGCGATGAGCTCGGCAAGCGTCTTGACGCCCACGCCGGGGTGGCACACCAGCGTCTGGTTGAAGGAAGTTCCCACCGTCACCGGCACGAGCGCCTCGAGGGCATAGCCCAGGCTGCGGTAGACGTGTGGGTTCACGGTGACGGTGGTGTCGGTGGTCCACATCCACGTGTAGCCATCGGGCGCCGCGCGCGCCACCTCGGCGGCCCCCAGGTTGCCCCCTGCGCCGGGCTTGTTGTCGATGACGATGGGCTGGCGCAGCGCCGGCTGCATCTTCTCGGTCGCCAGGCGGATCACCATGTCGCTCGGCCCGCCGGGCGGGAATGGCAGCACGATGCGCACCGGCCGCTCGGGCCAGGCGGGCTGCGCCTGGGCGGCAGCCACGGCACAGGTGGCGAGCAGGCCCACCAGCACGGGGGGAAAGAGGCGGCGAGAGAGGCTCATGCGGGGGTCTCCGGTAGCGTGGGGATCGGGTTGGGTGGGCGCAGTTCGCACCCCCGGCGACTCACAGGCTGCGCCCGCCGTCCACTTCCAGGCAGGTGCCCGTGAGGTAGGCGGCCTCGGCGCTGGCGAGGTAGACGGCGGCCTCGGCGACATCGGCCGGACGGGTCAGGCGGCCGAGCGGGATGCGGGCCAGGAAGCGCTCGCGGTTCTCCGGTGTATCGGGCTGGCCCATGAACTGTTCGAGCAGGCCGGTCTCGCCAAGCATCGGGTTGACCACGCACACACGGATGCCCTCGCGCGCGAGCTCGAGCGCGAGGCCCTTGCTCGCCGTGATCACCGCGCCCTTGCTCGCGCTGTACCAGCACAGCCCCGGCCCGGGCCGGTTGCCGGTGGTGGAAGCGATGTTGACGAAGACGCCCCCGCCGCCGCCCGGGTTCGCGCGCATCGCCGGCACCGCGGCGCGGCTCATGTGGAAGAGGCTCTTCACGTTGACGCGAAAGACGCGGTCGAATTCCTCTTCGGTCACGGCCAGCGCGGGCTGGTTGCGGTGGGTCACACCCGCGTTGTTGACGACGATGTCGAGCCGCCCATGGGCGGCGACGGCCGCCTCCACCAGCGCCTGCACGTCCTCGGCGCGCGAGACGTCGCAGCGCCGGAAGTGCGCGCCGAGGCGTGCGGCCACGGCCTCGCCGGCGGCCTGCTGCATGTCGGCGACGACCACGCGCGCGCCCTCTTGCGCGAAGCGATCGGCAATCGCTGCGCCGAAGCCGCCTGCCGCGCCGGTGACGATCGCAACCTTGCCCTGCAACCTGCCTGCCATGGGGTGTCTTCCTTCGGGGTGGTGTACGCGCCCGGCTGGCCCCGCTCGGGCTTCAGCCGGCCGCGGCGGAGGCGGTGGCCGATCCGCCCGCGTGCGCAGCCGCTTGCTCGCGGGCCAGGCGCTGGCGCAGCAGGTGGCGGGCCAGGTTCAGGGCCTGGTCGTGCACGGTCGCCACGGGCCGGAACTCGGGGGAGGTGTCGAGGATGCGCTGCTGCGCCTCGATCATCGCTCGGTCTTCCGCGAAGGCGGTGCTCACGTCCTGGAAGATGGCCTCGGTCATCGCGGCGTCGTCGAGGTGGAAGGCACGGGCCTGGCAGAAGAAGTAGTGCGTGGTGCGCGCGGTCTCGGGCGTCTGCACCGAGGTGTGCCGAAAGCGCATCGCCTCGGGCACGATGTGCCCCTCGAGCGCGCCCGTGCCCACGGGCGCCGAGCCGGCGTCCATGCGCATGAAGGCCGGCGGGTGCCACTCGTAGACCTGCCAGCGGTCGACCCGGCCGGTGAACTGCGCCACGCGCTGGTGGTTCGGCGGCATGTTGTCGTCCAGCGCCCAGCGCGTGATGCGCAGCCCGCCCTCGATCGGCTCGACCTGCGCCCGCACCTGTGCGACGCGGGCGGTGCCGAGCGTCGTCGGGTGCACGTAGCTCAGGTGCGCGAAGTCGAGCAGGTTGTCCACCACCAGCTGGTAGTGCGCCTGATAGTGGATGTAGCCCGGCTTCATGCGCCAGGCCGGGTGGTCGTGCCAGAAGAAGTCGAGGATCGAAGACGGGTCCGCCCGTTCAGGTGCGCCCATCCACACCCACACGAAGCGGTCGCGCTCGACGACCGGGTAGGTGCGCACCCGCGCCTGCGCGGGGATGCGCTCCTGCCCGGGCATCTCGACGCACACGCCCTGGGCGTCGAACTTCAGCCCGTGGTACAGGCACCGGATGCAGTCGCCCTCCTTGCGGCCGATCGACAGCGGAGCCGCGCGGTGGCAGCAGCGGTCGTCCATCGCCACCACCGTGCCGTCAGCCTTGCGGTAGAAGACGAGCGGGTGGCCGAGCAGCGTGCGCGCAAAGGGCGCCTCGGCACCGATCTCGTGGCTCCACGCCGCCACGTACCAGCTGTCGTGGATGAAGCTGCCGGACAGGTACGGCTCGGCCATGGCAGGAGGTTGGCCGCGTTCAGTCGGCGCGGAAACCGGTGGCCTTCACCACCGGGGCCCAGCGCGCGGTGGACGCCTGCTCGAGGCGGGCAAGGTCGGCGGCCGTGCCGCCCCCCGGCTCCAGCGCCAGCTTGCCGAAGCGCTCGAGCACCTCGGGATGGGTCAGCGCCTTGGCCAGGGCACGGTTGGTGGCCGCGATCACCGCCTCGGGCGTGCGTGCCGGGGCGTACATGCCGAACCAGCCGGAGGCGACGATGTTCGGGTAGCCCTGCTCGCGGAAGGTCGGCACGTCGGGCAGCACCGCACTGCGCTTCTCGCCGGAGACGGCGATGATGCGCACCTTGCCCGAGCGGTGCGCCTCGAGCGCCTCCAGCAGCACGTCGATGCCGGCCGACACCTGGCCGCCCATCAGTGCGTTCATCAGCGCCGCACCGCCCGCGAACGGCACGTGCACCATGTCGGCCTTCGCCTCGCGCGACAGCATCTCGCCGAAGAAGTGCGGCAGGCTGCCCGCCGCGGGCGAACCGAAGTTCGCCTTCGACGGGTTCGCCTTGAGCCAGGCCACGAATTCCGGCACGTTGCGCGCCGGGATGGAAGCGGGGATGGCGAGGGCGAAGTTGAAGCTGCAAACGTGGCCGATCGGGGCAAAGTCGGTGGCCGGGTTGTAGTTCAGCTTGGAGAACACGAGTGGCGCCAGCACCGGCACCACCACCGGGGTGACCATGATGACGCTGCCGTCGGCCGGCGCGGCTTTCAACAGGTCGGCGGCGAGCCGCCCGCCCGCCCCGGGCTTGTTGTCGATGAGGATGTTGGCCTTCAGGTCGTCCTTCATCTTCTCGGCCACCACGCGCGAGACGATGTCGATCGAGCCACCGGGCGGAAAACCGACGATCAGGCGGATGCTGCGCTCCTGCGCCCAGGCGGTGGAAAGGCTGCTGGCGACGGCCAGAGCCATCACATGACGACGTTGCATGAAAGGGGCTCCTGTGGGCCGGGAAGAGCCTGGGCTGCACACCTGCGTACGCCGGCTCCGGCCCGGCGAGTGTGCCGTGCCGGGCCGCGCGCGATCAATCCCCCGGGTTTGCCCGAGGGTTGGGTGGCCGCCTCAGGCGGCGCAGGCGAGGAAGCGCTCGACGAGCGCGAACTGCTCGGGGGTGTTGAGCGCCGGCGCGTGGCCGCAGCCGCTGATCTCCACCACCACCGCACGCGGGCCGCGCGTGCGCATGGCCTCGGCCGTCTCGCGCAGCAGCAAGTCGGAGTGCTCGCCGCGCAGGCACAGCACCGGCAGGTCCAGCCTGTCCCACTCGGCCCAGCGCTCGTAGTCGTGCGGGTGGTGCACGAACTGCTGCACCATGGCGGGGTCGTAGTGCGGGGTCACCCGGCCGTCGGGCAGGCGCCGCACCGAGGTCTCGGTCAGGCGACGCCACTGGGCGTCGCTGAGCCAGCCGTAGGGCGCATAGACCGTGCGGAAGAACTGCTCGAGCTCGGTGACGGTGGCAAAGGCCGGCGGCGAACCCGCATAGGCGCGGATGCGCTCGACAGCCGCCGGGTTCAGGCTCGGGCCGATGTCGTTGAGCACGAGGCGGCGGATGCGGCCGCGCAACACGCCAGCCGCCCCCACGAGGCCAATGGCCCCGCCCATGGACGTGCCGAGCCAATGGGCCTGCTCGACCTCGAGCGCATCCATCAGCGCGGCGGCCGTGTGCACATAGGCCTCGAGGTGGTACCGGGCCGCGTCGGCGCACCACTGGCTCAGGCCTCGGCCTGGCGTGTCCGGGCAGAGCACCCGGTAGCGGCGCGCGAGGTGCGCCGCCACGTCGTCCATGTCGCGCCCCGTGCGCGCGAGCCCATGCCAGGCGATCACCGTCTGGGCGTGGTGGGCGCCCCACTCCGTCACGTGCACCTGCAGGCCGCCGCAGTCGACGTAGTGGGAGCGGGGCTCGGCCCCCACCGATGCGACCCCGTTCACGCGCCCGCCCGCCCGGCCGCCCGGCGTACCCGCGCCCGCAGGCGACCGACGATGCCGGTGGGGAAGTGGTAGACCGACAGCACGAAGAGCACACCCAGCCACAGCAGCCAGCGGTCGGGCGTGAGCAGCGACTCGAGCACCGGCACGCCCTGCACCGCGGGGCCGGCGAGCTTGAGCAGGTCCTGCAGGTAGTTCTGCGCGAGCACGAAGAGCACGCTGCCGATGACCGCGCCGTACAGCGTGCCCATGCCGCCGATGACCACGATCAGCAGCACGTCGAGCATGATCTCGAAGCTCAGCGTCGTGTCCGGCCCCGTGTAGCGCAGCCACAGCGCCAGCAGCGCACCCGCTACCGTGGCGAAGAGCGCCGACAGCACGTTCGACGCCGTGCGGTAGGCCACCGTGCGAAAGCCGATCGCCTCGGCACGGAAGTCGTTCTCGCGGATGGCTTGCAGCACACGCCCGAAGGGCGAGTTGACGATGCGCAGCAGCACGAGGAAGAGCACGAGCACGGTGGCGTAGAGCAGCCAGTAGGTGAGCGTGCGGCCGTCGATGAGCAGGCCCAGCACCTCGGTCTCGAAGGGCTCGAAGGAGGGGCTGAGCGCGGCGGGGGGCTTGAAGGTCATGCCGTCCTCGCCGCCAGTCAGGTCGCTCAACTGCGAGGCGAGGGTCTGGAAGGCCGAGGCGACGGCGAGCGTGACCATGGCGAAGAAGATCGCCTTGACGCGCAGGCTGAACAAGCCCACCCCGAGCGAGAGCAGCGCCGAGAGCGCGAGCGCCGCCGCCAGGCCCACGCCCACGGCGGCGAAGCCCGGGCCGATCTGGGCGCTGGCGATGGCCGCGCCATAGGCGCCGATGCCGAAGAACATCGTGTGCGCGAAGCTGACGATGCCGGTGTAGCCGAGCAGCAGGTCGTAGCTGGCCACCAGCAGCACGAAGACGAGGATCTTCGCCACCACCGACATCGACTTCGCGCCGGGGAAGAGAAAGGGCGCGAGCGCCAGCACGACGAGGGTGGCCACGAGCACCGCGGCCAGCCAGGGGCTGCCGGGCCGGTCGTGGGAGAGCAGGCGGTCGACAAGCCTCATGGGGGGCTCCGGCGTGCGTGGCCGGGGGTAAGGGGCGCGCGAGGCGCAGGGCGCAGGGCCCGCATGGGTGTCATGGCTCTCATGGGGTCAGTCGGCCTTCACCGGGTACAGGCCCTGGGGCCGCCACAGCAGCACCGCCACCATCAGCGCGATGTTCGTCACCAGCGCCACCTTCGGCGCGAGGAAGCCCACGTAATTGGCCACGAGCCCCACCAGCAAGGCGCCCACGAAGCAGCCGAAGGTCGAGCCCAGGCCGCCGATGATGATGACGATGAAGATCAGCACGTTCACCTGGGCGCCGATCTGCGGCGTCACGTTCTGCTGGTACAGCCCCCACAGCACCCCGCCCAGGCCGGCCAGCGCCGAGCCGGCGACGAAGACACCGACGAACAGGCCGCGCACGCGGTAGCCGAGGGCCTCCACCATCGAGCGGTCCTGCACGCCGGCGCGGATGAGCAGCCCGACTTTCGTGCGCGCCAGGACGAGCGCGAGCACGGCGAAGACGGCGAGCCCGACGCCCGCGGCCAGCACACGGTACTTCTCGATCGCGGCGTCGCCCACGATCCAGGCCCCGCGCAGCACCTCGGGCAGCGGCAACGCCACCGGCAGCGGGCCCCAGATGACCTTGATGATCTCCTCGCCGACGATCATGCCGCCCATCGTGATGAGGATCTGCTTGAGGTGCAGGCCATAGACCGGGCGCACGATCACGCGCTCGAAGGCCCAGCCCACGGCGGCGGCCACGGCCATGGCCGCCGCCATCGCGGCGAAGACAGCCACGAGCCCCGGCAGGCTCGCACCGGCGGCCCAGGCCATCACGCTCGTGGCGACGAAGGCCCCGAGCGCGATGAACACGCCGTGGCCGAAGTTCAGCACGTCCATGAGCCCGAAGACGAGCGTCAGGCCGGAGGCGATGACGAAGATGATGAGCCCCATCGCGAGGCCTGCGACGGTGAGCGTGAGCCAGGTGCTCGGGCTGCCGAGCAGGGGCAGTGCGAGCAGCATCAACGCGGCCACCAGCAGCACCGGGCGGGCATCGAAGCGGGCGCGCGGGATGGAGGCGGCGGCCTCGTCGGTGGCCGCTGCGGCGGACGAGGCTGCGGGCGAAATCGGGTTCGGGCTGGCGCTCATCCGTGGCTCCCCAGGGCCAGGCCGAGCAGCCGCTGCTGCAGGGCCTCGTCGGCCGCGAGGGCAGCCATCGTGCCGCGGTGCACGATGCGCCCGTCGTCCATCACCGCCACCGTGTCGCCCACGGCGCGCGCCATCTGGAAGTTCTGCTCGACCAGCAGCACCGTCGTGCGCTGCGACTTGAGCTGCTGGAGTGCGGCCACGAGGTTGGCCACGATGGCGGGTGCGAGGCCCTTGCTGGGCTCGTCGATCAGGATCAGCGAGCGCGGCTCGATGATCGCGCGCGCCACGGCGAGCATCTGCTTTTGCCCGCCGCTGAGCTTGCCCGCCGGGTAGAGCCAGAATTTCCGCAGCGCCGGGAAGAAACCGAAGATCCACTCGAGCCGCTCGGTGTCGAGCTCGGCGGCGCGGCGCGCCGACCGCGCCGCGAGCACCATGTTTTCCTGCACCGTCAGGTCGGCGAAGATGCCCATGTTCTCGGGCACGTAGGCAATGCCCGCGCGCGCGATCTCCGGCGTGGGCAGCGCCTGCACGGGCTCGCCGCGCAGCCGCACCTGGCCGCGGCTGGCCTGCCACAGACCCATCACCGTGCGCAGCGTCGTCGTCTTGCCCGCGCCATTGCGCCCGAGCAGCACCGTTACCTCGCCCTCGGGCACAGCGAGGTCCACCCCATGCAGGATGTGGTACGCGCCGATGTGCGTGTGCACGCCCTCCAACTCGAGCAGCGCCGGGCTGGTCATGGCGCGGCTCCCAGGTACGCCTGCTGCACCACCGGCGAGGCGATGACGGCGGCGGGCTCGCCGTCGGCCACGAGGCGGCCGTTGTGCAGCACGACGATGCGGTCGGCGAGCTCGCGCACCACGTCCATCTTGTGCTCCACGAGCAGGATGGTGCGGTCACGCCGCGCCTTCAACGCACGGATCAGGTCCAGCACCACGGGCACGTCGTCCACGCTCATGCCGGCCGTGGGTTCGTCGAACATGTAGACCTTCGGGTCCAGCGCCATCAGCATCGCCACCTCGAGCTTGCGCTGGTCGCCGTGGGGCAAGGCGGCGGCGGGCTGCTCGAGCTTGTCGGCCAGCTGCACCTGCGCGAGCAGCGCCCGCGCCTCGTCGATCCAGGCCTGCCGGTCCAGCCAGACCGCCAGCGCGTCGCGCAGCGCGAGCGTCCAACCGGCCGCACCGCGGCCCTGCTCGCGCGCCTGCACCGCCAGGCGCACGTTCTCGAGCACGCTCAGGTTCGGGAAGAGCTGCGTGAGCTGGAACGCGCGCCCGAGGCCGCGGCGCGTGCGCAACGGCGCAGGCAGGCCCGACAGGTCCTGGCCGTCCAGCCGCACCCGGCCGGCGCTGGCTCGCAGCTGGCCGCTGATGAGGTTGAAGTAGGTCGTCTTGCCGGCCCCGTTGGGCCCGACGATGGCGGTGAGCGTGCCGGGCTCGAAGCGGCACGAGACCGCGTCGACGGCCACATGGCCACCGAAGCGGACCGTGAGGTCTTCGGTCTCGAGCACGCTGCGACGAAGGGGCTGTGGCGACGGCGCAGGCAGGCGCTCAGCGCTTGTTCAGGATCGGCACGTCCATCTCGCTGGCCTTGATCTCGCGCACGAGCTCGGGCACGCCCCAGGCGAAGGCCGGGTCGACCTTGATGCGGAAGTGGTACATGTCCTGCATCGCCTGGTGGTCCTCCTTGCGGAAGGTCATCTTCCCCTTGGGCGTCTCGAAGCTCATGCCGGCCATGGTCGAGATGAGCTTGTTGGTGTTGGTGTCGCCGCCCGTCTTCTTCAGGGCCTCGACGATGGCGATCGCTGCGCTCATCCCGCCGGCGGTGAAGAAGTCCGGCGGGCTCTTGAAGCGCGAGTAGTGGTTGGCCACCAGCCACTCGTTGACCGGGTTCTTCGGGATGCCGAAGTAGTAGTACAGCGCCCCTTCCATGCCCGGGTACTTCTTGTACGCGACCATCGCCGGCAGGATGTTGCCGCCGGTGGCCATCTCGATGCCGTAGCGCTTTTGCAGCTCGAGCTCGGCGAACTTGTCGAAAGGGGAATTGCCGCCGGCCCAGATCACCCAGACGAACTTGCGCCCGGGCTGGTCCTTCATCTTGTCCACCAGGCGCTGGAAGGCGGCCGTGAAGTCGGTGGTGGCGGGCGAGACGAACTCCTCGTGGACGAACTTGCCCTTCTTGACGGCGGCCTTGAAGGCCTTCACGCCGTCGCGCCCGAAGGCGTTGTCCTGGGCCAGCGTGGCCAGCACGTGGCCGGGCTTGTCCAGCGCCACGGCGTTGGAGATCGCGTCCTGGCTCGAGTTGCGGCCGGTGCGGAAGATGTAGCGATTCCACTTGTCGCCGGTGATCGAGTCGGCCACGGCCGGCTCCACGAGCAGGATCTTCTTGTACTCCTCGGCCACCGGCAGCATCGCCAGCGCCACGGGGCTGGCCGTCGGGCCCACCGCGATGTCGACCTTGTCGTCGGCGTAGGCGGCCGCGAGCTGGGCCTTGCCCACGTCGGGCTTGCCCTGGTCGTCCTTCTCGATGACCACGAGCTTGCGCCCGGCCACGGCCATCGTGCCGCCGGTGGCGTACTCCAGGCCCATCTGGAAGCCGACGATCGTCTGCTTGGCGTAGGCCTCCAGCGGCCCGGTCTTGCTTGCGACGATCGCGATCTTCACGTCGGGCTTGCCCTGGGCGTAGGCAGTGGGCGCGACGAACGAGGCGGCGGCCGCCAGGCTCGCCAGGGCCAGGACCAGGCGGCGCGGTTGCCGCAGTGCGTGAGCGGGGGCCATGGGGTCTCCTTGGATGGGGCTGAAAGCCTGACGGGCGACGAAAGTGCCTGATTGGCGGACACATCGCCCGGCGGGTGCGAACCACTCGTGCAATCGCCGTGCCAACGGGCCGCAAGGAAGCCGGCAGCGGGGGCACCCGTGGGAGCGGCACCTGCTCGAGGCCTCGGGATGGGCGGGCGGCGTTTCCCACCTTCAGCGCCTGAGCGTCTGAATCGCAGACGTGTGTATGCAGTTCAGACGTTTTGGAGCGACTGGCCCGACAGTTCCGGCCACCGCGCGAGCCGCTCGTACAGCCAAGCCCGCGACACGCCGAGTGCTCGCGTGGCGGCGGCCCGGTTGCCACGGCTCGCACGCAGCGCGGCCGCGATCGCTGCCCGCTCCACTTCCTCGAGCTGAACCGACAAGGGCCGCGACAGGGCGGCACCCCCGGCTGCCGCACCCGCCAGCGCGGCGGCACCGGGCGCCGGCCTTGCCAAGTCCCCGGGACGGCCCGTCGCGCCATGGCCATCGACGGCGCGTGCCAGGCGCCCGAAATGATCCGGACCGAGCACGAGGTCATCGGTCATCAGGATGGCCTGCTCCAGGGCGTTGCGCAGCTCACGGATGTTGCCGGGCCAGGGCTGACGCGCGAGCAGCTCCAGCGCCTCGGGCGACAGGCTGCGCGCGGGCAGGCCGGTGCGGCGCGCGATGTCCTCCACGAGAGCCTCCACCAGGGCCTCCAGATCCTGAAGGCGCTCGCGCAGCGCCGGCAGCCGGATCGGCAGCACGTTCAGCCGGTAGTACAGGTCGGCCCGGAAATCGCCCCTCGCCACCATCGCCTCGAGCTCGCGGCTGGTCGCCGCGATCACGCGCACGTCCACACGCTCCAGGCGGTTCGAGCCGAGCGGCTCGACCTCCTGCTCCTGCAGCACACGCAGCAGCTTGGACTGCAGCGCCATCGGCATGTCACCGATCTCGTCCAGGAAGAGCGTACCCCCGTCGGCGAGCTTGAACTTGCCGTCCCGCCCCTTGCGGTCGGCCCCGGTGTAGGCCCCGGGCGCCACGCCGAAGAATTCGGCCTCCAGCAGGCTCTCCGGGACGGCGGCGATGTTCACGCCGACGAAAGGCCGGTCGGCCCGCGGGCTGGCCGCGTGCAGCGCCTGCGCCAGCAGCTCCTTGCCGGTGCCCGTCTCCCCCAGCAGCAGCACGGTGGCGTCGGTGGGAGCGGCACGCCGCGCCTGGCGCTTGACCTCCATGGCGGCCGGGCTCGTGCCGATGAAGCTCGCGATGGTGTGCCGCGGGCGCCGTTGCTCGGCCAGGCGGCGCCGCGCGGTGTCCAGCTCGGCCTGCAGGCGCGAGAACTTGGTCATCAGCGGCTGCATCGTCGTCTCGGGGTGGTCCATCAGCACGAGCCCGAGGGCGCCGATGACCCCCCCTGCCTCGTCGCGAAGCGGCAGCCGGCTCACGAGGAAGGTGCCCGCCTTGTTGCTGAGCAGGTCCACCATGATGGGCCGCCCGGACTCGATGACCTGCGCCATCATGGTGTTGGGCACCACCTCCTCGACGCGCTTGCCGACGAACTCGCCCTCGTGCGCAAAGCCCAGGGCCGGCAGGAAGGTCTTGTACCCCTCGCTGATCCAGACGACGCGGTGCTCGCGATCGACCACCAGCATGCCCATCGCGGCGCGCGCGAAGACGTCGAACATGCTGCGCGCAGCCAGACGCAGCAGCGCCTCCGCGTCTTCAGGCAGGGACGCTGCCCCGGGGCGCGTGCCGGCGACAGCAGGGGGGGGCTCCTGGACCATCAGGACTGTGATTGTGGCGCCTCCGCGCGCTGGGCTGCCGCGCCGCCCCCTGCGGCCCCGGGGGAACCCCGCTGACGCCCATGCGCCCGCCCATGGCACCATGGGCGGTTTTTCTTTGCGGAGACCCTTCATGTCACGTCCCCCCCTCGCCCGACGTCAACTGCTGCTGGCCGGAGCGGCCTCGTGCCTGGGGTTGCCGGTGGCGCGCGCCCAGGCCGCCTGGCCCGGCAAGCCGGTCACCATCGTCGTCCCGTTCCCGCCGGGCGGGGGGACGGACGCCTTCGCACGCCCGCTGTTCGCCGCCATGAGCCGCAACACCGGCAAGCAGTTCGTCATCGACAACAAGGGCGGCGCCGGTGGCACGCTGGGCGCCGGGCTCGCGGCGCGCGCCTCAGCCGACGGACACAACTTCTTCATGGGCGCGGTGCACCACGCGATCGCCCCTGCCATGTACCCGAAGCTCGACTACGACATCGAGAAGGACTTCATCCCGGTCGGCCTCGTATCCAGCGTGCCCCAGGTGATCGTCGTGAACCCGCAGAAGGTTCAGGCCACGACCCTCGCCCAGTTCCTCGACTTCGTACGCAAGAACCCGGGGCGGCTGAACTACGGCTCGGCCGGCAACGGCACCTCTCACCACCTGGCCGGCGAGCTCTTCAAGCTGCAGACGCAGACCTTCATCACGCACATTCCCTACCGCGGCGCCGGCCCGGCCCTGCAGGACCTGATCGCCGGCCAGGTGGACGTGATGTTCGATGGCCTGGGCTCGTCGGCCGCCCACATCAAGGCCGGCCGCATCCGCGGCATCGCGGTGGCCGCCGACAAACGCGCCCCCGGCTTTCCGGACCTCCCCACGGCGCCGGAAGGCGGCGTGAAGGACTACAAGGTCGCCACCTGGTACGGCATCTGGGCTCCCAGGAGCACGCCGCGCGAGCTCGTCGCCGCCATGCAGGCGGAGATGCGCAAGGCGCTGAACTCCGATGAACTGAAGGCCACCTGGACGGGCCTGGGCACCGAAACCCCGAACCTGTGGGGCGAGGACTTCGGCAGGTTCGTCGGCAGCGAGATCAAGCGCTGGGCCGATGTGGTGAAGAGCTCGGGCGCCAAGCTCGACTGAGGCTCGGCAGGCCTGCGCCGACGGTCTGCCGCCACCGCCTGGAACCGTCTCCTCGCCGCGCCCTGCCTGGGCCGGCACGAACGATGCTTGCCCTTTCGTCATGAGCAACGACAACCTCTTCGTGGCACTGCGCCGCGCCTTCCCCGCCGACCTGGACGCGGTCGCCATCGAGACCGCCGACGGCGCGGGCGCGCCGCGCCTGTACACGTGGCGCGACCTCGACCGAGCGAGCGCGATGATCGCCAACCTGCTGGCCTCGCTCGAACTGCCCGACGGCGCGCGCGTGGCCGTGCAGACGGACAAGAGCGTCGAGGCGCTGATGCTGTACCTCGGGGTGCTGCGCGCCGGCCTCGTGTTCCTGCCGCTGAACACCGCGTACCAGTCGGCCGAGATCGAGTACTTCCTCGGCAATGCCGAGCCGGCCGTCGTGGTGTGCACGAGCGGCAACTTCCCCTGGGTCAGCAAGCTCGCTTTCCGTGCCGGAACGCGTCAGGTCTACACCCTCGACGACGACATCTCGGGCACCTTGCTCGATCGCGCTGCCTTCCACAGCGACCGGCACGAGCCGGTGCAGCGGCGCGCGGACGACCTGGCTGCGATCCTCTACACCAGCGGCACCACCGGTCGCAGCAAGGGGGCGATGCTCACGCACGGCAACCTGCTGAGCAACGCGCGCGTGCTCAAGGCCTACTGGGACTGGCGGCCCGGCGACGTGCTGATCCACGCGCTGCCGATCTTCCACGTGCACGGGCTGTTCGTCGCGATCCACGGCGCGCTGCTCAACGGCAGCCGCATGATCTGGTTCTCCCGCTTCGATGCGGCGGCCACCGTCGCACGGCTGAAGGACGCCACCGTCTTCATGGGCGTGCCCACGCTGTACGTGCGCATGCTGGCCGAACCGGCGCTCGGCCGCGCCGCCTGTGCCGGGATGCGCCTGTTCATCAGCGGCTCGGCGCCCTTGCTGAAGGAAACCTTCGACGCCTGGACCGCCCGCACCGGCCACGTGATCCTGGAGCGCTACGGCATGAGCGAGACGCTGATGCTGACCTCCAACCCCTGCCGCGCCGCCGACGGCGAGCGCGTGGGCGGCACGGTGGGCTTTGCCCTGCCGGGCGTGGGCGTGCGCGTGCGCGACGACCGCGGCATGCCGGTGGCCGCCGGCGAGGTGGGAGGCATCGAGGTCAAGGGCCCCAACGTGTTCAAGGGCTACTGGCGCATGCCGGAGAAGACGGCCGAGGAGTTCACGCCCGACCTGTGGTTCAAGACCGGCGACGTCGGCCGCATGGACGCGGAGGGCCGCGTGACGATCGTCGGCCGCAGCAAGGATCTCATCATCAGCGGCGGCTACAACGTCTACCCGGCCGAGGTCGAAGGCGTGATCAACGAACTGCCCGGGGTGGCCGAGACGGCGGTGGTCGGGGTGCCACACCCGGACTTCGGCGAGGCGGTGGTGGCCGTGGTGGTGCCTCGGCCCGGCGCCACGCCCGACCCCGCATCGATCCTGGCGTCACTGAAGGGCCGGATCGCCAACTTCAAGGTGCCCAAGCGGGTCTTCATCGTCGGCGAACTGCCCCGCAACGCGATGGGCAAGGTGCAGAAGAACCTGCTGCGGGCGCAGCACCAGCAGCTCTTCACGGGCTGAACACGCTCCCGGTGACGGGGTTCGCGCGGAACACCGTCAGGCCCTTCAGTCCGGCGTGCCACGCCTGCACGATGCACGCGCGCACCTGAGCGGCGTCGCACGGCTCGGGCAGCGCGAGCGTCTTGGAGATGCCGCCGTCCACGTACGGGGCCACAGCCGCGGCCACCGCCAGCTGCGCCATCGGCTCGACCCGTGGTGCGCTGACGAAGGCCTCGGGCAACGGCGCATCGGGCCCTTGCGCCTGGCGCCACAGCCGCCAGGCGCGGTCCTCCACCTCCACCTCCTGTGGCGAAGCGGGGCCCGTGCGCAGGCGGCGCCGCCCCTGCCACGCCTGCACGGGCTCGATGCCTGGGCTCACGTTGTCGGCCAGCGCCAGGCTGATCGAGCCGGTGGGGGCAATGGCCAGCAGGTGCGAGTGCCGCAGCCCGTGCACGCGGATGCGCGCGCGCAGCGCCTCGGGAAGCCGTGCCGCGAACGAAGTCGCGTCCAGATACCGGTGGGCGTCGAACATCGGAAAGGCTCCGCGCTCGATGGCGAGATCCACGGAGGCCTCGTAGGCGGCATCGCGCAACGTCTCGGCCACATGCGCCGCGAGGCGGCACGAGGCGGCACTGCCGTAGCGCAGGCCGAGCATCGCCAGCGCATCGCCCAGGCCGGTGAAGCCGAGCCCGATGCGCCGCTTGGCGCGGGCTTGCTCGTGCTGGGCGGGCAGCGGCCATGCCGCGATCTCCAGCGCGTCATCGAGCATCCGCACCGCCGTGCGGGCCAGGCCGTGCAGGGCCTGTGCGTCCAGGCTCGCCTCGGCGGTGAAGGGACGGCGGACGAGGCGGGTCAGGTCGATCGAAGCCAGGCAGCAGCCGCCGTAGGGCGGCAGGGGCTGTTCGCCGCAGGGATTGGTGGCGTTCAGCGCCTCCAGGCCCTGCAGCGGGTTGTCCCGCGCAATCGTGTCCAGGAAGAGCACGCCGGGGTCGCCATGCGACCAGGCCGCCTCGGCCAGGCGCGCCAGCACGGTGCGGGCGGGCAGTTCGGCATGGGTCCACCGCCCGTCGGCGCGCAGCGGGTTGGCGGGCAGGGCGGGCGGGGTCGTGTGGCCGACCGAAGCGGCCTGACCCGCGGGCGCCGACGTGTGCACGAGCGGCCACCGCTCGTCGTGCTGGACCGCCCGCATGAAGGCATCCGTCACCCCGACCGACAGGTTGAAGTGCACGAGCCCGCCGCGGCTCTTGGCATCGATGAAGCCCAGGATGTCCGGATGGTCGCAACGCAGGACGGCCATCTGTGCCCCGCTGCGCGCACCCGGCGCCTGGATCGTCGAGGCACTGCATTCGAAGACCTGCAGGAAGCTCAGCGGCCCGCTGGCCAGCCCGCCCGTGCCTCGCACCGCGCACCCCCGCGGCCGGATGCGCGAGAAGTCGTAGCCCACGCCGCCGCCGCGGCGCATCGTCTCGGTGGCCTCGGCCAGTGCGACGTAGATGCCGGGGTGGCCGCCTTCGGTGTGGAAGATCGAATCCCCCAGCGGCTGCACGAAACAGCTCGCCAGCGTGCCCCGTGAGGCCGTGCCCGCGGTGGCCAGGATGCGCCCCGAGGGCAACAGGCCGGCCTGCATCGCCTGCAGGAACTCGGCCTGCCGCGCCTCACGCTGCCCGACGGGCTCGGCCCGGGCCAACGCGCGCGCCACCCGCTCGAACACCTGCCCCACCTCGAGTTCGCCCGGCTGCAGGTACTTGTGGGCCAGGACCCGCGCGGCGGCCTCCTGAGCCCCCAAGTCCTGGGCACACGCGGCATGCCCCCCCGCGGGGGCACCAGGATGCCCGGGGCGGTCTGGCGTTTCCTGGCGGGGATCGGGTGAGGCACCAGCACCGGCCATGGCCCACGTTACGATGCCTGGGACACGCCCCGTTGCGCCGGCTCACCGGCTCCGCCCATGCACCCCCTCCCCCGCACGCTCGAGCCCACCACGCTGATCGACAGCGACCATCCAGCCGTGAGGGCCTTCGCGCAGGCCCACGCCGTCGGCGCGGGTGTCCGCAGCCGGGCCGTGGCCCTGTACCTGGCGGTGCGAGACGGGTTCCGGTACGACCCCTATCGCATCGACCTGTCGCCCTCGGGCATGCGGGCGAGTACCGTGCTGGCACTGGGCACCGGATGGTGCGTGACGAAGAGCGCGCTGCTGACCGCGGCGGCGCGCGCCGCCGGTATCCCGGCAAGGCTGGGCTTCGCCGACGTGCGCAACCACCTGAGCACGGAGCGGCTGCGCCGCACGATGAAGACGGACCTCTTCATCTGGCACGGCTACACCGAGCTGTGGATCGACGGGGCGTGGCGCAAGTGCACCCCGGCCTTCAACCTGACGCTGTGCGAGCGCTTCGGCCTGTTGCCGCTGGACTGGGACGGCCACGCGGACTCGCTCTACCACCCCTACGACCGTGCCGGCAACCGGCACATGGAATACGTGCATCAGCGCGGCAGCTTCGACGACCTGCCGCTGGCCGACCTGGTGCGCGACTTCGAAGCCGTCTACCCGGGCTGGGCTGCGATGGCAGGCGCCGACTTCGACACCGACGTCGCCCGGGAAGGCGCGAAGGCGCCCTGAACGCAAACGGCCGGCCGTGCGTCGGGCGCGCGGCCGGCCGTTGGCCGGGCCGTAAACCGGCCAAGTCGACAGGGGCGTTCAGCGGGGGGCCGCCGAGGCTGCAGCCTCGGCCGTCCCCTGTGCAGCCGACGCACCCCCGGTTGGCGCGGGCGCCGGTGCAGCAGCCGGTGCGGACGCTGCCGCAGGCGGATGCGCATCGATGCCGTGCTTCTCACCGCCCATGTCGATGTCGCCGCCCTTGGACAGCACGAACAGCGCCAGGGCCGCGAAGGCGATGAACCCGAGTATCAGCTTCCACATGATGGGACTTCCTTCGTGTGCCGGGGTCAGTCGTTGGCGAAGATGTCGCGGTCCTTGGTCTCGCGCACGAAGATCATGCCGATGACGAAGGTGATGGCCGCGATCGTGATCGGGTACCACAGGCCGTGGTAGATGTTCCCGTTCTGCGCGACCATGGCGAAGGCGATGGTGGGCATCAGGCCGCCGAACCAGCCGTTGCCGATGTGGTACGGCAGGCTCATCGAGGTGTAGCGGATGCGCGTGGGGAACAACTCGACGAGCATCGCCGCGATCGGGCCGTAGACCATCGTCACGTAGATCACGAGGATCGACAGGATGCCCACCACCTTCCACCACCCGCTCGAGCCGAAGGGGATCGGGTCGGCCTTGGGCGGGTAGCCGGCAGCCTTCATCGCGTCGGCGACGTCCTTCTTGAAGGCCGCGATGGCCTTGCCGCTGGCCTCGTCGAACTTGTGGCCGCCAGCCGTGAGCACGCCGGTGGGCACCTCGAGGGTCTTGTCGCCGATCTGCACCTTGGCGCCCTGCCCCGGGGCCGCGACGGTCTCGTAGCTGGCCGAGGACTGCGCCAGCGTGCGCTTGGCGATGTCGCACGAACTCGTGAAGTCGACGTCACGCGCGATCGGGCTGCCCTGGAACGAGCACTGGGCCGGGTCCACCGAGACGGTGATCTTGGCGCTGCGCTGCGCGGCGGCGAGCTTCGGGTTGGCCGCTTCGGTGAGGGCGCTGAACAGCGGGAAGTACGTCAGCACCGCCAGCGCGAGGCCGGCCATGATGATCGGCTTGCGGCCGATGCGGTCGGACAAGGTGCCGAAGACGACGAAGAACGGGGTGCCGATGATCAGCGACACGGCCACCAGGATGTTGGCCGTCGAGCCGTCGACCTTGAGCACGTTCTGCAGGAAGAAGAGCGCGTAGAACTGGCCCGAGTACCACACCACGGCCTGACCGGCGACCAGGCCGAACAGGGCCAGCAGCACGATCTTCAGGTTCTTCCACTGGCCGAAGGACTCGGACAGCGGGGCCTTGG
>JBDKFA010000308.1:0-21150 GCA_039798945.1 Pseudomonadota bacterium
GAGGTCGGGGCGTTGGGGTCGATCATCTTGTAGTACAGGTCGTGCGAGAGGGCGTTGGCGATGGTCAGCAGCAGGCCGTCGGCAGTGGACAGCGCAGCAGCCAGGCCACCTGCAGCCACCAGGCCAGAGATCACGTACGGCAGACCCGCAATCTCCGGAGTGGCCAGTACGATGATGTCACCGCCGATGCGCATCTCACCAAGCTGGAAGATGCCGTCCTTGTTGACGTCCGTCACCGACAGCAGGGTCGGATCGACCTTCTGCCAGGCCGCGATCCACGCCGGCAGCTTGTCGAACGGCGTGCCCACCAGCACGTGGAAGACCTCGTACTTGACGAGCACGGCCAGGGCCGGTGCCGTGAAGTACAGCAGGAAGATGAAGAACAGCGACCACGTCACCGACTGACGCGCTTCCTTCACCGAGGGCGTGGTGTAGTAGCGCATCAGGATGTGGGGCAGCGCGGCCGTGCCCACCATCAGGCAGAACACGAGGGCCAGGAAGTTCGCGCGGGAGGTGCTGTAGGCCTTCTGCGCCTTCTCGTCGCCGTTCGGATCACCCGCGTACTGCTGTGCGTGGCGCGGCATGCCCGCAAGAGGCCTGGCCCGTGCGTCGGCCGCGGCCTTCGCACGCGTCCAGGCGTCCTTGGCGGCTGCGTCGTCCTTCGGCAGCCCCGCAAGCGCCTTTTCGGCCGCCTGGATCTCGGCGACCGGCGCGTTGGCGGCCTTCAGGTCCTCCACCTTCTTGGCGGCGGCCTCCTTGTCGGCCTTCAGCGCAGCCGGCACGTCCTTCAGCTTGGCAGCCAGGTCATCCGACTGCTTCTTGAAGACGGCGATGACTTCCTTTTCCTTGGGGTCGTCGATCAGCTGCTTCTCGCGCTCGGTGACCTTCTGCAGCTGGAAGCCGTAGATGGCCTGCGGGATGGGGAAACCGGTCTGCTTCACCGAGAGCCACACCACCGGGATCATGTAGGCGATGATCAGGATGATGTACTGCGCCACCTGCGTCCACGTGACCGCGCGCATCCCGCCCAGGAACGAGCACACCAGGATGCCGCCCAGGCCGACGAAGATGCCGATCTCGAACGCCAGGCCGGACAGCCGGGTCGTGATCAGGCCCACCCCGTAGATCTGCGCCACCACGTACACGAAGGAACAGACGATGGCGATCAGGATGCCGATGAAACGCGGCAGGTTGCCGTCATAACGTGCGCCCAGGAAGTCGGGGATCGTGAACTGCCCGAACTTGCGCAGGTACGGCGCCAGGAAGAGCGCCACCAGGCAATAGCCGCCCGTCCAGCCCATGATGAACGCGAGGCCGCCATACCCTTGCAGGTACAGCGTACCGGCCATCCCGATGAAGGAGGCCGCGCTCATCCAGTCCGCACCGGTGGCCATGCCGTTGTAGATGGCAGGCACACGACGCCCGGCCACGTAGTACTCCGCGGCATCGTTGGTGCGGCTCATGATGCCGATGCCGGCATAGAGAGCCACGGTGGCCAGCAGGAAGACGAGGCCGATGGTGCCCCGGCTCATGCCGAACTGCTCCAACACCGCCAGCGCGATGACGAAGACGATGAAGCCGCCGGTGTACCAGCCGTACACCTTGTTCAGCTGCTTCTTGAAGGCCGCATTGGCCTCCTTGTTGCTCACGCCCTCCTGGGCGTCGAAACTCAGGCCTGCCATGGTCAGTCCTCCTCGGCGACGCCGTGTTCCTGGTCCAGCGTGTTCATGTAGCGCGCGTAGAACCAGATGATGATCACGTATACGACCAGCGAGCCCTGGGATGCGACCCAGAAGCTGAACGGCCAACCGAAGAACGTGAAGTTCAAGTCACGGGCGAAATACCCGATGACGTACGTGACGAAGAACCAGATCGCCAGCAGGATGGCCGTGATCCGGAGGTTCTTCTGCCAGTAACGCTGGTGGTTCTCACTCACCTGCATGTCGATACCCCTTTCGTTGCTGCATCCGCCCGAGGGCGGTCCACTCGAATCGACCGACGTGCGCTCGCGCACACGCCTTGCAGCCGAAGGCCTTCCCGCTCGTCATGCCGGCCACCCGCCTCAGGAGGCGGGGCTGCCGGCCAGCAACCCGGTCTCGCGCTCGAGCTGCGCAGCGACCTTGGGTTCGAACCCCTTGAGGTGGCGAATGATCTTCACCGCCGCTTCGGGGTCATGACGATCGACATGAACCCGGGCCAGCTGGTACCAGCCGTACGGGCTCATGGGCTGCAATTCGGTGTTGCGGGTGAGGACGGGCACGGCCTCGTCGAAACGGCGCAGCTGGATCAGCACCAGGCCCATGCCGTACCACGCCAGGTCCAGTTTCGGGGAGAGCTCCGTGGCTCGGCGAAAAGCCTCCAGGGACTCTTCCAGCCGACTCGCACGCTCCAGCAGGTACGCGTGGTTGTACCAGTGGTGGGCATTGCCGGGGTGCAGCGCCACCAGCCGCGCGGAGTCCTCCAAGGCCTGCGGCAACCGGCCGGACTCCGCATGCAGGTGCGCACGGCTCGCCCGGACATACGCATCGTCAGGCCAGTGCCGCACCATCTCGTCGAAGATCTGCAGGGCACGGTCACGCATGCCCAGCGCGAGGCACGCCATGGCCTGCCACTTCGACCACCAGTAGGGCAGGCGGTTCATCGGCAACCCGCCATCTGCGACTGCACGCAGAGGTTGATGATTTCGAAGGTGACCACCGCGTACACCACGACGAGCAGGAAGAAGGTGACGATGGGCACGTGCTGGTCGGCCACCTTGGCAGGGGTGAGACGACGCACCGGAGCCGTGAAGGGTTTGGACACCACCTGCAGCAGGCGATAGAAGAGGTTGGCGTCGCGCCGCTCCCCTGCCAGCACGTACAGCAGCCCCTGCCCCGCCAAGGCGAGCAGCGCTATGTACAAGACCAGCTGGAGGACTTTGAGGAATGTCAACATTTGTGAAGCGCGCGGACTGTCGAGTCCACGCCTTACTGACTTCTGACGATTCCCGGCCACACTCCGCCGGAATGCCCCGGACTTTCCCGCCCCGGGCAGACCCTGTTCGGGTCAGACCGGAGACCTAGCCGTTGCTACCGGCACCTGCCAGGCGATGCCACGTATCGACGACAGAATCCGGGTTCAACGATATCGACACGATGCCCTCGCGAGCGAGCCAGTCCGCAAAGTCCGGATGGTCGCTGGGGCCTTGTCCGCAGATGCCGACGTACTTGCCCGTGGCGCGGCAGGCCGCAATGGCGCGCGCGATGAGCGCCTTCACCGCCGGATCACGCTCGTCGAAGTCACTGGCCAGCGATTCGAGCCCGGAGTCGCGGTCCAGGCCGAGCGTGAGTTGCGTGAGATCGTTCGAGCCGATGGACATGCCGTCGAAGTGCTCGAGGAACTGGTCGGCGAGGATCGCGTTGCTCGGCACCTCGCACATCATGATCAACCGCAGGCCATCCTGACCGCGCTTGAGGCCCCGATCCGCCAGCATGCTCACCACGGACGCGGCCTGCTTCACGGTGCGCACGAACGGAACCATGATCTCGACGTTGCTCAGGCCCATGTCCTGGCGTACGCGACGCAACGCTTCGCACTCCATGCCGAAGGCATCGCTGAAGTCGCCGCTGATGTAGCGGCTCGCACCGCGGAACCCCAGCATCGGGTTCTCCTCGTCGGGCTCGTAACGGGTACCGCCGATCAGCTTGCGGTACTCGTTGCTCTTGAAGTCGGACAACCGCACGATGACCGGCTTGGGCCAGAAGGCAGCCGCGATCGTCGCCACGCCTTCGGCCAGCTTGTCGACATAAAACGCCCGCGGCGAGGCATGGCCGCGCGCCACCGACTCCACCGCCTTCTTCAGCTCCGGGTCGATGTTCGGGTAGTCGAGGATCGCCTTCGGGTGCACGCCGATGTTGTTGTTGATGATGAACTCGAGGCGAGCGAGGCCGACCCCCGAGTTGGGCATCTGCGCGAAATCGAAGGCAAGCTGCGGGTTGCCTACGTTCATCATCAGCTTGACCGGGCAGTGCGGCATCTCGCCGCGACGGATCTCCTTGACTTCGGTCTCGAGCAGCCCGTCATAGACGTGGCCGGTGTCGCCCTCCGAACAGGCCACCGTCACGAGCGCGCCGTCGGGAATCGTGTCTGTGGCATCGCCGCAGCCGACCACGGCCGGAATCCCCAGTTCGCGCGCGATGATGGCCGCGTGGCAGGTGCGCCCACCGCGGTTGGTGACGATGGCGCTTGCCCGCTTCATCACCGGCTCCCAGTTCGGGTCCGTCATGTCGGTGACCAGCACGTCCCCGGGCTGCACCTGGTCCATCTGGTCCAGCGCCGTGACGAGCCGCGCGCGGCCGGTGCCGATCTTCTGCCCGATCGCACGGCCCTCGGCGAGGACAGGCCCGGTACTCTTGAGGCGATAGCGTTGCTCAACGGCGTTGGCACCCTGGCTCTTAACCGTCTCCGGCCGTGCCTGCAGGATGTACAGCAGCCCGTCGGCACCATCCTTGCCCCATTCGATGTCCATGGGGCGGCCGTAGTGCTGCTCGATGACGAGCGCGTAGCGCGCGAGCTCGATCACGTCCGCGTCGGTCAGCGAGTATCGATTGCGCAACTCGGGCGGGGTGTCGAAAGTCGAGACGAGCCGGCCGGTGGCGGCGCGCTCCTGCTCGCTGGCGAACTGCATCCGGATGAGCTTGGAGCCCAGGCTGCGGCGGATGATCGGCAGGCGGCCGGCACGCAGTGCAGGCTTGTGGACGTAGAACTCGTCCGGGTTGACCGCACCCTGCACCACCGTCTCGCCCAGGCCATAGCTGGAGGTGATGAACACCACATCCGGGAAGCCGCTCTCGGTGTCGATCGTGAACATCACGCCAGCCGACCCCAGGTCGGATCGGACCATGCGCTGGATGCCAGCCGACAGCGCGACTTCCGCGTGGGCGAAGCCCTTGTGCACGCGGTAGCTGATCGCGCGGTCGTTGTAGAGGGACGCGAACACCTCCTTGATGCGATGCAGGATGTCGTCGATGCCCACCACGTTGAGAAAGGTCTCCTGCTGCCCCGCGAACGAGGCATCGGGCAAGTCCTCTGCCGTCGCCGACGAACGCACCGCGAAGGAGACTTCGGCCCCGGCAGGCCTCGCCAGGCGCTGGAAAGCCTCGCGCACCGCCACCTCCAACTCCGGCGGGAACGGGGTGTCGAGCACCCACTGGCGCACCCGCTGCCCGGTTTCGGCCAGCGCCCGCACGTCATCGTGGTCCAGTGCGTCGAGCGCGGCATGGATGCGCGCAGCCAACCCGTCTTGCTGCAGGAACAGGCGAAACGCATGGGCGGTGGTGGCGAAACCACCGGGCACGCGGACTCCCGAGGCCGCCAGCTGGCTGATCAGTTCGCCGAGGGAGGCGTTCTTGCCACCGACCGCCTCGACATCGGTCATCCTCAGGTCTTCAAAGGGTACGACCAGGGCGGTCGCCAGGTGCGCAGGGGACATGGGAAAGCTCCTTGATGAGAATTCGGGGCTTTCGCGCGCATCCTGGGGCCCACGCCTTCCGCCTCTGGCTGTTCTTGTCGGCGGGCGGTCATGGGAGGCAGGCGAAGGGCGGCGGCGAGGCTATATTCCGCGGGATTGTAGGGTTTTGGTGGGCGCTGCACGTGCGCCGGAGCAAATCGAGGTGCGCATGTCGGACAGGACGGCTTTCTTCATCTCGGACGGCACCGGGATCACCGCCGAGACCTTCGGCAATTCCATCCTGGCGCAGTTCCCGATCAAGCCGCGGCATGTCCGGCGCCCGTTCGTGGACACGGTCGACAAGGCCAGAGCCGTACGCGAGGAGATCGCCACCACCGCCCACGCAGAGGGAAGGCGGCCGCTTGTCTTCATCACGCTCGCGAACGACGAGGTTCGAGAGGTGTTGGCCTCGCCGGAGTGCGCGGGACTCGTGCTGGACATGATCCGCACCTTCGTCGAGCCGCTCGAGCACGAACTGGGCATGAAGTCGAGCCACCGTGTCGGGAGGTTTTCCGACGCTGCGCGCAGCCAGGAGTACCACGAGCGCATCGAGGCCATCAACTTCTCCCTGGCCCACGACGATGGCCAGTCCGCGCGCAACCTGGAGTCCGCCGATGTGATCCTGGTGGGCGTCAGCCGGTCCGGCAAGACGCCCACGAGCCTGTACCTGGCCATGCAGCACGGCATCAAGGCGGCGAACTACCCGCTCATACCCGAGGACTTCGAGCGCGGCCGGCTGCCCGGCTCCCTCGCGCCTCATCGTGCCAAGTGCTTCGGCCTGACCATCGACCCCGACCGGCTTGCCCAGATCCGCCATGAGCGACGCCCTGGCAGCCGCTATGCCGCGCTAGAGAACTGCCGCTACGAGGTCTCCGCGGCGGAGGCGATGATGCGACGGGAAGGCATCGGCTGGCTGTCGTCGACGCACAAGTCCATCGAGGAGATCGCCACCACGATCCTGCGCGACATCCGCCCGGACCGGCTTGTGTACTAGCCGCTGCGCACACCACCCCTTTGCCCGGGCCGGCATTCCCGCGCCCTCGTCACCCCTCCCGCGGGGTCCGAGGCTCGTGCGCGCGTCAGGGCTCAGCCCCGAGTCCGCACCGATTCGTACAAGCACACCGCGGCAGCCGCCGCCACGTTCAACGACTCCTCGCCTCCAGGCTGCGGGATGCTCACCTCGCTCGCGCAACGGACCCGAAGGGCCGCCGCCAGGCCCTGCCCTTCGTGCCCGAACACCCAGGCGCAAGGCCACGGCAACGGTGAGCGGCCCAGTGTCTGGGCCGCATGGGGACTCGCCGCCACCAGGGGCAGCGGCAGCGCCGCGAGCATATCCAGTGCCGCCTCCTCCAGCCCTTCATGCAACGTCAGGCCGAACTGGGCACCCATTCCAGCGCGCAGAACCTTGGGAGACCACAGGCCCGCCGTGCCCTTCAACGCCAGCACCTGCTTGAAACCCAGTGCGCTCGCACTGCGCAGGACGCTGCCCACGTTGCCGGCGTCCTGCAACCGGTCCAGCACCACGGACGGCACCGCCTGCAGGGGCTGCGTATTCGGCTGCCACGTCACGAGCATGCCGATGCCTGCCGGGGCGGGCAACCCGCTGAAGCGGGTGTACAAGGCATCGGGCACACGCACGGTCTGTCGGGCGCGAACCGCCAAGGCCAGCAGCCGTGGCACGCCGGCACCCGAGTCGGACAACACGGCCGTCTCAGCGCTCCAGCCGCGCATGAACAACGCCTCGCACAAGTGCTCACCCTCGACCCACACCTGGCCGAGCGCACGGTAGGCCCCGGGCTCGTGCGCCAATCGGCGCACGCGCTGCAGGAGTGGGTTCTGGGCAGAGCTCAGGACGCGCACGGCCCCTCCGCGGTCGGCATCGAGCTCGGCATGGCCATGCCCAGCACGCGCTGCACCGGTGCAAAACTGCGACGGTGGGCCGGGCACGCCCCGTGCACCGCCAGCGCCTGAAGATGCCGGGCCGACCCGTAGCCCTTGTGCGCGGCAAAGCCATACTGCGGCCACCGGCGGTCGAGCTCCAGGCACAGGCGGTCCCGGTGCACCTTCGCCACGATCGAGGCCGCCGAGATGGCGTCGACTTTCGCGTCCCCGCCGACGATGGCCTCGGCCGCCACCGGCAGCACGGGCAGACGATTGCCGTCCACAAGCACCCGGGACGGGCGCAGCCGCAGGCGCTGGACCGCGCGCTGCATCGCCAGCATCGTTGCCTGAAGAATGTTGCTCGCGTCGATCTCCTCGACCGACGCCTCGCCGATGGCCACGCACAGCGCCCTCGCCATGATCTGTGCCTCGAGCCGCTCGCGCCGAGACGCCGTGAGGGCCTTGGAGTCCGCCAAGCCGTGAACAGGCGCATGCTCGTCGAGGATGACTGCCGCTGCCACGACCGGGCCAGCCAGCGGGCCGCGCCCGGCCTCGTCCACCCCTGCGACGAGCCCCGGGCGGGCCCATGGGAGCACGAGTTGTTCAGGCGCCGATCGCTTGGGCGAGTGCATCGGTGGCACGGCGCGCGGTGTCCTGGCGCAGGGTCGAGTGCAGGTCGCGGAAGCGGCTGACCAGGCGTGCAACGCGCGCCGGATCGTTCAGCCACGCCGCCGCCTCCCGTGCCAGTGCCTGGGCCGTGCAGGCCTCCTGGATGAGTTCCGGGACGACGAACTCCTCGCACAGGATGTTGGGCAGGCCGACCCAGGGCTGGTACGCCATGCGCTTCATCAAGGCCCAGCTGAGGGGGTGCATCCGATAGGCGATGACCATCGGCCGCTTGAACAGCGCCGCCTCGAGCGTGGCCGTACCACTGGCCACCAGCGCGACATCGCAGGCCGCGAGCACCTCGTGTGAGCACCCATCGACCAGCCGCAGGCCTGCCGGGGCGTGGCGCGCGACAAGCGGCTCCAGCAAGGGACGCAAGCCGGGCGCCACGGGCAGCACAGGCTGCACGCCCGGGTGTAGGGTGACCAGTCGTGCCGCTGCCTCGAGCAGCACAGGGGCGATGTAGGCGATCTCCGAGCGCCGGCTGCCGGGAAGCACCGCAAGCACGGTGGCGGCGTCCCCCAGGCCCAGCGCCGCCCGGGCCTGCGCGCGCGGCGGCTCAGACGGTATGGCGTCCGCCAGCGGGTGCCCTACGTAAGCCGCCGGCACCCCGTGGCGCGCCAGCAGCGCCGGCTCGAACGGGAACAGGCACAGCACGAGGTCGGCGCTGCGTGCGAGCGTGCGCGCACGCCCGCCGCGCCATGCCCATATCGACGGACACACGAAATGCACGGTACGGACCCCCGCCTCGCGCAAGGTCCGCTCGAGCCCGAGATTGAAGTCCGGGGCATCGACGCCGATGAAGACGTCAGGAGGCTCGTCGATCAGGCGCTGCGCCAGCCGGCGGCGGATCGCCGCGATCCCGCGGTAATGGCGCAAGACCTCCACATACCCCCGCACCGCCAGCTTGTCGCTGGGCCACCAGGCCTGGAAGCCCGCGGCTTGCATCCGAGGCCCGCCGATGCCGAAGGCTTGCAGATCGGGCCAACGCTCCTTCAGGCCCCGCAACAGCAAGGAGGCCAGCAGGTCCCCCGAGGCCTCGCCGGCCACTATCGCCACGCGCATGATGGCGTCACCCGCCCGGGCGCACGATCCCGCGGCTGGCCGCGGCCAGGAAGTCGAGCATCATTCGCACATCCACCGCCGACTCGGGCTCGGCCTGGGCCGCCAGCACAACCAGCGCCTCACGCGCTTCCTCGAGGCGCAGCCCGTCACGGTAGAGGGTGCGGTGCATACGGCGCACCACCTGGATCCGCTCGCGCGAGTAACCTCGACGCCGCAGCCCCTCGGCGTTGATGCCCGACACCTCCAGCGGCTGCCCCGCCACCGTCATGAAGGGCGGCACATCCTGCGAGACACGGCTCTGGAAACCCACCATCGCGTGCGCCCCCACATGGCAGAACTGGTGCACCCCCACCAGGCCGCCGATGATTGCCCAGTCGCCGACGTGCACGTGGCCGGCGAGCGTCGCGTTGTTAGCGAGGATGGTGTGGCTGCCCAGCTGCACGTCATGCGCGACGTGAACATAGGCCATGACCCAGTTGTCGTCGCCCACGCGGGTGACGCCCACGTCCTGCGACGTTCCCCGGTTGAAGGTGCAGAACTCACGGATCGTGTTGCGGTCGCCGATGACCAGACTCGTGGCCTCGCCGCGGTACTTCATGTCCTGCGGAGCACCCCCCAGCACCGCGTGGGCATGTACGCGGTTGTCCCGGCCGATGGTGGTGGGCCCCTCGAGCACGCAGTGGGCCCCGATGGTGGTGCCCGCCCCGATCGTGACCTCGGACCCGATCACGGCATAGGGCCCGACGGCGACGTCCTCGGCGAGGTCGGCGCGCGGGTCGATGACGGCAGTGGGGTGAACGCGTGCCACGGACTCAGCCGACGTTGCGTGCAGTACAGGTGAGTTCGGCCTCGACGGCGAGCTCGCCATCCACACTCGCCCTTGCGGCGTACTTGTACACGCGCGCCTTCGAGCGCAACAGCGCGACCTCGAGCACGAGCTGGTCGCCGGGCTCGACCGGGCGCTTGAAGCGCGCACCGTCGATGCCAGCGAAGTAGTACACCGTGTTCTGGTCCGGTACCGCACCCTCGGTCTCGAAGGACAGGATGGCTGCGGCCTGCGCGAGAGCCTCGAGCATGAGCACGCCGGGCATCACGGGGCGATGCGGAAAGTGCCCGTTGAAGAAGGGCTCGTTGATCGTGACGTTCTTCAGGGCCCGGATGCTCACGCCCTTCTCGACGGCCAGCACACGGTCCACGAGCAGGAACGGGTAGCGGTGCGGGAGCATCTTCAGCACCCGGTGAATGTCCATGCTCATCATGGTGGTGTACGCAGCCTCGATTCGAGCGCACGCAAGCGGTCGCGCAGCGCGTGCAGTTGCCGCAGCGTCGCGGCGTTCTTTTCCCAGGCGGAATTGTCGTCGAACGGGAACACGCCGCTGTAGAGCCCCGGGCGCAGGATCGAGCGGGTGACCACCGTCGCGGCGGACACGTGCACATGGTCGGCCAGTTCGAGGTGACCCAGCACGATCGCCCCGCCGCCCAGCATGCAGTGGGCCCCGATGCGGGCGCTTCCAGCCACGCCGACACATCCGGCCATGGCCGTGTGTGCACCCACCCGGACGTTGTGACCGATCTGCACCAGGTTGTCGAGCTTCACGCCGTCCTCGATGACCGTGTCGTCCAGGGCACCTCGGTCGATGCACGTGTTGGCGCCGATCTCGACATCGTCGCCGATTCGCACCGAGCCCAGCTGTTCGATCTTCTCCCAGCGCCCACCCGCAGCGGCGAAGCCGAAGCCATCGGCACCGATCACGGCCCCCGGATGCACCAGGCCCCGTGCACCGATGCTGCAACGCTCGCCCACTACCGTGCGTGCAGCCAGGCGAGTCCCTGCACCGATCTCGGCACCGGCGCCGATGAACGCCTGGGCGCCGATGCAGGCTTCGGGGCCTATCCGTGCCCCTTCCTCGACCACGACCAGCGGTCCCACGCGTGCGCTGGCGTGAACCTGAGCCGAGGCCGCGACCACCGCAGTCGGATGGATGCCAGGCGGCGTGGCGCCACGGCGTTGCGCGGCCCACCACTGCGACATCCGCGCGTAGGCGACGTACGGGTCGGCACAGAGCACGGCACTCGGCCGGTCGATGACGGCGTCCCGTTCGGCCGTGGAGACCAGCACACAGCCCGCTCCCGAACCGGCAAGTTGCCCGCGGTATCGGGGCTGGGCCAGAAAGCTCAAGGTCGATGCATCAGCCCCCTGGAGAGGCCCGATGCGGGTGAGGACGTGCAGGCCGTTTCCGAGGAGTTCGCCCCCGACATGCGCGGCGACTTCCTGGGCGGTCACCCGCACCATGGCCGCCCGCGGTTCACTTCGTCGGTGCGCCGCCGTTCAGCGCGCGGATCACCTTGTCCGTGATGTCCACACGCGGCCCTGCGAAAACCGCCTCCTGGATGATGAGGTCGAATTTCTCCGCCTCGAAAATCTGGCGGATCACGCGGTTTGCCCGCTCGACCACGCCCGCGTATTCCTCGTTCTTGCGCTGGTTCAGGTCTTCCTGGAACTCGCGCTTCTTGCGCTGCAGGTCGCGGTCCTGCTCGACGAGCTCACGCTGACGCCGGTTGCGCTCGGCCTCGGAGAGGGTCGGGAAGTCCTTCTCTAGCTTGTCGGCTGCCGCCTTGAGCCGGGCCGCAACGTCGTTGAGTTCCTTGTCGCGGCGGCCGAACTCCGCCTCGAGCTTGGTCTGCGCCGCCTTGGCCGCCTGCGAATCGCGCAACACGCGCTCGCTGTTCACGTAGCCGATCTTCAACTCCTGGGCGATCGCGGCGCCATGAAGGAGGAACAGGCAGGCAACACCGCACCACAAGTGCTTCATGGAGATCTTCATCAAAACGCGGTCCCGATCTGGAATTGGAACTTCTGGATTCTATCCGTGGGCTCGAAGCGTACCGGACGCCCCCAGCTCAGCTTGAGTGGGCCCACCGGCGAGAGCCAGCTCACGCCGAAGCCTGCCGACACGCGCAGGGAGTCGAGCGCCATGGGTTCGCCGTCGCGCCACACGTTGCCGGCATCGGTGAACGCGAACAGGCGCAGCGACTTGTCGTTGCCGCTGCCCGGCACGGGCAGGTACAGCTCGAGGTTCCCGTTGAGCCGCTTGGCGCCGCCGATGAAGGCCCCGGTGGGGTCGATCACGCCCAGGGAACCTTGCTCGAATACGCGCACGGAGCCGAGCCCTCCCCCGTAGAAATTCTTGAAGATCGGGAAGGGTCGACCACCGATGCCCTTGCCGAAGCCAAGCTCGGCGTTCACACCCAACGACAACTTGAGCGGCATCGGGATGAACTGCTGGTACTGGAGGTTCGTGCGCGTATAGCGCACGTCGCCCGCGACGCTCCACTCGAGGTTCACGCGCTGGTAGCGCCCGGCAGTCGGTGTGAGCACGCTGTCGCGCTCGTCACGCTGCCAGCCGAGCGTGAGCGGTACCGCATGGCTGACCGGTCCGAACTGTTCCCGGTACAGGTAGTAGCTGTTGGGGATCGCCGTCGCAGCGCGGATCTCCGTGCGCTCCAGGCCCAGACCGAAAAACACGGTGTCCACTTCCGAGAACGGCACGCCGAAGCGGATGGCGCCGCCGGGTGTGGCCAGCTGGTATTGATCACCCAGGCTGTTGTACGGCCGCGTGGTCCGGTAGAAGAGGTCGATGCCACGCGAGATGCCATCTACCGTGAAATAGGGGTCAACCGTGCTGAACACGAGCGTGCGGTTGTACTTGCTGGTGTTGAGTTCCACGCCCAGGTAGTGGCCCGTGCCGAGGATGTTGTCCTGCTTGACGGAGCCGGACAACGTCAGCCGATCGGTCTGGGAGTAGCCCGCCCCGAAGGACAGGTTGCCGGTGGGGCGCTCTTCCACCGTGATGACGAGGTCGACTTGGTCCGGTTGGCCAGGCACCTCGTTCGTCTCGATGTTGACTTCCTTGAAGTAGCCCAGGCGCTCGACGCGGTCGCGCGAGAGCTTGATGCGCTGACCGTCGTACCAGGAAGACTCGAGCTGGCGGAATTCCCGCCGGACGACCTCGTCGCGCGTGCGCGTGTTGCCTGCGACATCGATTCGGCGCACGTAGACCCGCCGCTGGGGCTCGGCAGCGAAAACGACCGCCACGCGCCCAGTGGCGCGGTCGATCTCCGGCCGCGGTTCGACGCGCGCGAAGGCGTATCCGAACCGGCCGAAAAGATCGGCGAAGGCGCGCTGCGTCGCGGCCACATCCTCGCCCCGGTAAGCCTGACCGGGCCGCACCTGCACGCGCTGGCGGAACTCCTCCTCGCGCCCGAGGTACTGGCCCTCCAGACGCACCGCCGTGACCGTGTAGGGCTGCCCCTCGGAGATCGAGATCGCGATCGAGATGTCCTGCTTGTCGGCGGAGATGGTGACCTGCGAGGACTCGATCGCGAACTCGAGGTAGCCGCGATTGACGTAGTGGGAGCGGATCTTCTCGAGGTCGGCGTTGAGCTTGCTGCGTGAATAGCGGTCGGACTTCGTGTACCAGGTGAGCCAGCCGCCGGGAGTGAGGTCCATCAGGGACAGCAGCGCCGACTCGCTGAAGGCCTTCGCACCGACGATGCGGATCGACCGGATCTTGGCGGCCTCACCCTCGTTGATGGTGAAGGTCACGTTGACCCGGTTGCGCTCCACCGGGGTGATCGTCGTCACCACCTCCGCCCCGTAGAGGCTGCGCGTCAGGTACTGCCGCTTGACTTCCTGCTCGGCGCGATCGACCACCGCGCGGTCGAAAGGCAGGCCTTCACCGATGCCGGCGTCCTTCAGCGACTTGACGAGCTGATCCTTGTCGAACTCCTTGAGACCGACGAAGGTCACGTTGGAGATGACCGGGCGTTCGTCGACCACCACGACGACGACGCGGCCGTCGATCTCGATGCGCACGTCCTTGAACAGCCCCGTGGCAAACAGCGCTCGCAGCGCCACCGAACCCTTCTCCGGCGTGTAGCTCTCGCCGATGCGAAATGGAAGGGCCCCGAAGACTGTTCCTGGGTCGGTACGCTGAAGGCCCTCGACCCGGATGTCCTGGACAGTGAAGGCTTCGACCCCTTGCGCGCCGACAGACACGCTCGCGGTGGCCGCGGCCGAGATGACGACGAGCGGGCGCAGCAGATGAACGGGAAACAGGCTGGACATCGAGGAGGATCAGTGCAGGCCGAACAAGCGGGCGACGTCGTTGTAGAGCGCCACCGACATCAGGAGCACGAGGGCGACGAACCCCCCGCGCTGCAGCCTTTCGAGCCACGCGTCCGGCACAGGCCGGCCGGTTGCAGCCTCGAAGGCATGATACATGAGGTGCCCGCCATCGAGCATGGGCAGCGGCAGCAGGTTCAGCACGCCCAGGCTCACGCTGACCAGTGCCAGGAAACCAAGGTAATGCGTGAGCCCGCGCTCGGCCGACTGGCCCGCCACGTCGGCGATGGTCAGCGGGCCGCTCAGGTTGCTCAGGGAGGCCTGCCCGATCAGCATCCTCGCCAAAGTGCGGACGGTCAGCACGCTGACCTCCCACGTACGTTCCACGCCATGCATCAAGCCCTCCCAGGGCCCGCGCCGCACGTGGACGACCTCTGCGGGCTGGCCGAGGTAGGCGTCGATACGGCCGATGCTGCGCGTGCGGCCCGCTTCCTCGACCTGGACGGCTCGAGGGGTGACGGTGAACTCCAGCGTCCGTCCCTCGCGCTCGACGACCCAGAGCGACGACCGCGCGCGCATGCCCTCAGCCGAGGCGCGTATGCGCTCACGCAAAGCCTGCGCGTCGGCAACCGGCTCGCCATCGATGCGCCACACCCGATCGCCCTGGCGCAGGCCTGCCTGCGCGGCTGCCCCACCCGCACGCACTTCGCCGAGCACCGGCTCGCTGAAGGCCGCCCCGATGCCCACTCGCGCCATCCACCCCACGTCGGGCTCACGCACGGGTTCGCGATCCAGATCCAGCCTCAGCGTGCGGCTTCCCCGCCCGTCACGGTCGCTCACCGAGAGGCGCAGCGGCTTGCCCTGCAGCGCCGCCTGCGTGACACGCCAGCGCAGGTCCGGCAGTGAGCGAACCTCCTCCCAGGTCCCGTCGGCATCGGACACCGCGCGCACCCAGTCGCCTGCACGCAACCCTGCACGCTCGGCCAGGCTGCCCGCGGCTGGGCTGGCCACCACCGCTTTCGGTTCCTCGACGCCGACCCATTGAACGATCGCGTACAGCAGGACAGCCAGCAACAGGTTGGCTGCCGGCCCGGCCGCCACGATCGCGCTGCGTTGCCAAAGCGGGCGCTGGTTGAACGCGCGGTGTCGCTGCGTAGGGGGCACGGTGCCCTCTCGCTCGTCGAGCATGCGCACGTAGCCCCCCAGCGGGATGGCCGAGAGCACGAACTCGCAGCCGTCGCGGCCGATGGCGCGCCGGAAGATCACGCGGCCAAAACCGATCGAGAAGCGCAGGACCTTCACCTGGCAGGCGACCGCCACCCGGTAGTGCCCGTATTCGTGCACGGCAATCAGCACGGCCAGGGTGACGAGGAAGGCCAGAACCGTGGTCATGCCCGCGACAGCCTGGCGGCTGAATGGGTGGCCACGGCGCGGGCTCGGGTATCCAGGGCGAGCAAGGTCTCGACGTCGCCCATCGGCCCGAGCCAGGAGGCCGCCGCATCGAGCGTGTCGGTGTTCACGTGGTGGATGTCGGTGAACGCCAGCCGCCCCTCGAGGAAGGCCGCCACGGCCACCTCGTTCGCGGCGTTCAGCACCACCGTGCTGCCCTCCGGCCCGGCAAGGGCCTGCCAGGCGAGGGACAGCCCGGGAAAGCGCTGCAGGTCCGGCTGCTCGAAGGTGAGCGCACCCAGCTGGCCGAAGTCCAGCCTGGGCGCGCCGCTCTCGACCCGGTGCGGGAACGACAGCCCGTAGGCAATCGGCACCCTCATGTCCGGGGTGCCAAGCTGCGCGAGCACCGATGCATCCCGGCACACGACCATCGAATGGATGATGCTCTGCGGGTGGATCACGACCCGGATCTGGTCAGGCTCGAGGTCGAAGAGCCAACGCGCCTCGATCACTTCCAGGGCCTTGTTCATCATCGTGGCCGAGTCCACCGAGATCTTGCGGCCCATCACCCAGTTAGGGTGCGCACACGCCTCCTCCGGCGTGACCTGGACCAGCGTCTGCGGGTCGCGGGTGCGGAACGGGCCACCCGATGCGGTGAGCACGATGTGGTCGATGCGTGCGCGCCACTGGCTCCGGTCTTCGGGAAGGCACTGGAAGATGGCAGAGTGCTCGCTGTCGATCGGGATCAGGGCGGCACCGCCTTGCTGCACCGCCCGCATGAAAAGCGCTCCACCGACGACGATAGCCTCCTTGTTGGCCAGCAGCAGGCGCTTGCCGGCACGCGCCGCCGCCATGCAAGGGCGAAGGCCGGCCGCACCGACGATGGCCGCCATCACGCTGTGCACGTCCGGCGCGGCTGCCACCGCCTCGAGCGCCTCCTCGCCGACGTGAATCTCGGTACGGGGTGCTCCGCCTGCGAGGGCGCGGCGCAACGCAGCAGCTGCCTCGGCCGTCGGTACCACGGCTACTCGCGGCTTGAAGCGCAAGCACTGTTGCGCAAGCTCGTCGATGCGGCGAAAAGCCGACAAGGCAAACACCTCGAAGTGCTCCGGGTGGCGGGCGATGACATCCAGCGTGTTCACGCCGATCGACCCCGTCGAACCCAACACCGCCACGCGCTGCATCATGCCTTTCCCCCTTGCCACGAGACCAACGCCATCGCGATCGGAAACACTGGCAGCAAGGCATCGACGCGGTCGAGCACTCCGCCGTGCCCGGGCAGCAGGCGACTCGAGTCCTTGGCTCCTGCCGCTCGCTTGACTTCGGACTCGAAGAGGTCCCCCACGACGCTCATCGCGCACAGGAACGCGCAACCCAGCACGAGCCCCGCGATCCCCAGTTCCTCCAGCAGACGCGCGTAGACGCTGGGGCCATCCACCGGGAGCAAGCGATCGATGCACGCCAGCCACAGCATCGCAAGCAGCCCGACGGCCACAGCGCCGCTGGCAGCGCCCTCCCAGGTCTTGCCCGGGCTGATGCGCGGGGCGAGCTTGCGACGGCCGAATCGATGGCCGCCAAAGTAGGCAGCGGTATCGGCGATCCACACGAGGCACAGTACCGACAAGAGGAAGTTCAAGCCGAGCGCGCGAGCGTTGACGATCGCCAGCCAGGCTGCCCACAGGATGGTCACGCCAAGCAGCCAGCGTCCCGGGCGCGGCACGGCGCGCCACCCTTGGACGCCACGGGCCAACGCGATCGACCCGGCAGCCACCCACATGGCGGCCAGACCTGCCCAGGCGGCGGCCGGCAGCCCTGACGTCCATCCGCGATGCCAGCTGTACACGCCCATCAGGACGAGCGCACCAGCGAGGGTGAAGGCAGCCGTGGCCCCCAAGCCATTCAAGCGCCCCCACTCCCAGGCTCCCGCGGCCACGAACAGCAGCGTGAACAACAGGAAGGGCTCAGGCCGCGCAGCCCACATCGCCGGCAGCAGGAGCGCCAGCAGCACCACCGCAGTGACGATGCGCTGAGCGAGCACGGCCGCGTCACCGGGCCGCCGGGGCGGCCTCGCGCTCAGGTATGCCCCCGAAGCGCCGCTCCCGGCGGGCATAGGCAGCCAGCGCCTGCTCGACTTCGTCACGACCGAAGTCTGGCCACAGGCACTCGGTGAAGAAGAGCTCGCTGTAGGCGGCCTGCCACAACAGGAAGTTGCTGATGCGCATCTCGCCCCCGGTGCGGATGAACAGGTCCGGGTCGGGCGCGAACGACAGCGCGGTGTAGCGGGACAGCACCTCTTCCGTCAGTTCACCGGCCGACACGCCGTCGGCCATCGCGCGCCGACAGGCCTGCAGGACATCCCATCGTCCACCGTAGTTGAAGGCCACCGACAACGTGATCCGGGAATTGGCTGCAGTGCGGGACTCCGCCTCCTCCCAGGCCTCGCGAAGCTTGTCCGACACGGCATCGCGGTCACCGACGATGCGGATGCGCACGCCATCGCCCGCCAGCCGAGCCAGGTACTTGGACACCGCTACCAGCACCAGGCCCATCAGCCCGGAGACCTCGTCGGAGGGACGCTTCCAGTTCTCCGAGGAGAAAGCGAAAACGGTGAGGTACTCGACGCCACGGTCGGCAAAGAGGTCCACCGCCCGCACCAGCGCGTCCACCCCCGCCTTGTGGCCGAAGAAGCGGGGCATGTACCGCTGCTTGGCCCATCGGCCATTGCCGTCCATGACGACGGCGACGTGGCGCGGTATGGCAGACAGACGGTCCATGCGGGAAAGCCGGCCGATCAGACGGCCAGCACTTCGGCTTCCTTGGCCTGCACCAGACGGTCCACCTCGGCGATGACACGGTCGGTCAGGCGCTGCACGTCTTCCTGGGCCCGGCGCTCGTCGTCCTCGGAGACGAGCTTGTCCTTCAAGAGCCGCTTGAGTTGCTCATTGGCCTCGCGGCGCACGTTGCGCACCGCCACCTTGCAGTCCTCGCCGGCTCCACGCACGACCTTCGTCAGATCGCGGCGACGCTCTTCGGTGAGTGCCGGCATCGGGACGCGCAGCAGGTCCCCCTGCGAGGAGGGGTTCAAGCCGAGGTCCGACTCGCGAATCGCCTTCTCGATCTTGGCGCCCATCCCCTTCTCCCAGGGCTGGACACTGATGGTGCGCGCGTCGAGCAGGGAGACATTCGCCACCTGGCTGATCGGCACCATCGAGCCGTAGTACTCCACCTGCACCTGGTCGAGGATGCCGGGGTGGGCGCGGCCCGTGCGGATCTTCTGCAACTCGCTCTTCAGGGCCTCGAGCGACTTGCCCATCTTGCTCTCGGCATTCTTGCGGATATCGGCGATCGTCATGTTGTCGACACTCGGTTCACACGTGCACCAGCGTTCCTTCGTCTTCCCCGTGCACGACGCGACCGAGCGCGCCGGGCTTGAAGATCGAGAACACCTTGATCGGGAGCTTCTGGTCGCGGCACAACGCGAAGGCGGTGGCGTCCATCACCTGCAGGTTGCGGGCAATGGCTTCGTCAAAACTGATGCTGGCGTAGCGGACAGCGGACGGGTCGCGCTTCGGGTCCGCGCTGTACACGCCATCGACCTTCGTGGCCTTGAGCACCACCTGAGCGCCGATTTCGGCACCACGCAGGGCTGCGGCGGTATCGGTGGTGAAGAAGGGGTTGCCCGTGCCAGCTGCGAACACGACCACTTTGCCCTCTTCCAGGTATTGCAACGCCTTCGGCCGGACGTAGGGCTCGACCACCTGCTCGATCGAGATGGCCGACATGACGCGCGCCGTCATGCCTTCCTGGCGCATGGTGTCGGCCAGAGCCAGCGCGTTCATCACCGTGGCGAGCATGCCCATGTAGTCGGCGGTGGCACGGTCCATGCCGACCGAGCCTCCCGCCACGCCGCGGAAGATGTTGCCGCCGCCGATCACGACGGCCACCTCCACGCCCGCCTGGGTGACGGAGCGCACCTCCTGCACCATGCGCACGATCGTGGCGCGGTTGATCCCGTAGGCATCGTCGCCCATCAGGGCCTCGCCCGAAAGCTTCAGCAGGATGCGCTGGTACGCCGGCATGCATGCCCTCTTGCAGTGGATGGCGGGAGTGTAAGGGCCCGAACCCGGTCCGGGCCCTCGCGGGGGGTCAGGCGCCCTTCGCTGCAGCGACCTGCGCCGCCACCTCGGCAGCGAAGTCGTCGGCGCGCTTCTCGATGCCTTCACCCACGACATACAGTACGAAGCCCTTCAGCGTCGTGGAGGCAGCCTTGAGCATCTGCTCGACCGTCTGCTTGTCGTTCTTCACGAAGGGCTGGTTCAGGAGCGAGACTTCCTTCAGGAACTTCTGCACCGAGCCGTCGACCATCTTCGCGGCGATCTCGGCGGGCTTGCCCGACTCCGCGGCCTTCTCGGCAGCCACGCGACGCTCGCGCTCGACGAGTTCGGCGGGCACGTCCGACGAGGACAGCGCGACCGGCTTCATGGCGGCGATGTGCATGGCCGTGTCCTTGGCTGCCGTCGCGTCCCCGCTGTACTCGACCACGACGCCGATACGCGTGCCATGGAGGTAGTGCGCGAGCTGCCCGCCACCGGCCCAGCGCCGGAAGCGGCGAACGGTCATGTTCTCGCCGATCTTGCCGATTAGCCCCTTGCGCACATCCTCGACGGTCGGCCCGAACCCGTCCTGGGCGAGCGGGAGTGCGGACAGCGCGGCGACGTCGGCGGGGTTGTGCTCGGCGACCAGGCTGGCGCAAGCCTGCGCGAAGGCCAGGAACGAGTCGTTCTTGGAGACGAAGTCCGTCTCGCAGTTGATTTCCACGAGCGCGCCAGTCGCACCCGACACGGAAGCGGCCACCACGCCTTCGGCCGTGACGCGGGCGGCCGCCTTGCCGGCCTTGTTGCCGAGCTTGACACGCAGGATTTCCTCCGCGCGACCCATGTCACCCTCGGCCTCGGTCAGGGCCTTCTTGCACTCCATCATCGGCGCGTCGGTCTTCGCGCGCAGCTCTGCCACCATGCTGGCGGTGATTGCAGCCATCGGTCTTTCTCCGTCTTCGAATGTGAAAAGGGCGGTGCTGCGGCTCGTTCGAGCGCCAGCACCGCCCGCGGCCGGGATCAGGCTTCTTCGCTGACCTCGACGAACTCGTCGCCGCCGCTGGCGGCAGCCACCACCTCCGCGACCACCTGCGAGCGCCCCTCGAGCACCGCATCGGCCAGCGCGCGCGCGTACAGCGCCACGGCCTTGGCCGAGTCGTCGTTGCCCGGGATCACGTACTGCACGCCATCCGGGCTGTGGTTGGTATCGACCACGCCGATCACCGGGATGCCCAGCTTGTTGGCCTCGGCCACGGCGATCTTGTGGTAGCCCACGTCGATCACGAACAGGGCATCAGGCAGTGCGCCCATCTCCTGGATGCCGCCGATGTCCTTCTCGAGCTTGGCGAGCTCGCGATCGAACATCAGTGCCTCCTTCTTGATCATCGCCTCGGTGCCGGCCTCCTTGGTGGCCTGCATGTCCTTGAGCTTCTTGAGCGACC
>JBDKFA010000309.1:0-6450 GCA_039798945.1 Pseudomonadota bacterium
CCTTCGAAGCCCTTGTGGACCTCGCCCTTCGTGTTGCGGTAGTCCTTCTTGAGGAAGGCCACGCGGCCCTTCTCGGTCAGCATCTCCAGCACGTTGGCGGCCTTGTCCTTCCACTGCGTGGTGGCGACTTCGCGGATGGCCGCGTCGATCAGCGCCACGTCAGGGTCAGTCGGGTCGATGATGACGCGCGCGCCGTAGGCGGGCTTGCCGCCGTTGACCGAACGGGGCTCGGCCAGATCGGTGAAGCCGAGGCGCTTGTTCTTGAGCATCAGGGTGACTGCTCGCCGGGTCTCAGTTGCCATAATTCAGTTCTCCAGTGTCATGCGGAACTCTTCCGCAAGGTTAGCGACGGCCAGTGCAGGCCGCAGATCAGTGGCCGGAGCCACGGATGGCTTGCCCTCCGCGCGTGTCGTCAGGTCCATGGCCCGCTTCAAGCGCTTGGGGGTGTCCTTCAGCAGCTTCTCGGCTGCCGTCGGGCTGATCAGTTTCTTGGTGTACATCTCGTCGTCGCGCAGGCGGAACGACTTCTTGAACATCTCCTCTGCGGCGTCCTCGTCGGCCCACGCGCGGTTGCCCTTGCGCCCCTCGACCAGCTTCCAGCCGTCCACCGTCTCGCCCGCCAGAAGGCGGCGCTCGGTCTCTGCGCGCACAGCCTTGCACCACGCCTCGACCATATCAACCTTGGTCATGGCCATGGACAGGTAGTTGTCCCCTGTCTCGGCGTTGGGCGCGTCAGGGATGAACGCGGCGAAGTCATGCGCCGTGGCCGGGCCCGCGATGGCCATCACCTCCTCGCGCAGGGCCGGGCACGTGGCCTTGGCCTTGCAGAAGCGGCACTGCTTCTCGCCGGGGTTGAGGTACGCGCCGATCCAACCCTCGTCGGTGTCAACGTTGCACAGCAATGCGGCGGTGGCCGCGTCCTCGACGGTGCGGGCCGCTTCACTAACCTCCTCACCAAACGCCTCAAGCTGCGCCGTCGAGATCGTCCACTCCGCCACGTGGTACATGCGCGGCTGGTGGATCATCATGGTGACCCACGAAAAGTCCGAGATCAGGCTGTGCTCGTGCAGCGCCCCGAGGGCGTACATCTGCATCTGCTCGTTGTCCTCGGCGTAGACCTTCACGCCCGCGCCGTACTTCAGGTCGATGACCTCGATGGCCTCCTGATCGTAGTCGATGATGATGGCGTCGCTCGTGCCTGTCGCGCCGTCCTCGCCGGTCAGGTGGCCGATGGGCACGGACTGCTCGACCAGCAGCTTCGCCCGCTCCGCGCTCTCCCAGACCAGCTTGCAGTAGTCCATGACGTGGTCCGCCATGTCCTGCGTCACCTTGATCGGGTATCCGTCCACGGTCTTGGTCTCACCGACGGGGATGACGAACTCGGGATCCGTCAGGACGGCTGCCGCCAGCTCGTGGGCGCAGGTGCCCTCGGCGGCGAAGGCGCTGCCACCGTCGGCGTACTCCGCCTCAAGGATGACGCTACCCGCGCAGCGCATCCAGCGATGCGCCCCCGAAGGGCTGAGCTTTGCGTGTGCTGCCATCAGAGCAGCGCCTCCAGCGCGGTCACCAGCTCGGGCACCTGCGCGGCAGGCACGTCCGTGGCCTTGGCGGCGCCGAAGGTGTCCAGCACGGCCACCATGGCATCACGGCCCTTGACCTTGACCACGCGCAGGACGAGGTCACGCAGGGCCTCGGCGCTGATCGGCGAAGGCTGCTCGGTCGGCTCGGCGGCGGAGCTGCTCGACGTGTCGGGCGTAGGCGCTGAGGTTTCGGAGGTATGGGGCTCCGGGGCGACTGCCGTCTTGGCGGCCTCCGGCACGAACGCGACGCCCAGTTCGGGCATGACGGGGTCCATCGCCTTCATGGCGTTCACGGCGGCGCGTGCGCCCTCCACGATGGCGCTGCCGCGCAGGTTGGCACCGATGGCGAGCAGCTTGTCAGCCACCTCGGCGATGCTGGCGCCGGTCACTTCGATCTTGATCATTTCGTCCCTTTCAGTTGTGCTTCCAGATCTTCAATACGGTCTTCGCGCTGGCCGAGCATAAGCTCCAGCTCCTCGAGCTTCTCGTGCAGCCTGCCGATCTCGCGGTCGAGTTCGATGTCGTGGTCTTCACGCTCGCTCTTACCCGTCTCGAGTTCGTCGTCGGCCTCCTCCAGCCGCTCGCCCAGAGCGATGCACAGCTCGCAGCCCTTGCTGCGCGCCTCCTCGACGAGGCGCTTGGTGGGCTCGCTGCGCCAGTAGTCACGGTCCATGTCAGTGCTCCTCAGAAGTTCCACGGCGTGGCGCCGTACTGCTTCGCGATCTGGCGCGCCTCGCGCTTGGTCGCGACGTTGAAGCTGACCATCCGCGTGCGGTGGCCGTCGATGATGCGGTTCAGGTCCAGCGTGGAGGGGCTGCGCGCCCCTCCCTTGGTGAACTCGGCGGCGAGGACGTTGCAGCCCATCGCTCAGGCCTTCCGCGCCACGACCTTGACGGTCGTGTAGCCCTTGGCGACCTTCTGGTTCTTGGAGAACCAGCGGCCGTCCACGCCCAGAGCGCGCAGCTTGGTCTCGGCGGCCTTGGCGTCGAGCGACTGGCGCTCGGCCACCTGCGACACGGTGGCGCGGTAGGCGCGGCCGTCGATGGCGTCCTGCTCGCTGTCGATCAGGCGCTGCACGAGGTCGGCCTCGATCTTCTTGAGGTCGGCGATCTGCGCCTTGATGTCGCCGAGGCGATCAACGATGGCGGACGAGAAATCGGTGACGGGTGCAGTTGCCATTGGGGTACTCCTTCGTTGCTGATGACCCCCATATAAAGTGCCTGCTTTTCCCGTCAACCCCCTATGTGCAAAAAATTACACGGCCATGCTCAACAGCCAGCGGCCCGTCCTTGCGCTTGACCAACGACTGCACGGCGCGGCGCATCAGGAAGAGGCGCTGGTCGCGCTTGCCTGCATCCGGGGCGGGCAGCAGGTCCGCGCATCTTTTTACAAACAGGGCCTCGGACGTGTCGGTCACGCTGGCGTACTCGCTCTCGATCACCTCCAGCACGTGGCGCTCGTTGGCACCGTAGCGCACGACACCCCGGCTGGGCTTGTCCTCCGCCTTGGCCACCGGCAGGTCGGCCTCCACGGCGACGCAGGACGTGAGCAGGTCGCCGTCGGCGTCCACGCCCAGCTCGACGATCTCCAGCCTGAAGCCGAAGCGCAGGCCGTCCTCGCCGTCCTTCATCTTCTCGAGGTGGATCTCGCGCTGCCCGTCCTCGTGGCGTATCACCTCGATCTGGGCGTCTGCTGCGGCCTTGATGCCGGACCAGCCGCGCGAGCCCTTGCTGGCGTCCTTGCCTGCGTGGTGGACGGCCATGACGGTCGCCCCGGCCATCTCGCGGATCAGGCGCAGGTTGGCCAGCGCGCGGCCCATGTCCTCCGCGCCGTTCTCGTTTGCCCCGGGCGTGACCTGCGCGAGGGTGTCGACCACGACGAGGGCCACTTCGCCCAGCGCCTTGATCTCGGCCAGCACCTCGGCGATGTCCTCCTCGTGCAAAAAGTTGGGCGCGGCGGTGATCACGTCGATGGCCACGTCCCGCAGGTCGATGTCGTGGTGCTTGGCGTAGGCCCTGACGCGCTTGGTGAGGCCGCCAGCGCCCTCGGCGGCTATGATGACCACCCGGCCCTTCTTGGTCCGGTGGCCGCGCCACGGCAGCCCCTGCGCGACGGCGAAGGCCATGTCGAGGGCGACGAAGGTCTTGCCGCTGCCGGAGGCACCGAACAACACCACCAGCTCCGCGTCGGGCACCACGCCCTTGATCAGCCACTCGCCCGGCGGCTGGAGGGACAGGTCGTAGATCGGTATCGGACCAAAGCGGCCTCTCTCGGCACGCGGTGCAGCGGCGATGGCCTCGGCCCGGGCCATCACCTCTTCGAGGCTGCTCGCGTTATCGGGGCGCGTGTGGACGTAGCCGGTCCTCTTGGCCATCTGGATCACGCTGGCCATGGTCGTCTGCTTGTGGCCGCGCCCGACGCGCCGGTCGAAGCTGTCCCACTGGGTCCGCAGGCCTTCCGTGCCGGGGTAGGTGGCGCCGTCTGCGGACCACGTGTCCCACAGGTCAAAGCCGGTGTCGTCGCCCTCGCACTCGTGGTGCAGGGCCATGCCTACGCGGATCCACTCGTCACGGCCGATGTCCGGGCTGATGTGGCCGAGGATGCGCTCCATGAGGGGCTGGCTCAGGCCGAGGGGCTTCTCGTGCCCGGCGGTGAAGTCGTCGCTGATCTCGGCTGGGCGCTGGGGACCGAAGCGGGTGTCGCACAGGTGCTGGATGATGGCATTGACGACCGGGCTGTCGGCGACCGTGTCGTCCTCGCCCAGCAACTCGCACACCGGCAGCACGTGGCCCGTGAAGGTCACGAAGCCCGAGGACGTGAACGTCTCGAAGCCGTACGTCTCGTCCGTCTTGGGGGCCTTGTTGTTGCCGAAGCTGCCCACGCTGAAGGCGCGCACGCCCGCGCCGCTGGGGCTGTACTCGGCATACGTGCGCGCGGCGATCTGGGCGATCTCGTCCGGCACGTTGCCGTCCGCGTCCACGCAGTAGTCGAAGTCCGTGGCCGTGATGCCGAACTCGGGCATGAGGGCCAGCCCCACGCCGCTCATGCCCCGCTTGGCGGCCGCGTCGCGCGCGGCGGCGAACTTGACCAGCTTGGCCCGGTCGTTGGGACTGCCGTTGGCGCCGTAGCGCTTACCGCCGTCGGCGTAATAGGGCACCTTGATCTGCTTGCCGGTGCCCTCCTGATCCTCGTAGCGCCACAGGAGCCAGCCCTGCAGGTCGCGCAAGGCCGAGGGGGCCTCCACGCGTCTGAGCTGGGGTGAGATGGGTTGCACGTCCGCCACTTGTGTCCCCTCAGAACAACGAAACGAAGTCATCGACGAGTTGGATGCGCTCGCCGATCCAGCGCATCACCGGCACGGCCATGCTGTTTCCCAGCACCTTGTAGCGCGGCCCGTCTGGGCACTCGTCAGCGCTCTTCTTGCCCCACGGTATTGCCGTGAAGCCGTCAGGGAAGCCCTGCAGGCGCTCGCACTCCACAGGCGTCAGGCGGCGCACGGCAGATGTGGCGGCATTCGCCACACACGGGCGCATGTCACTGGTCGCACCTGCATCCGCGCCGTTCAGCGCGGGGAAAACGGTCTCGCTGTAGCCGCGACCATTGCGGCCAATGCGGGGCTGGAACGCCACGGCCTGCACCTCGCTGCGGGCCTCCAGCGTGTAAGCGAGGTCTGCCTGCACCCCTACGCCATTTGGGCCGCTGCTGGGGTTCGTGCGCAGCGCACCGGCTTGGATGGCGTGGCTCAGCACGAAGTCGCCACCCTGATTGCCACCCACCGGCCCCGCCGCCATGACCGGCTGCGCGACGTCCGTCTCGCGCGCCTTGTAGTCCTTGCCGCTGTTCATGGGCGTGATGGAGTAGGCCACGGCCTGCGGCTGACCGCCGCCAGTTGGGGACTGCTTCGTCAGCGTCAGGGCCAAGTCCTCCGCGAACTTCGGTGTCTGCTCTGTGGTCATGCCGTAAACGACGGCGGGCGGATGCGCGCCCGCAGCCAGCGGATGGCACGGGTCGCCCGGCTTGGGGTTGCTGTAGTTGTGCGGGCTGCTGATCTGCGTGGTGTCGAACGCGAGGCACGAAGCCACGGCAGTCGTGTGCTTCACCGACAGTGCTGGGGCCAGTTCTTCGGTGGTGGCACTTTGAGTTGCGCTCATTTCTGCCGGAAACGCGATGCACGAAGCCGTGTGCATGACCTTCGGCCCGCTGTGGTTGGCATCACCGCTTGACGCATTGAAGGTGGCGGCCACTTGGTCGGTTATCGACCCGTTGTACAAGTCCACGCCTTCGCTGATAACCACTGGCACGACGCGCCCCTCGTCTGCCGCTTGGTTGCACGCAAAGTTGCCCGCGTCATGGCCCTTGGGGCCTGTGTTGCAGGCCAAAGCACCCACGACCGCCACACACAGACTGTCGCATGTGTCCACTGAGGTGCCGTAGGGTCTGTCGCCGCCCGTGCGGTTGCCCCCGGCGTTCAGCGTCGGGGCTACGTCTACACAAGATCCGACCCGTCCTCCGCCCACGACGAGGACTTCGCCTCCGTGTCCGTAGTCGGCTCCGGTGCGCAGGAGGGGGCTGCTGCTGCTGCTGCTGCGGTACTCGCCGGTGCCGCCACACGAGTAAGTGCCGCCTGCAGCCGCTCGGGCAGCTTCTTTCCGCGCTTCTCTGCTCGGCGCAGGATGCCCTGACATGCTGCTGCGCTCAAAAAGAACCGCTGCGGCAGGTCGCCAGTCTCCAAGATATCCGATAACGAACACACGCCTGCGTCGCTGTGGCACTCCGAAATACTGAGCGTCAAGAATGCGATAGGCGAACCCATACCCGCATTCCGCCAGCGCGCCGAGGAAGGTGCCAAAAGTCCTTCCGCCGTCAATTG
>JBDKFA010000310.1:0-6430 GCA_039798945.1 Pseudomonadota bacterium
CTCGACGGCCTCACCCTCATCACCAACGACCCCGCGCTCGAGGCCTTCCCGGCGCAGCGCCTGTGGTAACCCGGCCCATGCCCCCCCTCATCCTCGCCTCCACCTCCCGCTACCGCCGCGAACTGCTCTCTCGGCTGCGCCTACCCTTCGAGGTGCACGCGCCTGGCGTGGACGAAACGCCGCAGCCCGGTGAAACACCCGCTACCCTCGCCCAGCGGCTGGCCCTCGAGAAGGCACGCGCGGTGGCCGCCCGCCACCCCGAGGCCGCCGTGATCGGCTCCGACCAGGTGGCTGACCTCCATGGCGAACCCCTCGGCAAGCCCGGCGACCATGCACGCGCCGTGCAACAGCTGCAGCGCATGAGCGGGCAGCGCGTGGTGTTCCAGACAGCCGTCTCGGTGGTGCGACACGCCACGGGCTTCGAGCGCACGCTGCTCGCGCCGGTGGTGGTCACGTTCCGCACCCTCACGCTGACGGAGATCGAGCACTACCTGCACGCGGAGCAACCCTACGACTGCGCCGGCAGCGCCAAGAGCGAAGCGCTCGGCATCGCGCTGCTCTCGGCCATCGAGTCCGACGACCCGACCGCCCTGGTCGGGCTGCCGCTGATCCGCACCTGCGAGCTGCTACGCGAGGCGGGGGTGGACCCATTGCAGCGGTGCTGAGCATGACGATGCCCGACGCCTCGGCCACCGGCTCCCTCATCCTCGTCCCGAATACCCTCGACCTTGGCGAGCCCGAGCCGGCGGACATCCGAGAGGTGCTCCCCGACGGCGTGCTGCGCAAGGCAGCCCGCCTCACGCATTGGGTGGTGGAAGACGCACGCAGCGCCCGCGCCTTCCTCAAGCGCGTGCACGCCGTGCATCCGCTCGCGCAACCGCTGCAGGCGCTGGACATGCGCGAACTGCCCAGGCCGCAGAAGGGCTCGGGCGGCAAGCCTGCGCAGGCCATCCCCCGTGGCGGCCAAGCTGCAGGAACCGGCGCGAGCCCCTTCACGCCCCTGCTCGCCCCCGCCCTCGCCGGCCACGACATCGGCCTGCTCTCCGAAGCGGGCCTACCCGCCGTCGCCGACCCCGGCTCAGCCCTGGTGGCCGCCGCCCACGCCCAAGGCCTGCCGGTGAGCGTGCTGCCGGGCCCGAGTTCGCTGCTGCTCGCGCTGGCCGCAAGCGGCCTGAACGGCCAGCACTTCGCCTTCGTCGGCTACCTTCCGCAAGACTCCACCGCCCGCATCGCTCGCATCCGAGAACTCGAAGCCACCTCGCGCAAGCTTGGCCAGGCCCAGCTCTTCATCGAGACTCCTTACCGCAACGAGGCGTTGCTCGAAGCGCTGCTGGCCACGCTGGCCCCCACCACGCGGCTCTCGATCAGCATCGGCCTAACGCTGACCTATGCTCGGAGCCGTACCGATGCCGTCTCGGCCTGGAAAACGCGGCCACTGCCCCTGCCACCGAAGACGCCGGCGCTCTTCGTGATCGACGCCGCGGGAAACTAGCGGCGCCCGAAGCCGTCAAGCGATCGGCTTTCCGCAGCCAGATCGGGGGGGCCGCCTGAGAAGCACCCCACCAATGCGCCCGCCTGCTCCAGCGCTGATCGCTGCCGCTTCACCCCGGCTCGGCCAGAGAGAAACAGGCTCAAGGCCCGTCGAACGACCTCCGAGCGAGACAATCCATCTCGCGTGCTGCGAGCCGTGAGCTCGCATTCAAGCTGAGCTGGAATCCTGACGTGGAGTGTGGGCATCAGTCCCCCGCTGCCAACTCAAGCCTTCCCGCCCAGCAAAGCCGCCACCTTACGCTTGGGGCGCAGGATGCCGGGAGAGCCCCCGGCACGGGCGGGCGCCGGGGCCGGTGAGGCGGCGGCCTCCGCGCCGCCAGGCTCGGCCGGCTTCGTGCTCGCAGCCGGCTCATAGGGCCGGTCGAAGATGGGGTCGGCAGGCGGCGACGGGGCACGTGGAGCGCGGTCGTACCGGCTCTCCCTCGGGGCGCGCTCACTGCGCTCGCCTCGTTCACCCCGCTCATCGCGCCCACCCCGCCCAAACCGGCCCGCGCCCTCACGCTCATCCGATGAGCGACGTTCGTCCGAGTCGTCATCCCGCCTTGGCCGCCTGTAGCGCTCGTCCCCGAGCTCCACCGCCTCGAGCTCGATCTTCTTCTTGATGAGCTTCTCGATGTCGGCCACGAGCCGCGAGTCGTCACGGTCCACGAGCGTGATGGCCAGGCCCGAGGCGCCCGCGCGGCCCGTGCGGCCGATGCGGTGCACGTAGTCTTCGGCGTTGAAGGGCACGTCGAAGTTGAAGACGGCCGGCAGGTCGGCGATGTCCAGCCCGCGCGCGGCCACGTCGGTGGCCACGAGCAGGTCCACCTCGCCGGCCTTGAAGGCGGCGAGCGACTTCAACCGCTCGTCCTGGCTCTTGTCGCCGTGCAGCGCTGCGGTGCGCAGCCCATCGCGCTCGAAGGCGCGCGCCAGGCGTGCGGCACCGAGCTTGGAGTTCACGAAGACGATCGCCTGCGAGAGCTCCCGTGACTTGAGGAAGTGCTTCACGGTGCGCCGCTTGTCTTCCTCGGCCACGCTGAAGAAGCGCTGCTCCACCGTCGAGGCCGTGGCGTTGGGCCGCGCCACTTCCACCGTGATCGGGTCTTGCAGATAGCTCTGCGCGAGGCGCTTGATCTCGGGCGAGAACGTAGCCGAAAACAGCAGCGTCTGCCGCTGCTTGGGCAGGTACGACAGGATGCGCTGCAAGTCCGGCAGGAAGCCGATGTCGAGCATGCGGTCGGCCTCGTCGAGCACGACGTACTCCACTTGGTTGAGCACGCAGTTCTTGGCCTCGATGTGGTCCAGCAGCCGCCCCGGGGTGGCAATCAGCACCTCCACCCCGCCCTTGAGCACGAGCGTCTGCGGCTTCATGTCGATGCCGCCGAACACCACCGTGGAGCGCAGCTGCGTGTGCTTCGCGTAGGCCTTCACGTTGTTGGCCACCTGGTCGGCCAACTCGCGAGTGGGCGCGAGCACCAACGCGCGCACCGGGTGCCTGGCGGGCGAGGCGCTTGCGTTCTCGTGGCGCAGCATCTTCTGCAGCAGCGGCAACGTGAAGGCCGCCGTCTTGCCCGTGCCCGTCTGCGCCGCGCCCATCACGTCGCGCCCGGCCAGCACGATCGGGATCGCCTTGGCCTGGATCGGCGTGAGCTGCGTGTAGCCGCTGTCGGCCACGGCGCGCAGCAGCTTGGGGTCGAGAGCGAGGGAGTCGAAGCGAAGCGTGGCCGGCGCAGCCGGCTCGGCCGAGGCCGCTTCAGCGGGGGCTTCCGGTGCCGGAAGCGTCGCGGTGTGGTCGTTCATTCAACTCGGATTATCCCTCAGCCGCCACCCACCCCACACCGCTGGCCAGCGCAGCGTCACGCAACGGCACATCTTGGGTGGCGATCGGGCAGGCCAGACGCAACGCGAGCTCGAGGTAGGCGGCGTCGTAGGCTGTGAGCCCGAAGCGCATCGCCAGGCCCAGCAATTCCCGAGGGGGCGCACCCTGCCTGTCCACCTCGATGGGCAGGCGGGCCATCTGTGCCACGACGGCCTGCGCATGCGCCACGCCCACCCGGCTGCGCAGGCAGGCCGTGCGCAACACGTTCGTGAACTCCAGCTCCCACAGCGCAGGCACGTGGGCACGGTCCGCCCGCAGCCGCGCGGCGATGTGGCCCGAATAGGGCGTGGCCTGGTCCTCGAGGAACCAACCCGACACCACCGAGTTGTCGAGCACGAAGGGCATCGGCAGGACCCGAGCGCTCAATCCCGCCCGGCTTCGATCGCCTCGCGCACCGGGCCGGCCAGCCGAAGCCCGACCCGCAGCTTGGCCAGCTCCTCGAAAGCCGCAGCGACCGAGCACGGCTCTTCTTCCGCGCCCGCGCCGTACGAGGCAGCCTGCTCGGCCGCCACCAGCCTCGCCATGGGCTTGCCGTGGCGGGTGATGGTTACCGTCTCACCCTGCTGGGCTCGTGCGAGCAACTCGGAAAGGCGGGTCTTGGCTTCGAAGACGGGGACGTCCGACATGATCAACCATTTAAACTTATGGTCAACTATATTCCCGCATCCGGCCATTGACAAGGGGCAGGTCAGACCCGGTGAACGGATCTACCCCTGCAACCTCCACACCCCCAACCCCCCGGAGTGTCTCGGCGGCGTGACCGGCCGCGGCCCAGCACCTGCACCCGCCGACACCGGCCAACAACACGCCAGCGCTAGGCTCAGCCGCCCGCTTCCTCATCCTGCGGCAGGCCGCGGAAGGCGAGCGCCTCGCGCGCCAGTTCGCGCATCAGCTTGCGCTCGGGCACCGACAAAGGCCGCCCCAGCCGGTGGCTGATCTGCTGCAGCAACTCCCGGTCGGCCTCCTGCGGCAGCCCGCGCAGCTCGGGCAGCTGCGCCTGCAACATGAGCCGGGTCGTCTCGCTCAGGCCCGCCAGCCACGACTGCACCAGGGGCGGAATGGCCTGCAGGTCGCGCGGCTCGGCGCGAGCGAAGGCGTGCGGGCCCATGGGCCCTGACCCCCCGCCGGCGCCCATCTCGCCGCGCTCACGCTCGCGGCGCGGGCTGCGCTGCGGTGAGCGCTCGAGGTCGTCCACGATCAGCCGGGTGTCCGCCTGCCTCAGCAGCGAGGCCCAGCCGGCATCGCCCTTGCTCAGGGCGGACAGGTCTTGCGCCGAACCGTCGGCCAGCAGGTGCACCCGCACCCCGCGCGACTGCACGGCGTCCACGGTCGCCAACAACCGGTCATCGTCCGAGGCGATCAGCATGTGCGTGCAGGCGCGCTGCTCGGCCAGCTGCAGCGCGTCGCGCGCCATGGCCAGCACCAGCCCTGCACCTCCGTCCACCGCCTCGGCGGGTACCAGGCGCACGAGCTGGCCGTCCAGGCTGGCCGCGTCGCCATGGCTCGTGTACCACAGCAGCCGTGTGATGCGCGCATGCACCCGTGCGTCCCGCAGCGCCGCAGCCAGCACCTCAGCCAGGCGCTCGCGCAGCGCGCCCGCCGGCTCCGCCCCGGTGCCGGCCGAGTCGGCGGCGTTGTCGTCGTCGTCGCCGGAGCCGTGCAGCCAGGTCAGAAACCGGGCGTCGATGAGCGCGATGCAAGGCCCTTGGTTTGCGGAGTGGGAGGACGGGTGGGAGTAGCTGGAGGAGATAGGCATTGAAGGGCGTGACGGGAGGGTCGTAGGCGCGAGGGACGCAGGCCCAAAACTAACGAGCAAGTAACGGGCGAGTAACGAAAAAGCAACGAAATTCTATGCCCGCGCCAGGAGGCCTGCCCCGTGGCGGCTCATGCGGGTTCCCGGGCGCGGCAGTGGGCCATGTCACTCCCGCCAGCATGCCCAAGACGATGGCCCGCTGCGGGCTCATGGACATGAAGCGGGAGCACCGCCCCTACAACCGCCACACCCGCAACCCCACCCCCTGCAGCGCCTCGGCGTCGTGCGCCGCCTTCACGTCCACGAACACGCCGCCCTTGACCACCTTGCGGCACAGGTCCTCGGCCGTCAGCGCCTTGAAGCCGCGGTGCGCCACCGCACCGACGACCGCGTCCGCACGCGGCAGGTCTTCCCACGCGAGCAGGCGCACCCCGTACTCGTGCAGGGCTTCTTCCGGGTCCGCCTCGGGGTCGTGCACGTACACCTCCACGCCGTAGCTCTGCAGCTCGCGGATGATGTCCACCACCTTCGAGTTGCGCAGGTCCGCGCAGTCTTCCTTGAAGGTCAGCCCCAGCACGTTCACCCGCGCGCCCTTGATGTAGCAGCCCGCCGCGATCATCTGCTTGACCGTCTGCTCGGCGATGTACTTGCCCATGCCGTCGTTGATGCGCCGCCCCGCCAGGATCACCTGCGGGTGGTAGCCCAGCATCTCCGCCTTGTGCGTCAGGTAGTACGGGTCCACCCCGATGCAGTGCCCACCCACCAGGCCCGGCTTGAACTTCAGGAAGTTCCACTTCGTGCCCGCGGCCTCCAGCACCTCGGTGGTGTCGATGCCGATCTTGTCGAAGATGAGCGCCAGCTCGTTCATGAGGGCGATGTTCAGGTCACGCTGCGTGTTCTCGATCACCTTGCACGCCTCGGCCGCCTTGATGCTCGTGCAGCGGTGCACCCCAGGCTGCACGATGCGTTCGTAGAGCTGCGCCACCCGCTCCAGCGTCTCGGGCGTGTCGCCCGACACCACCTTCAGCACCTTCGTCAGCGTGTGCTCCCGGTCACCCGGGTTGATGCGCTCGGGGCTGTAGCCCACGAAGAAGTCGCGCTTCCACACCTTGCCCGACACGCGCTCGAGCTCGGGGATGCACACCTCCTCAGTGGCGCCCGGGTAGACCGTGCTCTCGTATACCACCACTGCGCCAAGCTTCAGATGCGGGCCGATCGCACGGCTCGCGCCCACCAGCGGGGCAAAGTCGGGAATGTGCGCGTCGTCC
>JBDKFA010000311.1:0-2642 GCA_039798945.1 Pseudomonadota bacterium
TGGGCGAACCGCCGGCGTCGGCCACCACCTGCACGTCGTAGCCCTGGTCGATCAGGGTCAGCACCGGGTAGACCGTGCAGACGTCGTTGGTCACGCCGGCCACGACCACCTTCTTGCGGCCCGTGGCGGTCACCGCAGCGGCGAAGTTGGCGTCGTCCATGGCGTTGACGATGCCCATGCGCTTCACGCGCTGCTCGAAGGCCTGGGGCAGCGACTTCTGCAGTTCGCTCAGCAGCGGGCCCTGGGTGTACTCCTCCATGCTGGACGTCAGCACGGTGGGGATCTTCAGGATGCGGGCGGTTTCGGCCAGCATCACGGCATGGCGCTTCATCTCGTCGAACGAGATGGACTTGACCCAGCCCATGGTGCCGACCTGGTGGTCGATCAGCAGGAGGGCGGTGTCGGCGGCGGTGAACTTGTTGAAGGCCATGTGATTGCTCCTTGGGATTCAGGGGTGACGTGAACGTCGGGGGTGGGGGAGTCGGGGCCTGTGCGCCGGCCCCATCGCGGATCAGATCTGTCCGAATTCGCCGCGCCGGTAAGCGCTGAGGGCCTGCTGCAGCGCCCCGGCCGAGGCCATGGCCAGCGGTCCCTGCCAGAACACCGGCTGATTCAAGGGCTGGCCCGCAAAGAGCACGGCCTGGGCGGGGCCACCGATGGCGTGCAGGCGGGTGCTGCTGGCCACTGCCTGCGCCACCTGCACCGGCACCGGTGCACCGGTGCTGCTGTCCAACACATGGTCATTGATCGCCACCCGGCCAGAGATCGGCAGCACGAAGTGGGTCAGGCCGGCGGCCACCGGCACGCTCAGCTCGGCGTCGGCGTCCAGCGCGATGTCGAGCAGCTGCACCTCGGTGGGCGGGCGCAGCGGCGAGCGCTGGCCCGCAAACTCGCCCAGCGGCACGCGCACCTGGGCGCCGGGCCGCGTGACCACCGGCACGTCCTGCGGTGCCAGGGCCAGTGCGAAGGGCGCGTCGCCCTGCCGGTGCTGCGGCAGGTTCACGAAGATCTGCAGCATGTGCACCGTCTGGCCGGGCTCGGCCGGGTTCTCCTCGTGCACCACGCCGCGGCCGGCGGCCGTCCAGTGCAGGCCGCCCGGCAGGATCTTCTGGCGCCCGCCCAGCGAGTCGCGGTTCTCGATCCAGGTCTGCGAGTCCAGGAACAGGTAGGACACCGCAGAAAAGCCGGCATGCGGATGCGGCGGAAAGGTCGGGCCGCTCATCCAGGCGTGGTCGATGCCCAGGAAGGGATTGGTCAGCTCCGCGGCATGCAGTCCATAGGCATGGAACTGGCGGCCGTGGTTCATGCGCTGCTGGCGTGCGAAGGCGGTCATGGCGCGGGTCTCCGGTGGTGTGTGCGGTGCCGGTGCCGGGGCGCCGCGGTGTCGATGGCGAGATCTTCTGGGTAATCAACAGTGGGATAAAGACGGCACAATGGAAGTGACCAATCCATATTTGCAGCAATCCACATGGACCTCCTGAACGACATGGCGCTGTTCGTGGAAGTGGCGCGGGCGATGAGCTTTCGCCGCGCGGCCGAGGCCCTCGGCATGCCCAACTCCACGCTGTCGCGGCGCGTCAGCGCGCTGGAGAAGGCCATCGGCCTGCGCCTGATGCACCGCACCACCCGCCGCCTGGAGCTCACCGAGGCCGGCCAGCTCTACTACGAGCGCTGCAAGCGCATCGTCGAGGAGGCGCGGCTGGCGCACGAGCAGCTGGGCGAGCTGCTGGCCCAGCCCAGCGGCGTGCTGCGCGCTTCGCTGCCGGTGGACTTTGCCAACAGCACGCTGGCGCCGCTGATCGCCGAATTCGCCCGCCGCCACCCCGGCATCCGCTTCGAGTTCGACCTCACGCCGCGGCGGGTGGACCTGGTCAGCGAGCCGTTTGACGTGGCCATCCGCATGGGCGCGTCGCAAGACTCCACCCTGGTGGCCCGGCTGCTGGCCACGCTGGACACCCACCTGTACGCCTCACCGGCCTATGTGAGCCGGGTGGGCCCGCCGCGCCAGCCCGCCGATCTGGCCCGGCACGAGGGGCTGCTGTTCAAGGCCGGCGGGGGGCGGTCCACCTGGCGCTTGTCGCGCACGAACGGCAGCGCCGAGGAGGTGGAGATCGAGGTCGGTGGCCGCTTCCAGCTCAACAGCGTGGGCCTGCTGCGGCGCCTGGCCATGCAGGACCTGGGCGTGGCGCTGCTGGCCGATGTGGTGGTCGCGGACGACCTGGCCGCCGGCCGGCTGCAACGCGTGCTGCCGGACTGGCAGGGGCCGCCCATACCGGTCTATGCGATGACCGAGACCCGCCTGCTGCCGGCCAAGACCCAGCGTTTCATCGAGTTCCTGCGCGAGAAGCTGGGTCAGGCAGCGGCCTGATTGCTGCGGTAATGGATCAATGATTTCCAATCAGATGGATTTATCTCAAGGCTGAATTTCCAGACACTGCCGCTCATCGTCACCAGCCCCTTGTCGGAGCCCACCATGAGCGCCAGTCCCCTGTTCACTCCTGCCACCGTCGGCGATCTCGCCCTGCGCAACCGCCTGGTCATGGCGCCGATGACGCGCTCGCGCGCCGACGATGCCGGCGTGCCCGGTGAACTCACCGCCCTGTACTACGCCCAGCGCGCCAGCGCCGGCCTGATCATCAGCG
>JBDKFA010000312.1:0-13706 GCA_039798945.1 Pseudomonadota bacterium
CCATTGACCCGCATCCCGGCATGACGCACGATGTTTTCACGCACGACAATCGCGTCATCAATCAACAGACCCACGCACAGCGACAAGGCCATCAGCGTGATCATGTTGATCGTGAAGCCGAAGGCGTGCATGAACAGGAAGGTGCCGATCAGCGCGATCGGCAGCGTCAGGCCGGTGATGACGGTCGAGCGCCACGACTTCAGGAACAGGAACACGATGGCCACCGTCAGCAGCGCGCCCTCGATGAGCGTGGCACGCAACCCGTCCAGCGACCCCTTGACCCAGTCGCTGGAGGCGTAGATCTGGCGCAGCTCGACGTCCGGCGGCAGCGTCCTGCGCAGCTCCTCGGCGGCCTTCTTCACCGCCTCGCCCGTGGCCACGATGTTCGCGTCCTGCTGGCGGAAGACGTTGAAGTTCACGGCGCTCTGCCCATTGATGCGGGCAACCGACTCGGCCTCGCGTTCGCGCACGCTGAGCGTGCCCAGGTCGGCCAGCGTCAGCGGCAGGCCGTTGCGCCGCGCCACCACGACGTCGGCGAACTGGCGCGGGTCGCGCACGCGGCCTTCGACCCGCAGCAGCGTGTCCTGGGCGCGGTCGGAAAGCAGCCCCACCGGCTGGTCGGCGTTGGCCTCGCGCAGTGCCTGCGCGATCTCCGCAGGCGTCACGCCATAGGTGCGCAGGCGCAAGGGGTCGAGGTCGATGCGCACCTCGCGCTGAGCGAGGCCGCTGATGTCCACGCGGGCCACGCCGTCCACCCGCTGCAACCGCTTGCCCACCACCTGCTCGCCCAGGATCGACAGCTCGCGCAGGCTGCGTGTCGGGCTGAGCAGCGCGAGGTTCACCACGGGCTGGTTGTTCCCGCTGTTCCAGCGCACGATCGTCGGCGCCTTGGCCTCTTTCGGGAACACCGGCTGCACCGCACCGATGCGGTCGCGCAGGTCCTGCATCGCGCGGCCCATGTCGGTGTCGAGCGTGAACTCCACCTGCATCTGCGCCCGGCCTTCGAGCGCGCGCGAAGTGATGCGCTTGACGCCGGCAATCGTGTTGGCCGACTCCTCCATCGGCCGCGCGATCTCGCGCTCCACCGCCTCGGGCGAGGCCCCGGGATAGGTCACCTCGACCCAGGCCCCGGGCAGCGAGATATCCGGCAGTTGCTCCACACCCAGGCGGACGTAGGCCTGGATGCCGAGCACGCACAGCGCCAGCATCACCATCGTCGCGAAGACGGGGTGCTGGATCGAGACACGGGTGATCCACATGGCGCGGTCCGCTGCGAACAGGATCCGGTGGACGTCGTCGGCGTCAGCGCTGCGGCGCCGAAGCGGGCGCCGAAGCAGCGCCTGCGACACGCGCCACGGCACCTTCGCGCAGGTTGTCGTAACGCATCGCCAGCACGCGCGCCTCGGGCGCAAGGCCACCGAGGACCTCGATTCGGCCACGCGCCTCGTCACGGCGGCCCGTCTGTACGCTGCGCCGCGTCAGCCGGCCTTCGGCCAGCACCCAGACCTGCGGTTCACCCGCCACCTGCACCACCGCGGTGTCAGGCAGCGTCCAGCGCGGCGCCTTGTCCGCCAGGCGCACCCGTGCCAGCGCGTAGGCGCCGGCACGCAGCCGCTCGCCGGGGTTCTCCAGGCTCACGGCAACGCCGATCGCCCGCGTGCCGGGCTCTGCCGCGGGCGCGATGCGGGCAATGCGTCCGCGCACCGGCTGGGACAGGCCTTCCACCACGACTTCGACGGCAAGCCCCGGGCTCAACCGCGGTACCTCGTGCGTGCCCACGGTGCCCGCCAACTCGAGCGTGGCGAGGTCGACGATGGTCATCAGCGCCTGCTCCGGCGAGAGCTTCTCGCCATCGACCACCTGTCGCTTGGCGACGATGCCGCCGATGGGGGCCACGAGCGCTGCGTCGCGCAGGCTGGCACGCCCGGTAGCCAGCGTCGCCTCGGCGGCCGCCACCTGCGCACGCGCTGCCTCCAGCGCCGTACGCGAGCCATCCACCGCGGCCGAGGAGATGAAGCGCTGCACCGCCAGGCTCTCGTTCTGCGCGTGCGTGCGCTCGGCCTGCGCCAGTGCGACGCGCGCGGACTCGAGCGCGGCCGACCGCTCGGCCACGCGATGGTTGAGGTCAGGCAGGTCGACGCGACCGAGGACCTGCCCCGCACGCACCCGGCTGCCCTCCTGCACCTGCCAGGCCAGCAGCGTGCCCGCCGACCGTGCGCGCAGGATCGCCGTGCGCGGCGCCACCAGAGGGCCCGAGAACTCGATCACGTCCGCCATCATGTCCTGGTGCAGCGTCACGAGTTCGGCGGGCTGGAACTCCAGAGCAGGCTCCGCGGGGGCGGCGGGCCCTTTCGTGCTGCCCCCGCGGCCCGCCTCTGCCACGCGCGCCCCCCACGCCTGCCATGCGAGCGCCGCGCCGACAGCCAGGGCCACCCCGCCAATGGCCACGATCCACGCTGACCTGATTCGCATCATCCCCTACGTCTTGTTGAGCGGCGCGAGTCTACGGGCCTGCATCGAACTGCAGCCCGATGATGCGACGAGATGCGCCCACGCGCGACGAGTGGTCACACGGGCGGGTCCGCCGCAGCAGCCTGCTGCGCACGCCACGCGCAGCCCAGCGCGAGCAGGCCGCTGAGGCTGGCGGTCAGGAACAGCGCCGCGAAGCCGCCCCGTTCGATCAACCAGCCCCCACCCACACCCCCCAGCACGCCCGGCAGCCCGTAGCCGAGCGTCGTGTACAGCGCCTGCCCGCGCCCGCGCAGGCGGTCCGGGAAGTGGCGCGAAATCATCGCCACGCAGATCGCATGGTGGGCGGCGAAGGTGAGGGCATGCGTGAACTGCGCCAGCACCAGCAGCGCAGGAACCCAGCCGCCAGCCGCCGTCGCGGCAAAGCGCAGCGCCGTCACCGCTGCCACGACCAGCAGCCAACGGTGGGGGCTCAAGCGCCCGATCCATCTGCCCTGCAGCCAGAAGAATGCGATTTCCGCGACCACCCCGAGCGCCCACAGCACTCCCACCGCTGCCTTGCCGTAGCCCAGGCTGTCGAGGAAGAGCGAGAAGAACGCGTACTGGCTCGTATGGGCGAGCACGGTGAAGAACACCGACGCGAAGAACCATGCCACCTCCGGCCGGCGCAGCCTCTGGAGGACAGGCGGCGCCGGTTCGGTGTGGCGCGCCTCCGCGCGCGTGGCCGGCAAACGCCGGGCCGCCGCCAGCAACGTCGCGTTCACGGCCGCCACCACCCATGGAAAGGCACGTATGCCCAGAAGCTGCAGCAGCACGCCGCAGCCCACCACCGAGACCAGGAAGCCCACCGACCCCCATACGCGCACGCGGCCGTAGCGCGCCGTGTCCATGCCCTGCTCGGTGTGCAGCACCTGCGCCAGCACCGCTTCGTACAGCGGAACGACGCCGCTGTTGGCGATGAACAGCAGGGCCGTCACCACGGCAACCGCCGTGGCTCCCTGCACGCCGACGAGCCCGAGCGCGGACAGCACCGCGCCGAGCGCAGCCAGACGGATCAGTTCGACGCGGCGCCCGCTGTGGTCTCCGGCCCAGCTCCACGCATAAGGCGCGACCACGCGTGTCCACGACTGCAGTGACGCGATCGCACCGATGGCGATCGTCGACAGCCCCATCTCCCTGAACCACAGCGGTGCGTAAGGGCTGAACAGGCCGACGGCGGCGAAATAGGTGAAGCTCAGCAGCCCGAAGGCCGACAGCGTGCGCCCCATCGGCGCGCGTCAGCCCCGGCCCGCGGGCAGCGGCGGCACCGGCAGGCGCACGTCACCGCATTGAGCGCGGTGACGCAGCGCGTGGTCCATGACGACGAGGGCGAGCATCGCCTCGGCGATCGGCGTGGCCCGGATGCCCACGCAGGGGTCGTGCCGACCGAGCGTCTGCACCTCGCTGGGCTGGCCAGACCTGTCCACCGAGCGCTTGCTCAGGCGTATCGAGCTCGTGGGCTTGATCGCCAGGCGCACGACGAGCTCCTGGCCGGTGGAGATCCCCCCAAGCACCCCGCCCGCGTGGTTGCTCGCGAAACCCTCGGGCGTGAGCTCGTCGCCGTGGTGGCTGCCCCGCTGCGCCACCACCGCGAAGCCGTCGCCGATCTCCACGCCCTTCACGGCGTTGATGCCCATCATGGCCCAGGCGATGTCGGCGTCGAGCTTGTCGAAAAGCGGTTCGCCCAGACCCGGCGGCACGCCGCGCGCCACGACCGTGATGCGCGCCCCGCACGAATCCCCGGCCTTGCGCAGCGCGTCCATGTAGGCCTCGAGCTGCGGCACCATCGACGCGTTCGGGGCAAAGAATGGGTTCGCGCCGATGTGGGCTTCGCTGTCGAAGGGGATGTCGAGCTCGCCGAGCGCACTCATCCAGCCCGAGAACGTCACGCCGTGCGCCTCACGCAGCCACTTGCGGGCCACCGCACCGGCAGCCACCATCGGGGCTGTCAGCCTCGCCGACGAGCGCCCGCCCCCGCGCGGGTCGCGCAGCCCGTACTTGCGCCAGTAGGTGTAGTCGGCATGCCCGGGACGAAAGGTGTCGAGCAGGTTGCCGTAGTCCTTGCTGCGTGCGTCCGTGTTGCGGATCAGCAGGCAGATCGGCGTGCCGGTGGTCAGCCCCTCGTAGGTCCCGGAGAGGATCTCCACCGCATCGGCTTCGTTGCGCTGCGTGACGTGCCGGCTCGTGCCCGGGCGACGCCGGTCGAGCTCGGGCTGGATGTCGGCCTCGGTCAGCGCCAGGCCGGGCGGGCAGCCGTCGATCACGCAGCCGATGGCCGGGCCGTGGCTCTCCCCGAAATTGGTGACGCGGAAGAGTTCGCCGAAGGTGGAGCCTGCCATGCCGCGATTATCGGCGCCCCGGGCCACCAGCAGCGCACGCTCTCCTCACGGCCGCTCGGAGGCCTCCTCGGGCCAGTCGCGGATGTAGGCCTTCAGCATGCGGTTCTCGAAGTCCTGCGCATCGACAACCGCCTTGGCCACGTCGTAGAACGAGATCACGCCCATCAGCGTGCGCTGGTCCATCACCGGCATGTAGCGGGCGTGGCGCTGCAGCATCATGCGCCGCACCTCGTCCATGTCGGTCTCGGGGGTGCAGGTCAGCGGAGCGTCGTCCATCACGGTGCGCACGATCGTCGTGCCCACGCTGCCGCCGTTGCGCACGACCGCTGCGATCACCTCGCGGAAGGTGAGCATGCCCACCAGGTCGCCATGCTCCATGACGACGAGCGAGCCGATGTCCATCTCGGCCATCAGCTCGACCGCGTGCGCCAGCGGCCGATCGGGCGAGGTGGTGTAGAGCGTGTTGCCCTTGACGCGCAGGATGTCGCTGACCTTCATCGGGGCCCTCCTCGGCTGGCTGACCAGTGCGGGCCAATATAGCCCACAATGCCTGCTGGCCAACACCCCGAGGTTGCGCGCATGCCCGGCCCCCTGGACCCTGGTTTCGACACGCTGGCGGTGCACGCCGGAGCCGCACCCGACCCCGCTACCGGTGCCCGGGCGGTGCCCATCCACCTGAGCACGAGCTTCGTCTTCCCGAGCGGCGACGACGCAGCCTCGCTCTTCAACCTCGAGGCCTCGGGGCACGTCTACAGCCGCATCAGCAACCCCACCAACGCCGTGCTGGAGGAGCGTATCGCCGCGCTCGAGGGCGGCACCGGCGCCATCGCCACCGCGAGCGGCCAGGCGGCGCTGCACCTGGCGGTGGCCACGATCGCCGGTGCCGGCTCGCACGTGGTGGCCTCCTCGTCGCTGTACGGCGGCAGCCACAACCTGCTGCACTACACGCTCGCGCGCTTCGGCATCGAGACGACCTTCGTCCCGGCGCGCGACGCCGATGCCTGGCGCGCCGCGGTGCGGCCCCATACGAGGCTCTTCTTCGGCGAGACGCTCGGAAACCCGGCTCTGGACGTGCTCGACATCCCGCGCGTGGCCGAGATCGCGCACGCCGCAGGCGTGCCGCTGCTGGTGGACTCGACCTTCACCACGCCGTGGCTGATGAAGCCCTTCGAGCACGGCGCCGACCTCCTCTTCCACTCGGCCACCAAGTTCCTGTCGGGCCACGGTACGGTGGTGGGCGGCGTGCTCGTGGACAGCGGGCGCTTCGACTGGGAAGCCTCGGAACGCTTTCCAGAGCTCACTACCCCCTATGCGGGCTTCCACGGCATGGTGTTCACCGAAGAGAGCACCACCAGCGCCTTCCTGCTGCGCGCACGGCGCGAGGGGCTGCGCGACTTCGGGGCCTGCATGAGCCCGCATACCGCCTGGCTCATCCTGCAGGGCATCGAGACGCTGCCGCTGCGCATGGCGCGGCACGTGGACAACACGCGCAAGATCGTGGAGAAGCTGGTGGCGCACCCGATGGTGGCGAGCGTCGCGTACCCCGAGCTCGCGTCGCATCCCGACCATGCACTCGCGCGCCATCTGCTGCCGCGCGGCTGCGGGGCGGTGTTCAGCTTCGAACTGCGAGGCGGGCGCGCGCAGGGTCGTGCCTTCATCGACGCGCTGCGCATCTTCTCGCACCTGGCCAACGTCGGCGACTGCCGCTCGCTCGTGATCCACCCGGCCTCGACCACGCACTTCCGCATGGACGACGCCGCACTCGCCCGCAGCGGCATCGGCCCCGGAACGGTGCGACTGTCCATCGGGCTAGAAGACCCGGACGATCTGATCGAAGACCTGACGCGGGCGTTGAAGGCGGCCGAAAAGGCGGGCGGCCAGGCCGCGGGAAAGGCTGGCGCATGAAGCTGCAGGTCGAGGGCCGCACGGCCTATGCCTACACCGGCGGCAAGCCCTTCGACGCGGCGCGCCCGGTCGTCGTGTTCGTGCACGGCGCCATGCACGACCACAGCTGCTGGAACCTGCTCGCCCGCTGGTGTGCGCACCACGGCTGGTCGGTGCTCGCGCTGGACCTGCCCGGTCATGGCCGCAGCGAGGGGCCACCGAAGGCCGACATCGAGTCGCTGGCCGCCTGGGTGTGGGCAGTGCTGGATGCGGCGGGGGTGCAGCAAGCGGCCGCGCTCGTGGGCCACAGCATGGGTTCGCTCACCGTTCTGGAGGCGGCAGCCCGCGCGCCGCAGCGCGTGCGCCATCTGTCACTGCTGGGCACCGCCTACCCGATGAAGGTGTCGGAATCCCTGCTGGCCACGGCGCAATCGGACCCGCTGCGCGCGATCGACCTCGTCAACAGCTGGTCCTACTCCGGCTTCGCGGCGAAGCCCTCGTTCCCTGGCCCCGGCATGTGGCTGCACGGCAGCAACCGCGTCCTGATGCGACGCATGCTGGCCGGCTGCCCCAGCACCAACCTCTTCCACCTGGAGTTCTCGGTGTGCGACCGCTACCGGGGCGGTGAGGCGGCGGCGGCTGCCGTTCGAGCCGCGGGCGTGCCGGCAGCGTGCATCCTCGGCCGGCAGGACATGATGACGCCTCCGCGCAGCGGGCGTGCGCTGGGGTCAGCCCTCGGGGCATCCGTGCACACGGTGGAAGCCGGCCACAACCTGATGGCCGAGGCGCCCGCAGCCGTGCTCGCGGCCCTGCGCGAGGGCTGGAACCGGGCAGGCGTGGCGGCGTCCTGAGCGCACCAGGCGCCAGCAGCCCTCGGCTTGCCTCGGCCGGAGGGCCAGGGGAGCCCGGAAACCCGAGCGTGACGTCGCTCAGCCCAACAGCTGCGCGAGCGTGAGGCCGTCCAGGCCGCTGGCTCGCCGCAGGCCCTGCGTGGCTGGCGCAGGGCCCAGCAGCAGCCGCTCGACGAGCGGCCCGATGCGCGTCACCTCGGGGTCGGCCAGCAACACGTGCCGCGGCTCGCCGTCCTCATCGAGCCGGCCCACCCAGCCGATCTCCACCAGCAGGTCCAGCACCGGCTCCACGCGCATCGGGTCGGCGCGGATCGCCCCCGCCAGCGCCATCACCCCGAGGCCATGCCGTGGCGTGTGACGGGCGGCGGCGAGCCGCACCAGCATCTCCACCGCCAGCGTGAAACGGTCGCCGGGCAGGCCGGGCCGGTGCGCGAGCGGCATCGCGAGGACCGGCGCATAGGCGGCCACCACCGCCCCGAGCAGCACGGCGATCCACATCAGGTATACCCACAACAGCAGCAACGGCAGCGTCGCGAAGGCACCGTAGATGGCGGAGAAGCCCGGCATCGCCCGCACGTACCAGGCGAGCCCTTCCTTGGCCAGCTCGATGCCGACCGCCGCGAACAGGCCACCAGCCCACGCGTGCGCGGCGCGCACGTGCGTGTTCGGAACCACGCGGTACAGCAGCACCAGCGCGCCGGCCAGCAAGGCGAACTGCAGCACGTCCACCAGCCTCCCCACGCCTCCCGGCAGCGACGAGACGAAGCCCCGCGAGGCAGAAATCGCATAGGACGTCCCGCTCAGGCTCGCACCGAGCACCAGGGGCCCGACGGTCAGCACGGCCCAGTACACCAGCAGCCGCCGGCCCAGCGGTCGCGCCCGCCGCACGCGCCAGATCGCATTCAGCGTCCGGTCGATGGTGAGCATCAGCGCCAGGGCAGAACCCAGCAGCAGCACCAGGCCCGCGGCACCGATGCGGCTGGCCTTCGCCGCGAACTGCGTGAGCGCACCCAGGACAGGCCGAGCGAGGCTGTCGGGCACGAGGTTTTGCAGCAGGAACTTCTCGAGCGCCCCCTGGAACGAGGAAAACATCGGAAAGGCGGTGAAAAGCGCAAGCATCACCGTCACCAGCGGGACGAGCGAGATCAGGGTCGTGAAGGTCAGGCTGCCGGCCATCACGCCCAGACGGTCTTCCCGGAAGCGTTGGCCCAGCGTGCGCAGCGTCACGCGCCAGGGCCAGCGGCCCAGCGTCGCCAGCGCGCCCACCACGCGCATCCCGAGACCCGGCTTCGCGCGCTGCGCGTCCGGTTCAGCCTGCTGCATGCTCGGTATCATGCCAGCATGCCTACCCGCGCTGCCCCGGCCGCCGAGCCAGCCACCGTCTCCACGCATCGCTCGGCCAGCCCCGAGGCTGCGCCCGTCGCCGCGGATGCGCTCGTCCGCGCCACGCGTGCGTGGGCCCTGGGCGCGCTGCTGGGCCTCGTTGCGCTGGGCGTCGCGTGGGAGCTGTGGCTCGCGCCCACCGGGTCGGGCACACTCGCGCTGAAGGTGGTGCCCCTGCTCCCGGCCCTGCCCGGGCTGATGCGCCACCGCATGGCCACCCACCGCTGGCTCAGCCTCCTCGTGTGGCTCTACGTACTCGAAGGTCTGGTACGCGCGACCAGCGAGAGCGGCCTGTCGCAGGGCCTGGCAGTGCTGGAGGCGGTGCTGGCGCTGGTGCTGTTCGGCGCGAATGCGGTGCACATCCGCTGGCGGTTGCGCCAGGCACGGAGCGCCGCATGAGCGCGACGGACACGCTGATCGTCGCACTGCGCGGCATCGTCGGCGACGCGCACGTGCTGGAAGGCGGTGCCGAGCCCGCGTACGAGCAGGACTGGCGGCGGCGCTGGCATGGCCGGGCCCGCGCCATCGTGCGCCCCGGCAGCACGGCCGAGGTGGCCCAGGTCATGTCACTGTGCGCCTCCCGGCAGGTGCCGGTGGTGCCGCAGGGCGGCAACACCGGCCTCGTGGGTGGGGGCGTGCCCGACACCTCGGGCACGCAGGTGCTGCTGTCCACCCGGCGGCTCAACCGCGTGCGCGCGATCGACGCGGCCAACCTCACCCTCACGGCCGAAGCCGGCTGCGTCCTGCAGGAAGTCCAGCAGGCAGCTCAGGCGCGGCAACTGCTCTTCCCGCTCAGCCTCGCGGCCGAGGGCAGCTGCACGATTGGCGGCAACCTGGCCACGAACGCGGGCGGCACGCAGGTGCTGCGCTTTGGCAACGCGCGCGACCTGTGCCTCGGCCTGGAGGTGGTCACGCCTGGCGGCGAGGTCTGGCAAGGGCTGACCGGCCTGCGCAAGGACAACACCGGCTACGACCTGCGCGGCCTCTACGTGGGCAGCGAGGGTACCCTGGGCATCATCACGGCGGCCACGCTCAGGCTCTTCCCCGCACCCGAAGCTGTCGTCACCGCGATGGCCGCGTGCGCGACGCTGCAGGACTGCGTGAGCCTGCTGGCCCTGGCGCAACGGCGCCTGGCCACGGGCCTCACCGGCTTCGAGGTGATGAACCGCTTCTCACGGGAACTCGTCGCGCGGCACTTCCCGCAGTTGCCGCGGCCGCTGCCAGGATCGACGTGGACGGTGCTGCTCGAGCAGTCCGATGCCGAGGGCGAAGACGCCGCACGCAGCCGGGTCGAGGCCCTGCTCGAAGCGGCGATCGAGGCCGGCTGCGCGCAGGATGCCGTCGTCGCGCAGAGCCTGGCGCAGTCTCGAGCGATGTGGCACCTGCGCGAGTCGATCCCCCTCGCCCAGGCCGAGGAAGGGCTGAACATCAAGCACGACATCTCGGTGCCGGTGTCGGCGATTCCAGCCTTCGTCGCGCGCACCGACGCGGCGCTGGACCAGCACTGCCCTGGCATCCGGCTGGTGAACTTCGGTCACCTCGGTGACGGCAACCTGCACTACAACGTCCAGGCCCCCGTGGGCGGGGATGCCGCGCGCTTCCTGCGGGAGCACGAGCATGCGGTGAACACGATCGTCTACGACGCCGTGCAAGCCTGCGGCGGCTCGATCTCTGCCGAGCACGGCGTCGGTGAACTCAAGCGCGACGAGCTGCGCACGCGCAAGCCGGCAGTCGTGCTGGGGCTGATGCGCGCCGTCAAGGGAGCACTCGATCCGGCCGGATTGATGAACCCCGGCCGCATGCTCTGAGCTATTGCACGGGCCCCTTCAACGCCGCCGGCAAGGGCAGCGCCATGACCTCGATACCCTCCTCGCGCAAGGCCTGGCGCTCCTCGGGGGAGGCCACGCCGCGGATGCCGCGTTCCCGGGCCTCGCCGAAGTGGATGCGCCGCGCCTCTTCGGGGAAGCGCTCGCCCACGTCCTCGGTCTGGCGCAGCACCTCGCGCACGGCATGCAGCCACGCGGCTTGGGGGTCGGCCGCAGCCGGTTCAGTGGGCCGCGGCGACGGCGCATCGCTGTCGCGCGCCCCGGACAGGTTCAGCCGCGGCGCAGTCGGCAGGCGCGTGATGACGCGGTCGCTGCACATCGGGCACTCGACCAGCCCGCGGCCGTTCTGGCCGAGGAAGTCATCCTCCGAGGCGAACCAGCCCTCGAAACCGTGGCCGTTCGCGCAACGCAGGTTCAGGACCTTCATGCCGGAATTATCCGGCTTCGTCCGGATTCCTGCCGGCCACCCCTTCGTCTTCTTGTCCAGCGCCAGGCTCGGCCGATGACCACGGCAGGCTCCAGCGCCCGGCGCGCCAGCGCTGCAGCCACTGCAGCCCGATCATCGTCTTCATGTCGGTGATCTCGCCCGAGGCGGCCAGACGGTCCAGCTCGGCCTCGTCCAGGGCGAGCACCTCCAGGAACTCGCCTGGGTCCAGGCGCTGCGGGCCAGGCTGCAAGCTGCGCGCGAACCAGATCTCCATGACCTCGGTCGAGTAGGCGGCTGCGTTGTGGAAGGCCCCGGCGCGCGCCCATTGCCGCGCCACGTAGCCCGTTTCCTCCTGCAGTTCGCGCGCGGCACAGACAGCCACGTGCTCGCCCGGGTCGAGCTTGCCCGCCGGGAACTCCAGCAGCACGCGACCTACGGCATAGCGGTACTGGCGCACCATCACCACGCGGCCATCATCCAGGATCGGCACCACCGCCACCGCACCCGGGTGGCGGATGTATTCGCGCGTGGCGTGCGAGCCGTCCGGCAACGCCACGGTGTCCCGCACGACGGTCAGGTACCCGCCCGAGAGCCGAGGTTCGCGGGAGACGTAGTGCTCGAGCAGGTGCGCGTCGTCGTGTGTGGGCATGGCTGACCCTTCCCGCGGACCGCTCAGCGCTGGCCCGAGAGGTCCATCAAGTGGCCAGCGCCCGCACGATCGCGTCGCGGCACATCGCCATCAGCCCGCCCGGCAGCAAGCCGAGCCCGAGCACCGCCGCCCCGTTCAGGGCCAGCAAGGCACTCACGCCCGAGCTGCGGGGCTCGGGCGCAGCCCCGGCCGGCTCGTCGAAGTACATCACCTTGACCACGCGCAGGTAGTAGAACGCGCCCACGAGCGAGAACAGCACCGCCACCACGGCCAGCACCAGATGCCCCGTCACGTTCGTGGTGACCAGGGCCTGCAGCACTGCGAACTTCGCGTAGAAGCCCACCAGGGGCGGAATGCCGGCCAGGGAGAACATGAACACCGTCATCACGCCTGCCAGCCACGGCTTGCGGCGGGCCAGCCCGGCCAGGTCGGCGATCTCCTCGCTCTCGTGGCCTTCACGTGCCAGGTAGAGCAGCAGGCCGAAGGTGCCGGCCGTGGTCAGCACGTAGGTGACGATGTAGAACATCGCCGAGCTGTAGGCGTTGGCACCGGACAAGGTGTTGCCGCTGACGACCCCCACGCTCATGCCCAGCAACAGGAAGCCCATCTGCGCAATCGTCGAATAGGCGAGCATGCGCTTCAGGTTGGTCTGCGCGATCGCCGCCAGATTGCCGATGGCCAGCGAGCCCACCGCCAGCACGATCAGCATCTGCTGCCAGTCCACCGCCAGGCCGAGCATGCCTTCCACCAGCAGACGCAGCGTGATCGCGAACGCGGCCAGCTTCGGCGCCCCGGCAATGAGCAGCGTGACGGCGGTCGGTGCCCCCTGGTAGACGTCGGGCACCCACATGTGAAAGGGCACGGCCCCGAGCTTGAAGGCCAGTCCTGCGACCACGAACACCAGCCCGAGTACCAGCACGTCCGGGTTGATGCGGCCGGTGGCGATGCGTTCGAAGGCCTTGGGGATCTCCAGCGTGCCGGTGGCGCCGTACACCATCGACAGCCCGTACAGCAGGAAGCCGCTGGCCAGCGCGCCGAGCACGAAGTACTTCATCGCCGCCTCGGTCGACACGGCGTGGTCGCGCCGCAGCGCCGTGAGCGCGTACAGCGACAGGCTCATCAACTCCAGGCCCAGGTACACCACCAGGAAGTGGTTGGCCGAGCACATGATCGAGATGCCCAGCGCAGCAAAGAGCGTGAGCGTGAAGAACTCGCCCTTGAGCATGTCGCGGCTGGCGAGGTAGGGCTGCGCGTAGGCCACCGTCAGCATCACGGCGACGCACGCCGAGCCGGCGAGCAGGTGCCCCATGGGGTCGGAGACCACCATGCGCTGCAGGCCATAGAGGGTCTGCCCCGCGTCGAAGAGCGCGAAGTGCATGGCCGCCACACCCGCCAGCGTGGCCTGGGTGAGCCAGAAGGTGGGCCGGCGGGCGGGGTCGCGCACCCACAGGTCGGCCAGCGTGATCACGAGCGCCATCGCCAGCAGCGCGATCTCGGGGTAGACGACATTCATCGCTTGCATGGGGAGTCCTGCCGGCTCAGGGCAGCTTGCTGAGCGCCACGTGCCGCAGCAGCTCGGCCACCGAGGCGTTCATGACGTCGGTGAAGGGTTTGGGGTACAGGCCCATCACGAGCACCGCGGCGGCGAGCACGCCGAGCACGAGGAACTCGCGCCCGTTGATGTCCGACAGCGTCCGCACGTTGTCATTGGCCACCTCGCCGAAGTACACGCGCTTGACCATCCACAGGGTGTAGGCCGCACCGAAGATCAGCGTGGTCGCTGCCACCGCGGCCAGCCAGAAGTTCTCCTTCACGGCGCCGAGGATCACCATCCACTCG
>JBDKFA010000313.1:0-2952 GCA_039798945.1 Pseudomonadota bacterium
TGATGGCTCAGGTGCTGCCGCGCCGCTGCTGACCGATGCTGCCGCCGATGCCGACTGTGTAGGCGTACCAGTAGAGTCTGTCGAGGAGCAGCCCACCAGGGCCCCCACGCACACAATGCCCGCGAGCACTTGCCGCATCATTGGCCCGTTGCTTCCACGATGTATTCGCCGATGATTTGCATTTGGCTTCCCGCTCCGTTGACAAGTTGCCCGATCTCCTGGATCTGTGCGACGCCGCTGCCGTCGGCGGCGTTGAGCGACTGTTCGGTCACGACGCCCAGCTTTGAGCCGATATCGATAAGAACTTCCCCGAGTTCGGTAATGAGCTGCCCGTACTTAGGATCGCCGCAGTCGCCGAGCGCCTGGATCTGCCGGCCCACCTCGTCGTACTTGATGGCCTGCTTGGGTGCCGCCGCAGCAAACAGTTCGATGTCGCCGCTTGCCAGCGCATCTTGCGTCTCCTCAAAGAGGTCCCCGGTGTCGCCGACGAGAGTTCCAATTCCGGAGTCCGCCACGCACGGTCCGAAGTCTTGAGTCGCCGAACTGGGATCTGGACTCGGCACAGTGGGCGCTGCGCTTGACGGCGAGGCTGTCGTGGGGGCACTTGAGGAAGATGTAGCCTCGGTGCTGGTCGAGGCGCTGCATCCGCCAACGGCTAGCAGGACTGCGACGGCAAAAGCACAGCGACCGATCGTCTTTCCAAACATGAATCCCCCGATTTCATTGGAACGAATCTTCCACGCCCCTAGTTGGCGCTGATTGGCTCTTTGAAGGACTACTTGAGCAGCTCCGGCCTGATGACTTCATCGCGCAGTACGAGCGCCACTCGATCTCGGTCCGCAAGGTGGCCTGTCTGCCGGCGCAACTCCCGACGCAACTCCTCAACAACCTTGTCGGTGAGCAGCGCGCTGGTAATGGCTCGAGCTGAGGTCGCTGCGCGGGTCTTCCATAACTCGTCGACCTGATGTCGCTTGAAGGACTCTCGTGTCAGATAGAACATGCTGTCGGACTTCTTGGCCACACTTTCGTCAGACAGGAGGTCTACGTCGAGGACGAGGTCCATTTGCACTGGCAACCCAGGGGTCATGTGCCACAACTGCCAAGTGCGGCCGTTCGTGAGCATCATCCATTCCACACCCTCATTGACGGCGTAGGACTGGACCTGGCGAAGGTGCTTCTCATTGAGAGCTTGGGCGCAGCGCTTGACCTCAATGAACGCAACGAGCTGCTTGTCGACGCGAACTCCGTAGTCCGCAAAATCTACCTTGACCTGGTATTCCGTTGTGAGATCTTCGTACTTGTCGTAACCAAGCCCTTCGCAGAGGAGGTCTGTTACGAGAAGCCGAGTGTCACCTTCGTTGGCGTCGCGGGCCACGAGGTCGGCGAGCGGCTTCTGGAATCGTCTCACCGCTGCTTTCACGCGGTCGCGTGTGTCTGATTCCCACTTGGGCACGGCTGGCTTGCGACTTCCGGCCCCGTTGGCTGTGGCTTCTGGCTGCGCTGCGGCCTGCTCCGTGCTCATGTGATGCCCCCGAATCGTTCGTGATGGGTTGAAACTACTCGGCCGCTCCGACATGGGTCTGGCGATGGAGGCAATCGCTCGTTGCTTTGATGCAAAACTGATTTGCGGCGGGGCCGGCCGAGGAGGGCCGGGTTCCCTTCGCTGGCGGGCCTATTCGTCTCCTAAGGAGGCTTCTGTCTCTGCGTACATGTGGGAAATGAACTCCTGGAACTTACAGGCTTCGACGCGCCACTGTCCGCGGCCACCGAGCTTGATCGCAGGAAGGTCACCAGTGCGGACCAGTGCATACGTTTGAGCGGACGACACGTTCAGCGTTTGCGCGACCTCGGTGAGGGTCGTGACTGTCGGTTTGCACTTGAATTGCGCCGCGTCTGCACGGCGCAATCAGGGAGCAGTCTGGCCCCACTGAACGTAGAGTCCACGTTTGCAGGAGCGCAATCCAGCAACTTTTTGCATCAGCGCAACTGACCTTGAAGAGCAAACGTCTCTGTAGTGAATCCGGGCCAAGAGCTTTGGGTTAGCGTGAACCGGTAACGCTCTGGTGAGCCCATGCGGGAATGACGTGCGTGCCAACCCTCGCTCCAACACGTCATGACTGGGTTTCGCCCGGGCATTGGGGGGAAAGCTCCGGGCGAAACCCAGGGAAGGCTACGGCACCCTCATTGCGGCCATGGCCCTCTCTGGCTCAGTAGCCCCTGACGATGTCTTCCTGGACGAGGAAGGTGCCGTCCGCGCTCTCGGTGCAGGCGTTCGGGTAGGGGGCGGCACCGTAACCACCGACGTAGTCGATGCGCTGGCCAGTGCGCGCCACTTCCCGGCCTTGGTCGTCGAACACGGTAATGACGCCGTTGGTGCCCCGGTAGGCGGTGTGTCCGGCGGGCCAGACCGGGGTGACGGATGAACCGTCGTCGACCTGGAGCCGGATGCACTCTCCGTCCTGGACGAGCGTGCCCGTCAGAGATAGGCCGAAGTGGCTACCGGACTGGGCCGACCAGTCGCTGACGGGAAGATCGACCTTCACGCCGGCAGGCGCAGTGGGCACTGGTGACTCCACAACTGGGGTAGCACCGCTGCAGGCGGACAGGGCAAGCAGTCCACCGGCCAGTGGAATGAGCAAGGCCGAGGTAGTCACGAGGAGCGCCTCTCGTCGTTGCCGCCCGGGGCCTGCGCACCGGCCGGGAGGACGATCTCGACGGGAGCGCTGAACAAGGCGAGGGACAGGAGCACGGCCGTGACCTCGTACGTACCTGGAGCTAGTTCGTGTGCCTGCGGCGCGATGATGATGGGCAGTTCGAGTGACTCACCTGGCCGCATATCGTGGAGCTGCTGGCTCAAGGGCGCATAGGCGAACCAGCCACCTTCGACCGGTTCACCGTCACGCGTGAGGTGGCCGTGGACCACGCCGCTGTCGTCCGGGTCCGCGGTCCAGG
>JBDKFA010000314.1:0-19475 GCA_039798945.1 Pseudomonadota bacterium
CCACTTTGGGCTGCATGCGGGAGCCTGTGGCGGCTGCAAGGTGCAGCACCTGCATCCGGCGGCTCAGGTCGCGGTCAAGCAGCGCGTGCTGGAGGACGACCTCTGGCACCTGGCGAAGGTCCGGCCGGCGCGCATGTTGCGTCCGATCGAGGGCCCTGCCTGGGGTTACCGCTGGCGTGCCCGCCTGTCGGTGCGCCACGTGGTGCGCAAGGGCACGGTGCTGGTGGGCTTCCACGAACGCAAGTCGCGCTACGTGGCCGACATGGTCGCCTGCCCGGTGCTGCCGCCAGCCGTGTCGGCCCTGCTCGTGCCCTTGCGCGAACTCGTGGGCGCACTCGAGCAGCGTGACCGCATTCCGCAGATCGAAGTCGCCGTGGGCGAGGGCGTGACCGCGCTCGTGCTGCGCCATCTCGAGCCGCTGTCCCCAGGCGACCGCGAGCGCCTGCGTGAGTTCGCCGCCGTCCATGCGGCCACCGGCGTCCAGTGGTGGCTGCAGCCCAAGGGTCCCGACACCGTGCACCGGCTCGACGAACACGGCCCGACGCTTGGCTACGCCTTGCCCGAGTTCGATGTCTTCATGCCCTTCCGGCCGACCGACTTCACCCAGGTCAACCCCCACATCAACCGTGTGCTCGTCGAGCGCGCGGTGCGCCTGCTCGGGCCTCAGCCGGGAGAGCGCGTGATCGACTGGTTCTGCGGCCTGGGCAACTTCACGCTGCCGCTGGCCCGGCGCGGCGCGCAGGTGCTCGGCGTGGAAGGCGCGAACGTGCTCGTGCAGCGCGCGCGCGACAACGCCGCCCTCAACGGCCTGGCCCACCGCACCGCCTTCGAGGCCCGCGACCTCTTCACGCTGACCCCCGCCGACCTCGAAGCCGCCGGCCCCGCCGACCGCTGGCTCGTCGACCCTCCTCGCGAAGGCGCCTTCGCCCTCGCCAAGGCCCTGGCCGAACTCCACCAGTCCGGACCGACGACCGGCAGCCTCCCCCATGCCCCCCAGGGCGCCTGGCAGCCCCCCCGCCGCATCGTCTACGTGAGCTGCAACCCCGCGACGCTGGCCCGCGACGCCGGCCTGCTCGTGCACCAGGCTGGCTACCGCTGCAGCGCCGCCGGCGTGGTGAACATGTTCCCGCACACGGCCCATGTGGAGAGCATGGCGGTGTTCGACCGCGCTCCGCAAGACACCGCCAACGACTGAGCTCCGCGGGACGGGGATGTTGGGTATGCCCAGCGTGTGCTTACTCGAGGGCAGGTGGCCGGGGTGCCATGCGCAGTGAAGTAAAGGGGGAGCCATCGGCCAGAGGCCGATGGCGGAGGAGTGAGCCCGGACACGAACCGTCCAGTGGACTGTTCGTGCCTGGCGAACGCCCGTGGCGCAAGCCACGGGCATGAACGGAGCATGGCACCCCGGTCGCCTGCCCGGGCGCCAGCACCCCCGGGAACAATGAAAAAGGGGCCCGAAGGCCCCTCTCCGATAGAGCGCCAGGACCCTTCAGTCCCGCTCCCCCCCAAAAATCCCCAACAACGCCAGCAAACTCTGGAAGACGTTGTAGATGTCCAGGTAGATTGCCAGCGTCGCCGACACGTAGTTCGTCTCGCCGCCATCCAGCACCCGCTTGATGTCCACGAGCATGAAGGCCGAGAAGATTCCTAGGCACAGCACCAGCAGCGTGAGCATCAGCACCGACGACTGCAGGAACACGTTGACGATGCCCGCCACGAGCACGATCAGCGCACCCACGAACAGGAACTTCGCCATCCCGGACAGGTCGCGCTTGATCACGGTGGCCAGCGAGGCCATCGCGAAGAAGATCGCCGCGGTGCCGCCGAAGGCCGTCATCACGAGCGAGGCGCCGTTGCGCAGCCCGAGCACTTGGCCGACGAGGCGCGACAGCATCAACCCCATGAAGAACGTGAAGCCCAGCAGCAGGTAGACCCCCGCGGCCGAATCCTTCTTGCGCTCGATCGCGAACATGAAACCGAAGGCGCCGGCCAGGAACACGATCATCGACATCACCGGCCCCATGGCCGAGACGATGCCGGTGCTTACCCCGACCCAGGCCCCAGCCACCGTGGGCACCAGCGAGACGGCGAGCAGCCAGTAGGTGTTGCGCAGCACACGCTGGCGCTGGGCCAGCTCGGCGGCAGGCACGCCGGCCTGCAAGCCTGCAGGGGCGTGGGCGTTGGCGTAGAGCGGGTCGTTCATGGAAGCCTCCTGTGGAGCACGGTACGCGTCAAGCCGACGCGGGCACGCGCATTTTAGTGGTGGGCCACGGCACGCCAAGAATGCCTGTCACGAGTGGGGCTTCCTGCCGCGGTCGTGTCATGATCTGGCCCCGTTTCCACACCCTACGCCCCCAGCCGCAGCGCGCAGGCCGCGTCGGCGGCCGGCTCGATTTTCCACCCGCCATGCAGACCAAGCCCTACCTGACCCACGCCGACACCCAGCGCATCCTCGCCGCCGCCGCGGCCCATGCCCAGAGCCGCCAGTGGGCGGTGACGATCGCCGTCGTCGACGACGGTGGCCACCTGCTCGGGCTGCAGCGACTGGACGGCGCGCCGCCCGTGTCCGCGCACATCGCGCCTGCCAAGGCCCACACCGCGGCGCTCGGCCGCCGCGAGAGCAAGGTGTATGAGGATGTGATCAACGGTGGACGCACTTCGTTCCTGAGCGCCCCGGCCATCCAGGGCATGCTCGAAGGCGGGGTGCCTATCGTCGTGGACGGCCACCACATCGGTGCGGTGGGGGTCAGCGGCGTGAAGTCGAACGAGGACGCCGAGATCGCGCGCGCGGGCATCGCGGCGCTCTGACACCGCGGGGCGTGCACCGCCGCGTCGCAGCGCCGTTGCCTTCGGAGCGAGCGGTCCGTGCACGGCACGGAAGCGGGCAGCCGGCTATAATCGACAGGTTTGCCTGCAACCAGCACCGCCCAGCGAAACTCGACCTCGGTTTCCCCCTCGACCGCACGCATCCGGCCCCGCGCCGGGTGCCCGGGCTGGGTGCGTGAAAACCGGAGTTTCCCTTGCTGAGTGTCCTGCCGCCTGCCGTCCTCGCCCTTGCGGACGGTTCCGTCTTCCAGGGCCACTCCATCGGTGCGCCGGGCGCCACGGTCGGTGAAGTCGTCTTCAACACCGCGCTCACCGGCTACCAGGAGATCCTGACCGACCCGAGTTACTGCCGGCAGATCGTCACACTGACGTATCCGCACATCGGCAACTACGGCGTCAACGAGGAAGACGTCGAGGCTTCGCGCGTGCACGCCGCCGGCCTCGTGGTCCGCGACCTGCCGGTGCGCGCCTCGAACTTCCGCCTCGGCCTGACCCTTGCGGCCTACCTGCAGCACGAAGGCACGGTGGCCATCGCCGACATCGACACCCGCCGCCTGACGCGCCGCCTGCGCACCACGGGGGCGCAAAACGGCTGCATCGTCGCCTTCCCGGCGGGCCACGCCGTGACCGAGGCCGACGGCGCCCAGGCTGTCGAGCGCGCGCGCGCCGCGCCGTCGATGGCGGGGCAGGACCTCGCCCGCGTGGTCAGCGCTGCTCAGCCCTACGACTGGACCGAAACCGAGTGGGCGCTGGGCACCGGCTACGGCACCCAGGCCGCACCCCAGCGCCACGTCGTCGCCTACGACTTCGGCATCAAGCGCAACATCCTGCGCATGCTCGCCAGCCGCGGCTGCCGCATCACCGTGGTGCCGGCGCAGACCCCCGCGGCGCAGGTTCAGGCGCTTGCGCCCGATGGCGTGTTCCTCAGCAACGGTCCGGGCGACCCCGAGCCCTGCAACTATGCGATCGACGCAGCGCGTACGCTGATCGATGCCGGGCTGCCGACCTTCGGCATCTGCCTGGGCCACCAGATCCTGGCGCTCGCCTCGGGGGCGAAGACCTTCAAGATGAAGTTTGGCCACCACGGTGCGAACCACCCGGTGAAGGATCTGGACACCGGCCGCGTCAGCATCACGAGCCAGAACCACGGCTTCGCGGTCGACGAGGCCACACTCCCGAGCAACCTGCGCGCGACCCACGTGAGCTTGTTCGACGGCACGCTGCAGGGCCTCGCACGCACCGACCGCCCGGCCTTCTGTTTCCAAGGCCACCCCGAGGCCTCACCTGGGCCGCACGACATCGCCTATCTGTTCGACCGCTTCGTGTCGCTGATGGACGCCCGAAAGAGCTGACATGCCGAAGCGCCAAGACCTCCACACCATCCTCATCATCGGCGCCGGCCCGATCGTCATCGGCCAGGCCTGCGAGTTCGACTACTCCGGCGCCCAGGCCTGCAAGGCGCTGCGCGAGGAGGGCTACCGCGTCGTCCTCGTCAACAGCAACCCGGCGACGATCATGACCGACCCCGGGACAGCCGACGCCACCTACATCGAGCCCATCACCTGGCAGGTGGTGGAGAAGATCATCGCCAAGGAGCGCCCTGACGCGGTGCTGCCGACGATGGGCGGGCAGACGGCACTGAACTGCGCGCTCGACCTGCACCGCCACGGCGTGCTCGCCAAGTACGGCGTCGAGATGATCGGCGCCAACGAGCGCGCGATCGAGAAGGCCGAGGACCGCCTGAAGTTCAAGGAGGCGATGACCGGCATCGGCCTGGACTCGGCCAAAAGCGGCATCGCCCACACCCTCGAGGAGGCCTGGGCCGTGCAGCGGCGCATTCAGGCCGAGATCGGCGGCACCGGTTTCCCGATGGTGATCCGCCCGAGCTTCACCCTCGGCGGCACGGGCGGGGGCATCGCCTACAACCCCGAGGAGTTCGAGGAGATCTGCAAGCGCGGCATCGACCTGTCTCCCACGAACGAGCTGCTGATCGAGGAGTCGCTGATCGGCTGGAAGGAGTACGAGATGGAAGTCGTCCGCGACCGCGCGGACAACTGCATCATCGTGTGCTCCATCGAGAACCTCGACCCGATGGGGATCCACACGGGCGACTCGATCACGGTAGCCCCGGCGCAGACGCTGACGGACAAGGAATACCAGCTGATGCGCAACGCCTCGATCGCGATCCTGCGCGAGATCGGCGTGGACACCGGCGGCTCGAACGTGCAGTTCGCGATCAACCCGGCCAACGGCCGCATGATCGTGATCGAGATGAACCCGCGCGTGTCGCGCTCCTCGGCACTCGCCTCGAAGGCCACGGGCTTCCCGATCGCCAAGGTCGCGGCCAAGCTCGCGGTGGGCTACACGCTCGACGAGCTGAAGAACGACATCACGGGCGGCGCCACGCCGGCGAGCTTCGAGCCGAGCATCGACTACGTGGTCACCAAGATCCCGCGTTTTGCCTTCGAGAAGTTCCCTGCTGCGGACCCTCACCTGACCACGCAGATGAAGTCGGTGGGCGAGGTGATGGCCATCGGCCGCACCTTCCAGGAGAGCTTCCAGAAGGCGCTGCGCGGCCTGGAGACGGGCATCGACGGCCTGACCGAGCGCAGCAGCGACCGCGAGGAGATCGTTGAGGAGATCGGCGAGCCTGGGCCCGAGCGCATCCTCTACGTGGGCGACGCCTTCCGCGCCGGCCTCACCCTCGAGGAGATCCACGACGAGACGGCCATCGACCCGTGGTTCCTGGCCCAGATCGAGCAGATCATCCGCGCCGAGCAGGCGCTGGCCGGCCGTGTCCTGGAAGGCCTGTCCACCGCCGAGATGCGCCACCTCAAGCGCATGGGCTTTTCCGACCGGCGCCTGGCCAAGCTGCTCGGCACCCACCAGCACGCGGTGCGCGAGGCGCGCCACGCGCAGGGTATCCGCCCGGTCTACAAGCGCGTGGACACCTGTGCCGCCGAGTTCGCTACGCAGACCGCCTACCTGTACTCCACCTACGACGAGGAGTGCGAGGCCGAGCCGAGCGCGCGGCGCAAGATCATGGTGCTCGGCGGCGGCCCGAACCGCATCGGCCAGGGTATCGAGTTCGACTACTGCTGCGTGCACGCGGCACTGGCCATGCGCGAGGACGGGTACGAGACCATCATGGTCAACTGCAACCCGGAGACCGTCTCCACCGACTACGACACGAGCGACCGCCTGTACTTCGAGCCGGTGACCCTCGAGGACGTGCTCGAGATCGTCGCCAAGGAGCGCCCCGAGGGTGTGATCGTGCAGTTCGGCGGCCAGACCCCGCTCAAGCTCGCGCTCGACCTCGAGCGTGCCGGGGTGCCGATCATCGGCACCACGCCCGACTCGATCGACATCGCCGAAGACCGCGAGCGCTTCCAGAAGCTCTTGCACGAACTCGGCCTGAAGCAGCCGCCCAACCGCACTGCACGCACTGAAGAGCAAGCGCTGCAGCTCGCGCGCGAGATCGGCTACCCGCTGGTGGTGCGCCCGAGCTACGTGCTCGGCGGCCGGGCGATGGAGATCGTGCACGGCGACAAGGACCTCGAGCGCTACATGCGCGAGGCCGTGCGCGTGAGCGAGAAGTCTCCGGTGTTGCTGGACCGCTTCCTCGACGACGCAGTCGAGGTCGACGTCGACTGCGTGGGCGACGGCACCGAAGTGATGATCGGCGGCATCATGGAGCACGTGGAGGCCGCGGGCATCCACTCGGGCGACTCGGCCTGCTCGCTGCCGCCCTACACGCTGAGCGCTGCGCTGCAAGACGAGATGCGCCGCCAGACCACGCTGATGGCGCGTGCGCTGAACGTGGTGGGTCTGATGAACGTGCAGTTCGCGATCCAGGGCGAGGGCGTCGACGCGGTGGTGTACGTGCTGGAGGTCAACCCGCGCGCCTCGCGCACGGTGCCCTTCGTCAGCAAGGCCACGGGCCAGCCGTTGGCCAAGATCGCCGCGCGCTGCATGGCCGGGCAGAAGCTCGCCGAGCAGCGCACTCGCCACGGCGTGCGCGGCGAGGTGGTGCCGCCCTTCTTCAGCGTGAAGGAGGCCGTGTTCCCCTTCAACAAGTTCCCGGGTGTGGACCCGATCCTCGGTCCCGAGATGCGCTCCACCGGCGAGGTGATGGGCGTGGGGCGCAGCTTCGGCGAGGCGATGCTCAAGAGCCAGCTCGGCGCGGGCTCGAGGCTGCCCTCGGCAGGCACCGTGGTGCTCACCGTGAGGAACGGCGACAAGGCGCGTGCGGTGGCGGTGGCGCGCGAGCTGCACGCGCTCGGTTTCGCGCTCGTGGCCACGAAGGGCACGGCGGCCGCCATCGCCGCGGCCGGTGTGCCGGTGCGCGCGGTCAACAAGGTCAAGGACGGGCGGCCGCACATCGTCGACCTGGTCAAGGCCGGCGAGATCCAGCTCGTCTTCACGACCGTGGACGAGACACGCGCGGCGATCGCCGACTCGCGCAACATCCGCCAGGCCGCGCTCGCCAACCGCGTCACCTACTACACGACGATGGCCGGTGCCGAGGCGGCCACCGAGGCGCTCAAGCACCGCGATGACCTCACCGTCGTCTCGCTGCAGGAACTGCACGCCGAACTCGTCTAAACTGCTCTCCTCGCCGCCGCCGCAGCGTCTCCCTCCGGGGGGGCTCCCTGCGGCGGTTTGTCTTCCGGAGGTGCCTGGGGTACTCCGGCGCCTCACTTCCACCGCATCGCCACCAGCCATGGCCACCATTCCCCTGACCCGCCGCGGCGCCGAACGCCTGCGCGAGGAACTGCAGCGTCTGAAGTCGGTCGAGCGCCACGCCGTGATCCAGGCCATTGCCGAGGCGCGTGCGCAGGGCGACCTCTCCGAGAACGCCGAGTACGACGCCGCCAAGGACAAGCAGGGCTTCATCGAGGGGCGCATCCTCGAGCTCGAGGCCAAGCTGGCCGCCGCACAGATCATCGACCCGGCGTCGCTCGACGCAGGCGGGCGCGTCGTCTTCGGCGCCACGGTGGACCTCGAAGAGGAGGCCACCGGCGCGGCCGTGACCTACCAGATCGTCGGCGACGACGAGGCCGACCTCAAGCTCGGGCTGATCTCGGTTTCCAGCCCGATCGCGCGTGCGCTGATCGGCAAGAGCGAGGGCGACGTCGCCGAGGTACGGGCGCCAGGCGGTCTCAAGAGCTACGAGATCGTCGGCGTGCGCTACGTGTGAGCGCCATGGCCCGGTGGCGCGACACGCGCCGTGTGCGTGCCGCGCTGGCCTCGGTGTGGTTCGGCGCCTCGCTGGGCGTTGCAGCCCTCGGGGCGCCATCTGTCTTCGCGGTGTTGCCCGGCCCGCAGGCGGGCCCGATCGTGGGCCGCATGCTCGAACGAGAGGCCACGCTCGGCGTGGTGTTGGGGGCGCTGCTGATTCTGCTCGAACACCTGCGCAGCCGTGCACGGGCGGAGGCTGGCCTGCCGGGCCCGCGCTTCAGCGCGGAGCTGCTGCTGGCACTCGGCGCGGTGTTCTGCACGGTGGCGGGGCACCATGCGTTGCTGCCTTGGATGGAGCAGGCCCGTGCGGGCCGCGGGCCCCTGACCTTTGGCCAGCTGCACGCGATCAGCGTGGCGTTCTACGCAGTGAAGATGGGGCTGGTGGGGACGCTGGCCTGGCGTGCTCTCGGCGCGCTGTCCGCAGGCGAGGGCCGGCTGCCGTCTGCCTCGGGCGCGTGACGCTAGTCGCCCGCCTTCTTCTTCGGGCTGACCTGCCGCACCTCGCGGCGCTTGACCTTGCCGCCAGCCGTCAGCCGCTCGTTGCCGAAGACCTTGAGCTTCTTCACTGTCGCGCGGTGCGTGCCGCTGGTGGAGTAGGAGACGACCTTCACCGTGCGCGGGCCCGGTTGGCGACCTTCACGCGGGGTGCGCACCTTCTCGGGCACCGGGCGCCACAGCACCAGCAGCTTGCCGATGTGCTGCACCGGTGCAGCGTCGAGCCGCTCGGCCAGCTCGACCATCATCGCCTCGCGCACGTCGCGCCCGTCGGCGAAGACCCGCACCTTGATCAGGCCGTGGGCGTTCAGCGCCGCATCGGCCTCCTTCACGACGGCGTCGGTCAGGCCGTCCGAGCCGATGGCGACGACCGGTTCGAGGTGGTGGGCCTCGGCTCGGTGGGCGCGGCGTTCGGTGGGTGTCAGGACAAGGGCGGTCATCCCCGTATTATCCGCGCCCGATGAGAAGCAAGAACAAGCGTGTGAACCGCGCGTGGCTGCACGACCACCTGAGCGACCCCTACGTGAAGATGGCGCAGCGCGAGGGCTACCGTGCGCGCGCCGCGTACAAGCTGCAGGAGATCGACCAGACGCTGCGCCTCGTGCGGCCCGGACAGGTGGTGGTGGACCTCGGCGCAGCCCCGGGCGCGTGGAGCCAGTACCTGCGCCGCCGCTTTGCGCCCGAGGGTGCGGCTGCAGGCGAGCTGCCGGGCACGATCATCGCCCTCGATCTGCTTGACTTCGAGCCGATCGAGGGCGTGCAGTTCATCCAGGGCGACTTTCGCGAGGATGCGGTGCTGGCGCAACTCGAGGCGGCGCTCGCCGGGCGGCGCGTCGACCTCGTGGTGTCGGACATGGCGCCGAACCTGTCGGGCGTGGCCGTTTCGGATGCCGCACGCGTCGCGCACCTGGTGGAACTGGCGGTGGAGTTCTCGCTGCGCCACCTGGTGCCGGGCGGTGCGCTGGTGTGCAAGGCCTTCCATGGCAGCGGCTACAGCCAGCTCGTGAAGCTCTTCAAGACGAGCTTTCGCACCGTCAAGCCGATCAAGCCCAAGGCCTCGCGCGACAAGTCGGCCGAGACCTTCTTGGTGGGCATAGGCCCGAAGGTGGACCCGACCTGAGCGCATCGGGCAGGCGGCCTTCGAACCTGGGGCGGGGCTCGTTCGGCTGGTCCCCGAAACTGCCGGTGTTTCGCCCTTGCCACGCCCACCCTGGGGTCACCCTTGCGTGAACTACACTCATCCCCATATCCGGGTAAAGCCTGACAGGGTCGCGTCGACCCCGCCCAGGCCGTGCACCCCCAAGGAGGCTCGGTGAACAATCAGTGGTTTTCGAAGGTCGCGGTCTGGCTGGTGATCGCGCTCGTGCTGTTCACGGTCTTCAAGCAGTTCGACCGCGGCATGGTGGCCGGCAACCAGATCGGCTACTCCGAGTTCCTGGACGAGGTCCAGGCGCGGCGCATCAAGTCCGCCGTCATCGAGGAGAAGCCCGGCGGCGGCACCGAGATCACGGCCTACACGGTGGACGACAAGCGGCTGCGTGTCACCGCCACGTACCTCGACCGTGGCCTTGTGGGCGACCTGCGCGCCAACGGCGTGAAGTTCGACGTCAAGCAGCGCGAGGAGCCCTCGGTGCTCGTGAGCCTGCTCGTCAGCTGGGGGCCGATGCTGCTGCTGATCGGTGTCTGGGTTTACTTCATGCGCCAGATGCAGGGCGGCGGGCGCGGCGGCGCCTTCAGCTTCGGCAAGAGCAAGGCGCGCATGCTGGACGAGGCGAACAACTCCACCACCTTCGCCGACGTCGCCGGCTGCGACGAGGCCAAGGAGGAGGTGAAGGAACTCGTCGACTTCCTGAAGGACCCGCAGAAGTTCCAGAAGCTCGGCGGGCGCATCCCGCGCGGCGTTCTGCTCGTAGGCCCTCCGGGTACCGGCAAGACGCTGCTGGCCAAGGCGATCGCCGGCGAGGCCAAGGTGCCGTTCTTCAGCATCTCGGGCTCCGACTTCGTCGAGATGTTCGTCGGCGTGGGCGCGGCGCGCGTGCGCGACATGTTCGAACAGGCCAAGAAGAGCGCGCCTTGCATCATCTTCGTCGATGAGATCGACGCCGTGGGCCGGCACCGCGGCGCGGGCCTGGGCGGCGGCAACGACGAGCGCGAGCAGACGCTCAACCAGATGCTCGTGGAGATGGACGGCTTCGAGACGAACCTCGGCGTGATCGTGATGGCGGCCACGAACCGGCCCGACATCCTCGACCCTGCGCTGCTGCGCCCGGGCCGCTTCGACCGCCAGGTGTACGTGACGCTGCCCGACGTGCGCGGGCGCGAGCAGATCCTGAACGTGCACATGCGCAAGGTGCCGGTGGGGCAGGACATCCGTGCCGACATCCTCGCCCGCGGCACGCCCGGCTTCTCGGGCGCCGACCTGGCCAACCTCGTGAACGAGGCCGCGCTCTTCGCCGCGCGTCGCAGTGCACGCGTGGTGGAGATGGTCGACTTCGAGAAGGCCAAGGACAAGATCATGATGGGCCCCGAGCGCAAGAGCATGGTCATGCCCGAGGAAGAGCGGCGCAACACCGCCTACCACGAGGCTGGCCACGCGCTGGTGGCGCGCCTGATGCCCAAGACGGACCCCGTCCACAAGGTCACCGTGATTCCGCGGGGCCGGGCGCTCGGCGTGACGATGCAGCTGCCCGAGGGCGACCGCTACAGCATGGACAAGCAGCGCATGCTGTCGACGATCTCGGTGCTCTTCGGCGGGCGCATTGCCGAAGAGGTGTTCATGAACCAGATGACCACTGGCGCCAGCAACGACTTCGAGCGCGCCACGCAGATCGCACGCGACATGGTCACGCGCTACGGCATGACGGATGAACTCGGCCCGATGGTCTACGCGGAAAACGAGGGCGAGGTGTTCCTCGGCCGCTCGGTCACCAAGACGACCAACATGTCCGAGGCGACGATGCAAAAGGTCGACAAGGAAGTGCGCCGCATCATCGACGAGCAGTATGTCGTCGCGCGCCGCCTGATCGAGGAGAACCAGGACAAGATGCACGCGATGGCACGCGCGCTGCTCGAGTGGGAGACCATCGACAGCGAGCAGATCGACGACATCATGGCCGGCAAGCCCCCGCGCCCTCCGAAGGACTGGACGTCCCAGCCTCCGCGCAGCAGCGGCGGGCCCTCGGCCCCGGTGTCGCCCGACAGTGCGCCTGCTGCAGCCTGAGTCGTCTGTCCTGCCTCACGATCCGGGCCTGGCCGCACACGCGGCGCCGATGCGAAGAGAGTTGAATTGAGCCGCAAGCACTTCGGCACCGATGGCATCCGCGGTGCCGTCGGGCGCGACCCGATCACCCCCGACTTCATGCTGCGCCTGGGCCACGCGGTCGGGCGGGTGCTGCGCCGCGGTTCCGCCCGGCCCTCGGTGGTGATCGGCAAGGACACGCGGGTTTCGGGCTACATGATCGAATCCGCGCTCGAGGCGGGCTTCGCTTCGGCGGGCGTGGACGTGCTGCTCAGCGGCCCGCTGCCTACGCCAGGCGTCGCTTACCTCACACGTGCGCTGCGACAAGACCTCGGCGTGGTCATCAGCGCCTCGCACAACCCGTACGCGGACAACGGCGTCAAGTTCTTCTCGGCCAGTGGCGAGAAGCTGCCGGACGCCTGGGAGCTCGCGGTGGAGGAGGCGCTCGACGAGGCACCCAGCTGGGTGGACTCCGCGGGCCTCGGGCGTGCGCGCCGCATCGACGACGCCGCCGGGCGCTACACCGAGTTCTGCAAGAGCACCTTCCCGAACGCGCTCTCGCTGCGCGGCATGAAGCTGGTGGTGGACGCCGCCCACGGCGCCGCCTACCACGTGGCGCCCGATGTCTTCCACGAGCTGGGCGCGCAGGTGCACACCATCGGCTGCAAGCCCGACGGCATGAACATCAACGACGGTGTCGGGGCCACGGCGCCGCAGGCCCTCGTCGAGGCGGTGCGCGCGCAGGGGGCCGACTACGGGATCGCGCTCGACGGCGACGCCGACCGGCTGCAGATGGTGGACGCGAGCGGGCGCCTCTTCAATGGCGACGAGCTGCTCTACGTGATGGCGGCCGACCGTCTCGCGCAAGGCCACGCGGTGCCGGGCGTGGTGGGCACGCTGATGACCAACATGGCCGTGGAGCTGGCCCTGCAGGCCGCGGGGGTCGAGCTGGTGCGGGCCAAGGTGGGTGACCGCTATGTGCTCGAGGAACTGAGTGCGCGCGGCTGGCAGCTGGGCGGCGAGGGTTCGGGCCACTTGCTGGCGCTCGACTGCCACACCACTGGCGACGGCATCGTGAGTGCCTTGCAGGTGCTGCAGGCGGTGCGCCGCCGGGGCTGCACGCTCGCGCAGCTGCTGGAGAGCGTCACGCTGTTCCCGCAGGTGTTGCTGAACGTGAGGCTGGCCCAGGGCGTGGACTGGAAGACCCATGCCGGACTCGCGCAGGCGCGTTCGCGTGCCGAGCAGGTGCTCGGTGCGACAGGCCGGGTCCTGATCCGCCCGTCCGGTACGGAGCCGGTGCTGCGCATCATGGTCGAGGCGAGGCAGGCCGCGCAGGCGCGGGAGCTCGCGCAGGGCATGGCCGGCGCGCTCGCCACGCCATGACGACAGGCCTGCCTTGACGCAAGGCAGGCCGCTCTCCTGTCGACCGGGCTGGCCACCCGGGGCCCCTTGAGCGCACGGTGCGCTCAGAGGGCCCGGGATAGGCGCTCAGGTGCCTACACGCCCCCCGTCGTTCTTCGTGATCACCACCGTCGCCGAACGCGGCCGCTTGCCGGCGCCGTAGCCCACATTGCTCGGCCACTGGCTCGTGTACTTCGTCGGGTCGGCCAGGTTGGCGGCTGTCGTGCCGTCGCCCGGGTGCTGGATGTTGATGAAGATCGTCTTGCCGTCAGGCGTTTCGCACAGGCCCGTGACCTCGCAGTCGTACGGGCCGACGTAGAAGCGCTTGAGCGTGGCGGCTGTCGGCTTGGCGCCCAGGCGCGTCGTCACGGAGGTCCCGCCGCTGTAGCTCAGCGTGACGGCCGAGCCGTCGCCGAGCTGGCCCGGGATGCCCGCCACCAGCATGCAGTTGGTGACGTCCGTGTAGGCGCCGTCGTCCGTCTGGATCCAGCACAGGCCGGTGCTGCGCGCGAAGACGAGACCGTCCGGACTGGAGAAGTCCTGGTCGGCCGTCAGGCCCGACAGGTTCACGAGCTTGGGGTCGGCACCGGCTTCGCTGCCGAAGAGGTAGACGTCCCAGTTGAAGCTCGTGGCCTCGGGGCTCGCGTCCTTGAAGCGCACGATGTGACCGTTGACGTTGCCGGAGGCGGTGGACTGGGCAGCGAAGACGTCGGTGTAGGCGCGCGGGTTGGCGGCATCGACCTTGCTCTGCGTGCCGGTCGGGGCCACGCGGCGGCTGCTGTTGTTGGTCATCGTGATGTAGAGCTCACCCGTCTTCGGGTGCACATCGACCCACTCCGGCCGGTCCATCTTGGTCGCGCCCACTGCGTCGGCGGCGATGCGGGTGTGGATGTAGATCTCCGCCTGGTCGGTGAACCCGAAGGACGCAGCGGCAATCGCTGCGTTCGTCACCGTGAGCTCGATCCACTGACCCGTGCCGTCGTCGTTGAACTTGGCCACGTACAACTTGCCGCGGTCCAGGTACTTGTCGCCCACAGCCATGCGGTCCGCGGCGGTGGCGTCGGTCGGGTTCCAGTTCTCGGCGGACACCCATTTGTAGACGTACTCGTTCTGCGAGTCGCAGCCCATGTAGACGGCGATCGGCTTGCCTGCCACTGGCAGGCCGAATGCCGAATTCTCGTGGGCAAAGCGGCCCATGCCGGTACGCTTCTTGATCACCGAGGTAGCGTTGTAGGGGTCGATCTCGACCATGAAGCCCTGGCAGAACCACTCGTGGCGGTAGTCGTCGCTGCCGTCGGTGCTGGTGCCGACGACGCTCGTGTCCCAGCGGACGTACTTGTCGTCGGTGCCGGCGGTTTCCCAGCCGTAGCGGCTGTTGGCCGCGCTCGTGGCGGTGACGTTGCGCCCGTAGCGGGCGAAGGAGGCATTGACCTTGGCGCTGCGCTTGGCCTGGTCGCCGGCTGCGCGGAAGTAGTAGCCCGACCAGTTCTCCTCGGTCGTCAACAGCGTGCCCCACAGCGTCTTGCCGTTGCCGCAGTTGTTCATCGTGCCGCGCGTGCGCGTGCCGTTCGGGGAGTACTTGGTCACGAAGAGAGCGTTGCCGCGGGCCGGGCCCGAGAGCTCCATGGGTGTCGTGCCGGTGATCCGGCGGTTGAAGGGGGAGTTCACGACTGCCGCAAACTTGCCAGCTGCGTCCTTGGCCACCTCGGCCACCGTCACGCCGTGGCAATCGACCTCGATGTCCACCTCCGAGGCCGGGCGCGGGCGCGGGCTGCCACCGTTGGCATGCAGCACCACGGGAGTGATGTATTCGTGGTTCATAGCCAGCAGCGCGCGAGCGTTGCTGGTGTCGTCACGCGCGCCGGCGGCGGACAGGCCGAAGTACTGAATGCCGTCGTGGCAGTCGCCCACGCGCTTGTCGTAGCCGGTGTCGGTGCCGTCGTTCTTGTAAGCCGGCACGTTGGCGAAGAGGGGATCGCCACAGGCGAGCATCACGCTCGCGGTGTAGCCGCTGGGCACGGTGTTCGTGTCGGCCAGCGTCTTGGCCACGGCCGTGAAGCCCAGAAGCGTCTCGGTGGGGGCAGGGCTGACGGGAGCCGGCGCGGGAGCGGGGTCGTCACCGCCGCCACAGCCGCTCAGGGCGAGCGGGGCGAACATGGCAGCCAGGGCGCCGCCAGCGGTGCCGCGCAGCAGGTTGCGGCGACTCATGCCGGCACTCAGCACGTCCTGGAAGTGAGGGTTCGACGAGCGGTTGTTGTCGAGGTCGTCGGGGTCGGTGAAGCTCGGGGCAAGGTCTGTACGGGCGTTCATGAAGGCTCCTTGAGCAGGTGTGGACGTCCCCCTTACCTTCGCAAGGTTTGACGACAAGCCCATGAAGGAGCCGTGTCAGCCGTGTCGCAGTTTCTTCATCGCTCCTTCATGAAGCGGTTGACCACCCACACCAGCGCCAGCATCACCGGCACCTCCACCAGCACCCCGACCACCGTGGCCAGGGCCGCAGCCGAGTGCAGCCCGAAGAGCGAGATCGCAACAGCCACAGCAAGCTCGAAAAAGTTGGAGGTGCCGATCAGGCAGGCGGGGCCGGCGATATGGCGCGGTAGCGCGAGCACACGCGCACCCAGCCAGGCCAGCCCGAAGATCCCGAGCGTCTGCAACACGAGCGGCACGGCAATGAGGCCGATGAGCAGCGGCTGCTGCACCACGGACTGCGCCTGCATACCGAAGAGCAGCACCACGGTGGCCAGCAGCGCGGCGATCGTCCACGGCCGCGCGCGCATGGCGAATCGTTCCAGTGCCTGCGGACCTCTTGACAGCAGCCCTTGGCGGGTGGCCACCCCCAGAACCAGCGGCAGCAGCACGTAGAGCAGGGTGGACACCAGCAGCGTCGTCCAGGGCACCTGGATCTCGCTCACACCCAGCAACAGCACCGTGATCGGCACGAAAGCCACCAGCATGACGAGGTCGTTGACGGCCACCTGCACGAGCGTGTAGCCCGCGTCCCCGCGCACCAGCTGGCTCCAGACGAAGACCATCGCCGTGCACGGAGCGACCCCGAGCAGGATCATGCCGGCGATGATTTCCTGGGCGGTGCGCGGGTCCACCCACGGACGGTACAGGTGCTCGAAGAAGAGCCCGGCGACGGCCGCCATCGTGAAGGGCTTGACGAGCCAGTTCACGACCAGGGTCAACCCGAGGCCGGCGGGCTGGCGCCAGGCCTGGCGCACCGCGCTCCAGTCCACCTGCACCATCATCGGGAAGATCATGATCCAGATGAGCTCGGCCACCACGAAGTTGACGTGCGCGAACTCTGCAGCCGCGATGAAGGCGAATGCGCCCGGAGCGAGCAGGCCCAGGCCCACGCCTGCCATCATGGCAAGCGCAACCCATACCGTCAGGTAGCGTTCGAACAGTCGCATGCGGCGCGCCTACTGCTTGCCGATGCTCTGAATTTCGCGCTGCAGGGACAACGTGTCGAGCGCATCCAGCGGCAGCGACAACATCAGCTCGATGCGCCTGCGCAGCACCGAGGCGGCGTCGCGGAAGCCCTTCGCACGCTCGGCCTCGTCGCCAGTGACCTCTGCCGGGTCGCCCACCCCCCAGTGGGCCGTCATCGGCTGCCCCGGCCACGTCGGGCAGGCCTCGCCCGCAGCCTTGTCACACACCGTGAGCACGAAATCCATGTGCGGGGCCTCCGGCGTGGCGAACTCGTTCCAGTCCTTGCTGCGGTAGCCCGCGGTGGGCAGGTTCATGTCGGCCAGCGTGGCCAGAGCCAGGGGATGGACCTCGCCGGCCGGGTAGCTGCCGGCCGACCAGGCGCGGAAGCGGCCGCGCCCGAGGTGGTTGAGCATGCCCTCGGCCATGATCGAGCGGGCCGAGTTGCGGGTGCAGATGAACAGCACGTGGTAGATCTTGTCGTCCGGGTTCATGACGTCTCCTTCAGCAGCGTGAGCAGGTCGGGGTCGGATTCGCACCGGCACCGCGGGGCGCGGGGGTCGGCGCGCAGGGGTTCCCCCGTGCGTCGAGCCCACAAGGCTCGCCGTGGCAGCAGTGCTGGGTGAGGTAGCCGAGCAGGGCGTTCATCGATCCGATGGCCGGGCGGTAGACGATATGGCGGCCGCATCGCTCGGCCGTGACGAGGCTGCTTGCGGTCAGTTCCTTCAGGTGAAAGGAGAGTGAGGACGCGGGCAGCCCGAGCGTGGCCGCCAGCACGCCGGGTGTCTGGCCCGAAGGGCCGGCCCCCACGAGGGCACGGAAGACGCGCAGCCGCATCGGCTGCGCCAGCGCGGCAAGCGCAGCCACAGCCGAGCCCTCGTCCAGGGTGGCCTTCGGCCCGCCCACGTTCGTCCAAGCATCGCCGGCAGCGGGCCCAGGGGGCGAAACAGCCGGCCTCACCCCTCGCTCCTCGCCAGGGCCAGGCGCGTAGGCAGCGCCACCGTGACCGCGCTGCATACCGCCAGCATCAGCGCCGAGCCGGCCAGCGTCCAGCCGAGCCCCCCCCACTGGTACAGCACACCGGAAAGCAGCGTGCCCAGGAAGCGCCCCAGCGCGTTGGCGGCGTAGTAGAAGCCCACGTCCTCGGCCGCCTTCTCCGAACCGGCATAGGCCAGCACCAGGTACGAGTGCACCGAGGAATTCACGGCGAAAGCCACCCCGAAGAGCGCGAGCCCGGCCACGACGATCCACTCCAGGTGCGGGGCTCCGGCGAAGACGAGGCCGGCCAGCACGAGCGGCACGGCCGTGAGCGCGAAGGACCACGCGCGCGCCGCCGGCACCTCGCTCGACAAGCCGTCGGCACTGCGGCGCACGAGGGCAGGCGCCGCGGCTTGCACGGCGCCGTAGCCGATCGTCCACAGTGCCAGGAAGGCGCCCACCATCGTGAAGTTCCAGCCCGAGGCGTACAGGAACACCGGCACGCCCACCACGAACCAGACGTCCCTCGCGCCGAAGAGGGCCACCCGGGCGGCAGCCAGCAGGTTGATGCCGCGGTTCTTGGCGAAGAGCTCACGCGCCGAGCGCGAAGCCTTGGCCTTGCCCATCAAGGCCGGTACGAAGGCCAGCACCCCGATCAGCACGGCTGCGAGTGCGGCGGCCATGGCCCACAGCGCCGCCTGGAAGCCTAGCGTCTGCAGCAGCACACCGCCGAGGAAGAAGCCCGCCCCCTTCATCGCGTTCTTGCTGCCGGTGAAGAAGGCCACCCACTTGAACAGGCGCCCCGAAGCGCTGCCCGCGGTGAGCTTGATGGCGGACTTGCTGGCGGTCTTGGTGAGGTCCTTGGCCACCCCGCACACGCCTTGTGCGATCACCACCCAGGCCACCGAGGCCGCGGCCGTCCAGCCCGGTTGCAGCGCCGAGAGCAGCAGGAAGCCCGTGATCTGCGTGGCCAGCCCCACGGCCAGCATGCGGGCGATGCCGTAGCGCGTAGCCAGCCACCCGCCCACGAGATTGGCCACGATGCCGGCGGCCTCGTAGAGGAGGAAGAGAAACGCGAGGGTGAAGGGGGAGTAGCCGAGCCGGTAGAAGTGCAGCAGCACGAGCATGCGAAGCGCGCCGTCCGTGAGCGTGAAGCCCCAATAGGCGGTGGTGACGAGCGCGTAGTGGCGGGTGCCTGCGTCCATGGGTGGGGCTCTGCGAAGGGCCGGATGAGTCGGTGGCCGTGGAGGGCCTACAGGCCTTGCGCCTGCAGGTGGCAGGCGAGATCGACCATCCGGCAGGCGTAACCCATCTCGTTGTCGTACCAGGCGTAGACCTTGAGCAGCGTGCCGTCGGTGACCATCGTGGAGGGGGCGTCGACGATGGCGCTGTGCGTGTCGCGCGCGTAATCGGCGCTCACGAGTGGGCGCTCCTCGTAGCCGAGGATGCCGGCCAGCGGCCCCGCGGCAGCAGCGGCGAAGAGCGCGTTCACCTCCTCCACGGTGGTCGCGCGCCGCAGCTCGAAGACGCAGTCGGTGAGCGAGGCGTTGAGCACCGGCGCACGCACCGCGTGGCCGTTGAGCTTGCCCTTGAGCTCGGGGTAGATGAGGGCGATGGCGGTGGCGCTGCCTGTGGTGGTGGGCGCCAGGCTCGCCATGGCGCTGCGGGCACGGCGCAGATCCTTGTGGGGGGCGTCCACCACCACGTTGGTGTTGGTGGGGTCGTGGATCGTCGTGATCTGGCCGTGGCGGATGCCGATGGCCTCGTGCACCACCTTCACCACCGGGGCCAGGCAGTTCGTGGTGCAGGAGGCGGCCGTGACGATGCGGTGGCGTGCGGGGTCGTAGAGGTGGTCGTTCACGCC
>JBDKFA010000315.1:0-63398 GCA_039798945.1 Pseudomonadota bacterium
GCGGAGGAAGTGGCGGTAGTTGGAAGTGTCAGGGGTGTCGGTCATGGTAGGCTCCTCTCTCCATGACGTTTTCGCCCCTGACAGCCGTCACGTCAACCCGTTAGGGTGCCACCCTTCTGGAAGTGCGAGATGGTCTTGCCGCCCGTGTACTGAAAGTGCGGGAACTCCTTCATGCGGACCCAGCGCCCGGCCCACTCCAGACCGGCCTTCTCGCCCAGCTCCCCGACGCGCTGCCACAGGGCCCCGTCGGCGCCGCGGGTGCCCCACACGGGCTTGCCGTTGCGCAGGGGGACGACGTCGTACGCGACGCGGTACTGGTGGTACGACTGGCCGCCGCGGGCCTTGGTGACGATCCTGCCGGGCTTGGTGCGCCCCTGAGCGTACAGCTCGTCCTGCTCCTGCGCTGAGCGGTACGTGCACGTGATCAGCACGTCGATGCCCTCGGCAGTGCACATTTCCATGTGCCTGCGGCAGCGCTCCTGCACAAGCGGGTGCAGGTCCTTGATGTTACGGCTTGGCATGGGATCTCCTCCAGAACTGATACCAAGGCTTGGCGGGCGGCGGCTCGATCAGGGACAGCAGGCCCACCCGCTTGGCCTCGCAGTCCTGCAGCGCGACCTCTTGCCGCACCGAGAAGACGGCGAGGTCGGCGATGGTCTTGACGTCAGCCTCCGGCCCGAGGCACGGCTGCTTGAACGCCTGCGGGATCGGCGTCCTTGCCGCCGGGGTGGCGCAGGCCGTCAATGCCAGAACGCCAAGCAGACAGGATGCCGTCAGGGACAGGCGTCTCGGCGCCGGGCGCCTCTTTGATGCGGACAGTGGCGACATTCCCCTTCTCCCGAATGACGACGGTTTTCTCGGTGTAGGCGTTGGCGGCGTCAAGCGCGCGCCGCGTTTCAACGACCTCGGCGGCGGACGCCTCGGCGCGCTTGCGCTGGATGTTGAACATCACCCGGTAGTAGCCCACCACGACGAGGGCGAAGATGACGATCCCGAAGGCGATGATCACGAGGTAGCGGTTCACGATACGATCTCCTTGACCTCCTCGGCGGTCTTCACGGCCTCGGCCTTGAGGCGGGTCAGGTCCACGAGCGTGGCGCCCGCCATGTAGACGAAAGCCAGCATGATGTTGGCAAAGATGAGGCCGAGCCCGACCCACTTCAGGGCGTCGGGCTCGTCGATCTTCCAGATGGCGACGGCGATCGCAGAGAAGTTCAACCCCGTGCAGAGGAAGGTGAACAGCCTGCGCCAGAACCACTGGACCTCAAGGACGGGCTTCATGTCGCGCTCTTCCCCAGCTCCCACTTCTGCCGCCTCCACGTCAGGTACTCCGCCATCTCGGTCAGGTCGAAGAAGGGCTTGATGAAGCGGACGGGGTCGTCAGCGTAGTCGGGGTCGATGACGGCACCCATGGCGCGGGCCCAGTTCTCGTCCTTGAAGCCCTTCTCCTTGGCGTAATGGTCCCAGTCCTTGTACGCGCCCGCACGGAAGCCGTGGCAAAGACGCTTCGGGTCGTTGTGCCAGATGGGCACGTACCCCGACTGGTGGCGGTGGCCGCAGGCGAGGATGTGGTCCCGGTACCCGAAGAGGGTCTCGCGGACAAGGGCGTGCGCCGGGTTGAACTGGGATCGACCCGGGAAGTCGTGTCGGACGTTTACACGCACCGACGCGCCGTTGGGCAGGTTCAGCTGCATGCGCGCCCCGCCGTCCGAATAGACGCCGATGGCCTTGTGCAGGCGGTGCATGATCTCGGCGGGGTCGCCGTAGTCCGTGTGCCACGCCCCGTGGTTGCCCGGCTCCCAGAGGAGCCACGGCAGCTGGAGCATCAGCCACTTGATGAGCTTTAGCGACTGGCGCGCGGTGACGCTCTGGTTGGCGTAGAGCCGCATAAGCCTTCCGACCCAGTTGTTGCTGGTGTCGCCGACGTTGACGGCCATGATCCCGGGAGTGTCCCGGCAGACGGCCACATCACGCTCAAGGTCGCCCCACGCGCAGCCCGGGTCGTCGACGTGCGGGTCGCCGATGAAGCTGATGGCGACGGGGCCGTCCATGGTGACCTTGACCTGACGAAGCTCCGTCGCGGACTCGTGCAGCTTCCGTTTGGCGTGCCGATCCTTGAGCAGGCCGATCAGCTCCTCTGCCGAAAGCTCGCCGTCGTGCGGGAGGCCCTCAAGCTCAAAGATCGGCGCAGCTTTGACGGGCCGGTAGGCCGACTGGCGCGGCTCCAGTCCATACAACTCCTTGGCCCGCTTGAGCCGGGAGCGCACAGTCATGGCGGGGATCGCCTCTCGCTGAGCGAAGACCAAGACTGCGCCGGGGTTCTCGTTGTCCCCCTTGACGCCCGGGTAAGGCACGCCCTCACCCATGATTTCCTCGATGGCCGCGATGAGATCCTCCGCGGCCTCGCGACTGATTGAAGGCATTGGCACGTGAGTGCTCCGTAACTGTTACCGGGGGGCCTTCGTGTCCAGCTTGTCGTAGATCTTGTCGAGAAGCTCGTGGATCCGCCCGATGTCCTGACGGAAGTCATCCTTGGACACGTACTCTTTGGGCAGGTCGGCGCGCAGACCGGCCAAGTCCGTGCGCAGCTCCTTCACGGCGCCCCACAGCTCACGCAGGAACCACCCTCCGAGGGCCATGACGAGGGCGGCGAAAATCTGCAGGATGGCGTCCCACTGCATGGCACTTAGCTCCAATCGCTCCGGGGTGGGTAATCCGTGCGGCGCTTGGCTCGCTCGGGGTGGTCGTACTGACCCGGGCGCTTGCCCTCGTCGCGCTCGATCGCTTTCTCGCAGTGGTGCGGGTCGATCCAGTCGAGGATGCGGCACAGGACACAGGCAAACTTCCGGCCCCGCCGCCGGTCCTTGGCGATGCGGGAGCTGATCGTTTCATCCTCGTCGCCGCCGAGGATGACATTGAGCAGTTGGTCGGCGGCCACGAAGAGGCGCCGGAAGTAGGACAGGATGGGGCGACCGGGGACGGTCGCGCTCTCTTGCGGCATCTCGTTCACGGCGACTCCCCTGCGAGGATCTGCGCGGCGCGGCCCGGCGCGAGCAGCTGAGCCGCCTCCAGCGCCGGAAGGCCCGCTTGGATGTCCGGGTCGCTCAGGCGCACGACGGTCGCTTGGCTCAGCTTGTACTGGTAGACGGCCACCATCGGGCTGACCTTGGCCGCTTCGAGCAGTGCGCCCAGCTCCGCGTCCGTGAACAGCCGCAGGAAGTCGACCTTGTTCAACTCGTCGACAGGCGGCGGGGGCGGCGGGTCGGGCGTGAAGGGGAAGAAGCCCTGCCCGCTGTAGCCGAGTTCCGCAGCGGCTTCCGGCACGGCGGCGGACAGGTCGGCGAGACAGGCGTCCGACAGGCCCACCAGAGCGGCGGGAAGCGGGGCCGGGTCGCCCATGAGGGTCGAGGGGAGGGTCTTGCGTTGGTAGAGCATCAGGGCCTCACAGAAGTATCACGCGACCATTCAGGTCTGTACCTGCGCCGTTTCGCGCCGGATCGGACGCATTGCCCGGCGTGGTGCCGGAGCCCGAAAGCATGGACTGGTTGGTGACAAAGGTTGGGTTGAAATAGCTGGAGCCGCCGCCACCACCCGCGCCTGAAAAGTCGGAGCCTGCGCCGCCGCCGCCTCCGAAATACCCGCCGCCGCCGCCACTGCCCCCGTAGCCGCCCGCACCCCCGGTCATGCCGCTGCCCGGCGAACCGTTGGTGGAGAACAGCCCTCCGCCGCCTATGCCCCCGGCCCCCGCAGCGGACTGCGTGGCTCCGCCGCCGCCCGTGTCACTTCCTGCGGGGTCGGTGCTCCCGGTGCCGCCGTTTGGCCATCCGCCAGCCCCGCCGAGTACGCTAGCGTTAGAGTACCCGGCGCCGCCACCAGCCCCGGCCACGAGAACCCGAACACCGGATGCGTCAACCAGAACGCCAGACCACCCTCCCCCGGAACCGCCGAACGGGCCGGAGGCTCCGCGCCCTTGGCCGACGCCTAGGCGAAAAGTTACGCCTGCCGTGAGTTGAATGACCCCGCCCGCAAACCCCCCGGCTCCGGCGCTCGCCGACCCGCCGCCGTACCGCGTGCCGCCTTCACCCCACAGTTTGGCCGAGACGCTGAATGTTGAAAGCGGAGTGACATACCAAATGCCCTGCGTTCCAAGGTTCAGCGCCCCGTCCGTGTCGAGGTTCCAGACGGTCTTGCCGTTCACCGCCGGGGAGATTTGCAGGACGCGGTTGCCCCGCTTCCGTCCGTCGACGCCCTGAGCCTGCATCCTCATGCCGCCCTCGAACATGCTCTGGGTCCCAGCAGCCATGTTCATGGACTGGGCTGTCAGGCCGACAGGACCGAGGGGCTGGACGGGCATGTTAGTAGCCGAAGCCCTCGGCGCGGAACACGATGCCGGTGTTCGTCACGCCAATCGCCACATACAGCGTCTCGGAGGCGCTCAGGATCAACGGCGAGGAGTCGGTGTAGCCGAAATCGCCGCCGGTCTGGCCGGTGGTCTGCGCCACGGTGTAGGCGGCCAGCAGCACGGACTTGATGAACCGCTTGGTCGTGCCGCCGTCATTCGAGACGTAGAGTTGCAGTTCGGTCGCGGTGTTGGTGGCGCGGGCGAGGGCCGTCAGCCTTGTGATCCGCGCACCGTTCGCCGAGGTCCGAGCCAGTTGCGCCAGCACCGCCGTGCCGCCGCCCGTCGCGTTCGACGTGGCGTTGGAGCCGTGGGTGAAGGTGTAGGCGTCCACGCCCGTGACGGTGATGGTGTAGGCGCCCGAAGGCGTGATGCCGCCGACCGCAGCCGAGCCGCTGATCGTGACCTGCATCCCCGTGAAAAGGCCGTGATCGGGGTGTGAAACCGTCACCGTCGGCGAGCCGTTCGTGACCGTGAACGGGTTGGGCGGCAGCAGGTCCTGCCGGGCCAGCAGCACGCTGTTGGTCGGTGAGTCCGTGTAGGTGCTGTTCGCCGTGGTGGCGACGGCGGTAGCGGTGAAGGGCCGCTGCGGCGTGACGATTGAGGTGGGGGTGACAGCCATGAGGTTCAGTCCTTAGAGAGCGGAGGCCATGGCGACGACCTGCGCCAGCGAGGGTCCAGACGAGGTTGCGGCGATGGTGATGGAGCCAGTGCCGTTGGTGATGCTGATGCCTGACCCCGCCGTGAGCGTGGCCTTCGTCAGCGTGTTGCCGGTGGTGTTGCCGATCAGCAGTTGGCCGTCGGTGTAGGTCGTCTGGCCCGTGCCGCCGCTGGCGACCGGCAGCGTGCCGTTGACGCCAGCCGACAGGGAGACCGTGTTCTTCTCCCACAGGCTCGTGCTGCTGTTGTAGACGATGGTCTGGCCGTTCGACGGCGACTGCGCGGAGACGTTGTGGATCTCGTCCAGTTCGTAGCCGTTCTGCACCTTGACGAACAGGGAGCCCTGCGTCGGGTGTGCATACTCGACCACGGCCACATAGACGATGTGCGTCGGAGCGTAGGGCTTGGTCGCCGTCATGGCCCCCGCCACCGCGCCGCTCAGGTAGAGTTGCTGGCCGTCGGTGAACGCCGAGGTGTCCACGTTCGACACGCGACCGATCACGGTCACGTTGCCGTTGGTGTTGTTCGCCAGATCGGCGGAGATCAGCCCGAGGGTCTGCGCCGAGGTCGCGTCGCTGTTCGCCTGCGCCTTGGAGACCGTCGGGATCTGGCCGGTGGCGCCCGTGATGTAGACCACCGTGCCCTTGGTCAGGGTCGAGCCGGTCGCGTTGCGGACCCGCACGATCATGTTGGTCGACGCCGCCACCGCGAGATCAATGGCCGTCGTGCCTGTCACCACAACCGACCCGTCAGCCGAAGAGACGGTCTGCACGGCGGTGTCGGCCTTCGTGCCTTGCGCCGCTGTGGCGTAGGCCGTGGAGTTGGTGGTCGCCGCGGTGCCGAGCCCGAGAGCCGTGCGCGCGCCGCTCGCCGTCGTGGCGCCCGTGCCGCCGTTGGCCAGCGCAAGGGTGCCACCTAGCGTTACGGCTCCGTTGGTCGGCGTTGACGGCGTCAGGCCGGTGGTCCCGCCGCTGAACGAGGTGACGCCAGTCCCGGCGACGTTCAGCGTGGAGAACTTCACCTTGTAGGTGACGCCGCCCACGATGTAGGGCAGGTAGCCGTTCGCATCGAGGCCGGTGTACTCGTTGAGCTGCGAGATGCGCGTCGGGATGAGGTTGCTGGGCACGCTCATGGGAGCAGGAACTCCTCGAAGTCCTCGGTGACGAGGAAGATGTTTCCGTCCTCTGAGATGACGCCCGCCGGGTCCGTAGCGATGCTCTCGTCGGGGCGCACGAAGCGCAGGGTGATCTGCTCAGTCTCGCGAGCCGGAAGCCGGTAGGGGTCGAAGTCGTCGAGGTCGGCCTCGCAGACCATCAGGCCCGGGAAGTTCGGGTCGGACTGCAGGTCGTCGAGCGAGAACTTGCGGCTGCAGCGCGCGCACAGGCCGATGCCGAGGGTCGAGCGTCCGCGGGTGTCGAGGTAGACCGCCATGGCTTACCTCGTGTAGGCGCTGATGTTGGGCGCCCAGCGGATGGGCGAGTTGTCGCGCTCCTCAGCCCACGCCTCGGCCTCAGCCTGCGCGGCCTTGGTGTCCAGCAGCGGGATCATGTCGGGCGCCACGTCGGGGATCTCAAGCGCCAGCTTGGCGGCGAGCAGGGCGATCACGGCGTCGAGCCACCGCTGCGGGACCTCGATGTCCTGCGTCATGGTGCCGACGTCCATGATGTGCCGGTGACGCCACGCGACGATCTGGTAGACGGTCGAGCCGGAAGCAGGGACCGGCCACAGGTGCATGACGGGCGCGGGGACCTGCCGGTCGAACCAGTATTGCAGGGGGCGGAGCGACTTGAACGCCTTGTTGGGCAGGTTCGTGTAGTCGTCCTTGTTCAGCCTGCCGAACGGGATTTCCGTCGGACTGTTGCCGAAGTAGACCTGCGTGTAGTCCAGCACGCCGGTCGTGGCGCGCACGCGGAAGTAGGGCGCGGAGATGATCTGCGAGACGTCGAACCACGTCCACTCGCCAGCAGTGGCGGATGGCGTCTCGGTCTGGACGGTGGTCCACGTTGCGCCGTCGGCTGACCGCTCAAGGGCGATGGGGGTTGAGGCGGCGGACCACAGCACGCCGACAGTGGTAACGGGCGCATCGGCGCCGAACGCCGTGCTGTAGGTCGTCGAGGTGACGGTGTTCGTGCCGGTCACTTCCTGCAAGACGCGCAGGTTGACGTTGAGGATGTCGACGGTGCCGACCGGCAGGGTGACGTCGCCGACGCCCTCGTAGAGCGGCAGGATGACCTTCTCGACGCACCAGAGCGGCACGCCGCGGTTGGCGAGATTGGACAGCAGCAGGTAGAGCTGGTCCTTGGCAATCTCGATGTTCTCGCCGGAGACGGTCTCGGGCAGCAGTTTCGTGCGCCGGAAGGCGTTGTCGATCACCTTGCGGGTGTCGAACACAGTCTGCGAGATTGTGCCGGAGTAGGCCATGGCAGGTCCGCTGTGGGGGTCAGCAGTCCGCTAAGTCGCAGCAGACCTGTCTGGTCAGATTGTACAGGAGGCAGGTCGGCCTAGCAACCGACCATGCCACCGTTGCGCATTTTGGTCAGGGGCTTGCCCGGGTGCATGACGCGCTCGTGCTTGTGGACCGCCTTGCGCACGGTCGCCTTGTCCTGTGCCTTGTCGCCTTTGACGGCTCCACCCTTCACGTAACCGCCCTTGGCGAAGGGCCGCGAGGTGGGCTCATCCTTCACCGGGTCGTAGCCACGCTTGGCGTCAGCCGCCTTGGTCGCCGCACTGCGCGCAGCAACCAGTCGGCTGTAGCCTTCGCCGACGGTCTTGGGCGGCGCCGCCTTCATGCGGCTGCGGACGTTGCGCATCTGGTCGGCGGTAAGCGGGCGCGAGGTAGGCTCGTCCTTCACCGGGTCATAAACGGTCTTGGTGGTGTTTTTGTAGCCCTTCATGGGGTCAGATCCTTGTCTAGCAGTTCCACGCACGCAGCGACTTGTTGATGCGGCTGTTGGGGTCGCGGGCCGTCTCCGCGCTGGTGAGTTTCGCCTTCATGCCCTTCATCCGGGCGCAGAAGCTGTCGCGGCGCGGACCACCCTCGGGCTGAGGGCGCTTCAGGCCCGGCTTGCCGGGGTTGGCGCGGTTGTAGGAGGCGCGGCCCTTGGCGTTCAATCCGCCGTCGGGGTCCTTGCCCTCTTTGCGGGTCCACGCCGGGGTTCTGCCGCCCTCCGACATGTAGACCGTCTTCGTCGTGTCCTTGTAGCCCTTCACCGCATTACCTCCGCGTCACCAGACCGCCGCGGGCGTAGCCGGGCATCAGGGGGCCTCCCGCCTTGACGGGAGACTGCCCCAGCGCGGCGCCGAGAGACCCCATGGACCCCTGCTGCTGGCGCAGCTCCGGGTTTGAGGCGGCGCCCGCAAAGGGCGAGGGGGTGCCTTGAGCCTGACCTGAGTCCCCGGGCCCCGGGGCCGGAGGAGCAGACGGCGGGGGCGGGCCGATGGGAGAGGGCATCGGCTGGCGGGGAGCTTGATCAGGCGGCGCAGGGCTTTGGGGGCTCGGTTGCGCACCATTGAACAGGCTCAAGGCTTCTTGGATGGCGATCTTGGCCTGTTCGGTCTGCTCTCTGAGTGACAGGTCGTACATGGTCAGGCCGTGCGCCTCTTGATGTCGTAGGGGTACGACAGGGTGGTCGTGGTGAAGATGTCTGTAACATGGGGGCCGCTCACCGTAAATTGCTCGGTGGGGCCGCCTCCGACGGTTATGCTGATCGCCGCAATGTCCTGCGCCTCGGTGGCGGACAGGGCCATGGTGATCGCGGCCCCCAGCGACAGACTGATCGCCGCAACGTCCTGCGCCTCAGTGGCGGCCAGCGCGACCGTGGTGCGCACTACCACGTCAATCGCGGCAATGTCCTGCGCCTCAGTGGCGGCAAGCGAAACGGTGATTGGGTTGGCGACGGTGACGCTGAGTGCAGCAACGTCCTGCGCCTCAGTGGCGGCCAGCGAGACGGTGATCGTCCCGACAGCACCCTGCGGGGATAGAAGGGTCAGCAGCATTGAGCGCCCTCCCGGCTAGGCGCTCAGGGCAGCGAGCGCAGTTGATCCAGCGTCAGTTGCGTCTGCTCGATCTGGTTTTCCAGCGCCACCACGCGGGCGACATCGCCCTGCGCCGTGGCGGTCGCCAGAAGGCCGTTCATCGTGGTGATCTGGTTCTGCAGCAGCCGGATCAGGTCGGAGATGGTCACACCAGCACCACGAGTTCTTGAGCCACGGTCGAGAGGTGGGACTGGAGCAGCACCACGTCGTAGGTGTCTGTCCCGTCGATGGCTGCATACGCCGCCATGCGCTTGCCGAGCGCCGCCGTGCCGGTCTGGAGGAAGTCAGTCGGGGCGTAGGGCGACAGAACCCGGTTCTGAACGTCGAACCGGAAAATCTGGCTGACCTGCGAGGCGACGTAGGGGTTGGTGTAGAACATCCGCCCCTCGTTCTCGAACGGGGCGTAGGTCCCGCAGGTGCCGGTGCCGATGGTCGCAGCGCCCGAGCCCTCGTAGACAATCGCGCCCGACCATGTGCCGGTGATGGTGGCCGCGATGTCCAGAACATCAAGCGTGACCGCTGCGCCGCCACGGAAGAAGTAGCAGAACGAGTGCCGGGCGTTGCGAGCCGCATCCGGCTGGATGCCGAACGAAGGCATCCACATGCCGCCCGCACCGTTTGCCGCCGGGGCCGCGCCGAAGTAGGTGGTGGACCACGCCCCCGCCGCGATGCTGTTGGTGCCGTTGTTCACGGTCGCATCGCCGTAGTTGTAGGTATAGACCGTCGTAACCGCTGTGGACCGCACGAGGATCAGGTTCGGGAGTTCGATGACGTATTTCGCGCTGCTGGAGGGCTGCGTCGTCCACGCCGTGCCGAGGGTGTAGACCGGCGAGGCCCCCGCCGTGTGAGACGCGATGATCCGCCGCTGGCCGACCGCCGCCGGGGTGGTGGTGTCCTGCACGATGCGGATCTGGAAGTTGCGGTATTCGTTGGCGAGGACCACCGCGTCCCCAAGGGTCGCTTGGCCGGTGAGCGTCGAAGCACCCGAGGCCGTGGCGGTCAGCGAGGTCAGGCCGGTGTCGTAGGTAAAGGCACCCTTCACCAGACCCTCGCCGGGCTTCATGTCGTAGGGGCCGAACTGCTCGTCTAGCACCATGATGTCGGAGTCGGTGCCGATGGTGGCGGGCAGGCCCGTGGTCGAAAGGCCAGTCGAAAGGGTGTTGGCCGCAACCTCCAGCGAACGCCAGATGTTCGCCGCCGTGGTGCCCGCGCCGAGCATGAACACCCGGCCCGCGATGATCTCGTAGCGGGCACCCGTCGAGGGCGTGAAGCTGAAGGCCGCGCCGACCGTGATCGTCGGCGTCGTGCCCGCCGTGTTGCCGGTGATGAACCGCTCCTCGGTCTTGCCCGCCGTGGCGTCGATGATCCGCAGCTTGAAGCCGAAGTCGCCCGAGCCGCCACGGTTGGCGAGCATGTTCAGGCCGACCGCCGTCGGGAAAGCCGTAGAGATCACGACGCTCGTAGTCGTCGCGCCCGCCGCAATCGTGCCCACAAGGCCGAGGGACGGGGCGAAGGCCATGGCCGCGCCCGCGCCGAAGGTGCCAGCCAGCGCGGGCGACTGGACGAAAGCCCACGCCTTGGTGACGATATTGAAGCGGTTCAGAACCGTGTTGGAGGTCAGTTGGTAGACGAAGGGGTTGCGGCTGACATCCGAGCGCAGGTCCGAAGTCAGACAATGCGCCGCCGCGTGGGTGGCCGGTGCCGGGGCGACCTGCCTCCAGACCAGCGGGTCGATGACCTTCTTGAAGGTGTTGGCCAAGGTTCTGCTCCTAGGTAATGCGTGCGCGGACGCATTGCGCCCAAGCCGAACGGTTCTGGTCGAGAACGGTCATCTGGGCGCTGTAGCCGCCGATGCCCGCGATGTTGGTCAGGGAGCCCAGCGTCGTGACCGTCGAGCAGGTCGTCACCGTGGTTACGGTTGAGACAGTCGTCACCGTCCCAGACTCCACCACGACCGTTCCGCGCTGGCGCTGGAGGCTCTTGTCGTAACCGAGCGGCGCGGCCAAAATGTTGAAGATCCGCAGCAACAGGTTCTGCGAACCACCATCGTTGACCGGCATGGGGTTGGCTTCGGAAACGTCAACCGCCGTCCCGTCCGCCCCGATGCCGACCTTGATGCGCTGGTGCAGGACGCCGCCGATGTCGTCCGCCGCGACGACAGCGCCTGACCCGGGTGTATAGCCTACGTTGTCAGCCATGACCCCTTACCCGTGCGTGAGAGTAGCTGCGGTCAGGTCGACGCTCTGGCCGGAGGTGAACGTCGTGGTGCTGACGATGACGTTCGTGCCGCTGGTGCCGACCGTCAGGCCGTCGCAGACCACGGTGCCGGTGGAGTCCTTGAACCGGGCCAGCGCCGCGGTGCCGCTGTTCGACGCCGTGGTGCTGATCGGCAGGGCGCTGAACGACAGCACGCCGCTGGACACGGTGCCGCACGGGTCGTCCATCGTGACGGTCGCCAGCACGGTCGTGTAGCTGGTCGTGCAGACCTCCAACGTGCCGGACGCCGGGCCGCCGTCGATGGCGTCGCGCACCACCGTCATGCGGCTGTTCTTGACCGTGGTGCTGTAGTTAACCGCCATTGGCCACACCCCGCAGAGCCGCAAGGAAGTCGCGGGCTGCGCCTTCGAGCGTCGCGGCGGTGGCCTCGGCCTCGGCCTTCTTGGCGAGGGCGTCGCTGAGCGCGGTCTGCGCGGCGGCGGACGCCTTCTCGATGTCGCCCGCCTCGGCCTTGGCCGCCCGGACCAGCTCCAGCGCCTCAGCCTTGGCGGCCTTGAGCGCCTTGTCCGCCTCGGCCTTGAGCGCCTTGGCGTCGGCCACCGCGGCAGCCTTGGCCTTGTCGGCGTCGGAGAGCAGGGTGTTGGCCTTGTTGGCCATCTCGTCGGCGGCGGCCTTGGCCTTGATCACGATGGCCTCGGCTTCGTTCTTGGCCTTGGCGAGTTTTTCCGTGGCCTCGCTCCTTTTGGAGGAGGCCTCGTCGAAAGCCTTGGCGGCGTCGCCCGCGATGCCGAGATCCTGCTTGGCCTTGATCGCGGCGTCCTCGGCCTGACGCAGCATGTTGATGCGGTCAGCGAAGGCGGACCCACCCTCGGCGGCCAGAGCCACCTTGGCGGCGAAGTCCGAGTTGCCGCCTCCTGCAGTGAGCGTGTCGGTCATGCCCGGCTCCCTTAGTTGTACGCCACGCCCGACTGGACGAGGGTCAGTGCTGCTGTGCCCGTGCCCGCGGTCACGGTGATGCGGATGCCCCGGACGGCGAAGGCGTAGTTGCTGACCGCGTTCGCCGAAAGAGAGGCGAGGGTCGTGTGCGGGAACCACGTGGCCGAGGCGGGGGTGAAGTTGGCGGCGAACACGTCGTCGAACGTGTGCTCAACCGTGTAGGTGACAGTGCCCGTCACCTTGACCGCGACCCCGACATTGAAGGGGTTGAGCGCGATGTCCATCGGCACAACAGCGCTGCTGCCGATGCCGGTCTGGCTGACTGTCACTGGACGCATGGTGTCGTCTCCGAAAGGGGTGAGGGCCGATCCGAAGACCGGCCCCCGGAGTTAGGCGCCCGTGGTCTGGACGTAGTTGACGGTCACGCGGACCTGACCCGCAGTCGGCTGACCGACAGAAGTCACGGTGGCCACGAACGGCGCCGTGGCGCCGATGTCATCCATGGCCGCCAGCTGCGCCGCCGAGAAGGTCGGAATGGTCCGACCCGCGGTCTTGGCGTTGACGCCCGAGACGTACTGGGTGCCCGCAGCCGCGGTGCCCGCCGTCAGCGTCGCCGAAGTGGCGCTGTTGTAGGCGGTCAGCACGTCGCAGATGACGTTCACGATCTGGCTGTTGACCGGCAGGTTGAGCGTGCCGCTCTGGACCAGCGTCGCGTCGAAGTTGATCAGCATGGTCTGCGAGAGCACGACCAGTCCAATGTTGGCGCCCCGCGGATCCCCGGCTTGGATGTCGCCGGAGGCCAGAGGGCCGTTGTTGTGGGTTTGAGCCATGTGGCGAGTCTCCGAGTGAGGGGTGGATCAACGAGGTTGGAGCCGGGGTCACCCCCGGCTCCGTGTCTCGTCAGACGCCAGCGGTCCCGTAGATGCCGCGCGGATCGGTCCAGCCGAACGCATAACGCTCGGTGGCCTTGTACCGCATGGAGTCGGTCTCGAAGTCGCCTTCCATGGACTTCTCCAGCCCGCGGCGCTTGGCCAGCTTCAGGCCTTCGGGCGCATCGGTCTGGATCCACCAAGCGGTGGTCGAGGTGATACGCGCGAGGTTGGCCTGACCGCCCTTGAGCATGCCCATGGACTTCACCGGGTTGATGTCGTTGTTGGCCGTGCCAGCGCGCAGGGCCGAGTTCAGGATGACCTCGGCTTGAAACACGTTGGAGGGGCCGGTCACGAGCTGAGTGCCGGTGAGCCGGATGCGCTTGCCGTTGCTGTCGACGGCGTTGCGGATCTGGATCAGGAGCTGCTCCACCGAGGTCTGGGACATCGCCGCAGCGGTGCTCAGGACGTTGGAGAAGGTGCCGTTGACGATCGGGTGGTTGTTGGCCACCAGCGCCACGCCGTCGCCGCCCTGATACGAACCGTTGAAGGAGCGGTTCAGGACGTTGGCGCCGAGGGTCTCCTTGGTCTCGACCAGCGACTGGGCGAGGTGCTTGGAGTAGGTCGAGCCGATGCGGATGTGGTCGCCGTCCTCGACAAGGACCTTGGTCAGGGCGAAGGCCAGACCGTAGACCTTGTAGATGTAGCGCTGCAGGAAGAGCACGCCGCCGGACTGGTAGGTGACGGGCATGCCGTCGGGCAGTTCGGGGGCGGCGCCCATGCCGTAGAGAACAGGCTCTTCGTGGTAGTTCCGCGGCGTGCCGCTGAACTCCTTGAAGACCTGCTTCCACTCGTCGGCGCGCTGGTCGTAGATGCCGTCGAACTCTTCGTTCATGATCGGCTCGACGATGGACCGGAAGTCGGTTGACCTCATGGGGTTAGCCATTGCGTGGGTCCTCCTTAGAAGGCGACGCGGTCAGCGACGAACTGGTGTTCGGCGATCTGGACCTGAAGGATGACGAAAGAGTCGCCGAACGCATTGTCGGGACCGGGCGAGGCGTTCAGGATGCGCAGCGACGCACTGGCGGCGGTCGTCAGCGTGGCGGCGTCGAGCATGAGCTGCGACAGGCCAGTGACGGTGGAACCGGCGGTGATGGTCGTGAAGTCAGCCTGAGAGCCGATGTCCGCCACGGCGATGGTCGCCGAGGACTGGATCTCGTAGACGATGGACGGGTCGATCGTCGCGTAGGCCACGATGTCAGTGGCCGAGGTGCCGGACACCCAGCGGTTGGACACGCGGCGGCGCCCTTCGCTGTCGGTGAACTCGACGCCTTGGAAGGTGCCGACGAAGCGGTCGCCGATGGCGGCGGCCTCAAGGGTCCCGTTGGTGCCGATCTTGACCGGCTGGTTCTGGAGGATGTTCGCGCCGTATCCCGTGATGATCGACATGGCGACGGGACGAACCACGCCGCTGGGCGAATAGACGGGACGGAGGCCGAACGGTTGGGAAGTCGCGGGCATTGCGTCTTACCTCATTCGAGGGGGTTGCGGGAACCCGACTAGGAGAAGACCCCCCGGGCGGGTTGGTTGGATCCGAGTTCTGCCATGCCGTCTTCCATTTCGATCGGAAGGCCGTCCCCTCGTCCTTGCTCCACGAGCCGCTGGGCGTCGTAGTTCAGGCGTTCGGCTTCTCTGGCGGGGGCCTCGTGGTGAGCTTCCTGCATGAACGCCAAATAGAGGTTCATGGGCAGCTTAAACGCGAGCATCTCGTTGACGCCGATGCACCCTGCGTACTCACCCGTCTTCAGGGTGGCGTGGTCCAGACCGGGTGCGTCTTCCGCAGTCACCGGCATGTACCCCAGCATCATCCTGCGATGGATGCTGTCGCGGGGGTTCGTCGTCGTCAGCCAGCACACATGGTAGCCGGGGATCGGCGGCAGGTCAGGCAGAGCATCGTTGAACATCTGCTGGCGGAACATCGTCAGCCGGTCGTCATCGGTCCTCACACGATCCTCGGTGACGTGACGGTCACCAGCCGCGCGAGACCGGCGTCCAGCACCGATTTCCTTCTTCAGCCTATCATCCTCTTCGTGCATTGTCTCGTCCTTTCTTTCAGCGCGCGTTGGCGCCGGAGTTGCGGTCGTACTTGGCGTAAGCGCGGAGGTACTTTTCCCGCAGGACGGGATCCTCCCAAGCGCCCAGCTCCTCAAGCGCGGCGCGGCGTTCGGGCGTGACGAACACCGTGTTCTTGCGGGTGGTGGGCGGTGCGTGCTCGCGGGTGGTTCCCATGGGCGGAGCCTTGTTGCGTCGGGGTGCGGGAGCCGCGGGCGCGGCGTCGCCGGACGGATTGAAGGCCTCGTTGATGCGCCGGGTCAGCTCGAAATAGTAGTCGGGCGTGCGGGGGTTGAGCCCCTCGCGCGTCAAGGCCTCGTCGATGCGCCGGGCCGTGACGGACGCGATGTCGGTCCCGTTCGGCTTGTACCAGTCGTTCTCCTCGACCCACTGCTGGGCGTAGGAGCGCACGATGGGGTCCGCGGCGGGCGTCGCCCGGGACTGGTTGAAGCGCTCGACGTCCTGAGACAGCTGGGCCGCCCGGACGCGGGCGTCGTCGCGCAGGTTGATGGCCGCGGCCACGTCGTCGCCGTTGCCCGCCTCGACGGCCTTGGCGATGATCTGCTCCGCGCGGCGCACGTCGATCTCGGCGTTGCGCAGGGCGGCGTGCAGGTTGTTCTCGATCTGCGACTGGCTGACGCCTTCAAGCTGGTTGAGCCGCTGGACGAGGGTCGCGTTCAGCTCGCGCTGCGCGCGCAGGTCGGCTTCGAGGCGCTGCTTGGCGATCTTCTGCGCCTGCCTGCGCTTGAGCCGCTTGGCGCGGTTGCGGCTGATGGCGCCTTCGTCGCTCTCTTCCTCGTCCTCATCCTCGTCGTCCCCGAGGCGGACGTCTTCCTCGTCTTCCTCAGGCTCTTCGGGCTCGGGCGCCGGAGCTTCCGCTTCGCCGCCCTCGGGGATGTCATCGGTCTCGATGATGACCAGCTCTTCCGTGTCCTCTTCGGTCGAGGCCATGCGCGTCTCCTTTGCGCTAGATGAAGGCCTTGATGGCCAGCGGGTCGCCGGTCACAAGGCCAAGGATGTCGAGGTCGTTGAACAGGGCGAGGATGGCTTCATCCTCTCCATCGTTCGTCATCACCGTCCAGCGATCTCCGCCGTACTTCGGGACGCGAACAAAATCGCCCGGCGCGCACCACGCACCTTCAGGCCAAAGGGTCATCTTCTCGCGGTTGTGGAAGGCGAGGGGGCCAACGGCGAGAACCTTGGCCACCTGCGTGTTGTAGTGCTCGGTCTCGCGGACGTCGTCCGTCAGGATGATGCCGCCCTTCGTGACCTTCTTGGGGGTCCGAAACTGGACCAGAACCCGGGAGCCGAAGGGGCTGACCAGCGGGTCACAGGGCGGGAAGGCCTCCTCAAGGGTGCCGTAGTCGAACGCGACCTTGTTCGCGATGCTTTGCATGTGTGCTCCTCATGCGTTGTAACTCTTGCGCTCCTGCTCCTGAAAAGCGTTCAGGAGCAGGTCGCGCACGCGCTGGTAGCCTTCGTGCAGGCCGACGGCTCGGCCATACTCGAAGGCGTCACGTCCCGCAGGCGTCGACAGGAGCGTGTTGGCGACGCGCGCCTGCTCCATCTCGATCATCCTGACGATCATCTCGGGGGTCATTTGGGCGGCAGCGGGCCCTTGCGCTCACTGCCGGGGATGGGCTTGCCCATCGCCATGCGCTTGTGCTGGTTGATCGGGCCCGAGGGCGCCGCGGGGGACTTGGCCATGTCAGCCTCCGTTGGGGTTGGGGTTCTGCGAGGGGTTCGCCGTCTGCCCGTGCTCGATGTTGAGCAGGGCCAGATCCATCGCCGTGCGGTTGTCGGCGTCGTTCATCGAGATGCGCGACTGCACGTCGAGCTTGAGCCGCGTGTCCTCGCGCTGCTCCTGCATCTGCTCCAGCTCTCGCTGCATGTTGAGCTTGGCCTGCGCCACCTGCTGGTCGAACTGCAGGCGCAGCTGGTCCATCTGGTGCTCGAACTGCATGCGCTGCTGGTCCATCTGCGCCTTCATCTGGTCGGCCTTGGCGCGCCGCTCGGTCTCGGCCTGCGCCGCGGCGATCGCCGGGTCCGGCGGAGGTTGGGGCGCCATGGACTGCATCATCTGGATGGCTTGCATGATGACGGGGTTCAGGGCGCTGAAGGCCTCGTTCGCGCTCTTCGACACCGTCGTGGCGGCCTCGGACAGGAGCCGGTCGAAGGCCTGCTTGTCCTCGACGCTCTTGTTGTTCTTGGCCGCCTCGCCGAGGTCCATGCCCGTGGCCTCGTTGCCCAGCTCGTAGACCTGCTGGGCGTACCACATGGCAAGGTGCTCCTTGATGTGGTTCAGCACGCCGGGCAGGAACTGCTGGGCGATGAGGGGGTTGCCGCCCAGCGTCGGGTTCAGCAGGTAGGTCAGGTGCGTGTTGAGGTGCGCGACGTGGTCCTGCTGCGGGAAGGCGACGACGGGTCGGCCCATGGTCATGGCCACGTTCTCGGCGACCGCGTTCTGCTCCTGAGGCTCGACGGGCGGGACCAGCAGGTCCTCGGCGTTGGGCACCTTGAGCGTCTCAAGGATGCGCTCCTCGACCTTGCGCGCGTTGTAGAGCATCGGCATGGCCGCCGCCCGCTGGGCGATGGTCTGGATCTGCGCGATGCGCTGGGTCTCGGAGAAGATGTTGGGGTCGCTGACGGGGACGACGTCCATCGGCCCGGAGAAGTCGGCCTGCTTGGCGATCTCCTCGCCGACCTCCTCCTTCTGCTTCGCGTCGTCGAGGTACATCCCGTTGAGGCGGTGCAGGATGCCCAGCAGGCGCGCCATGGCGTTGTGCAGGCGCATGTGGATGGCGCTGAACACCACCATGCCCTGCTCGATCTTGGCCATGGTGGTGCCGACGGGCACGTTGGCGTTGCCGTCCGACACGTCGTCCATGGTCGTGCGCACGACGCCCTTGCCGGAGTCGACGAGGAAGCCGAGGAGCTGGAACAGCACGCCGGAGGGCGGGTTGAACGGCAGGGGCATGGCGATCTTGCGGACGTCGTCCACGTTGATGCCGCCCTCGATCTCCGTCACCTGCGTGGGTTGGATCTCGACGCTCTGCCCGCCGATCCCGGCGCCCTTCAGCTTCAGCATGCTCTGGCTGTTGCTGATGTGCGCGGAGTCGAGGAGCGCCCGCAGGGCCCCGGTGGCCGCGGCGGACAGGCCGCCAATCATGTGCGTGATGCCGATGGGGTACGCCCCGCGCCAAGGCACGAAGGGGAACTCCACGAACCACTGCAGCTCTTCGCGGCTCTCGTCGTCCTCGTCCCAGTTGCGGTAGATGCTCAGCACCTCCGACGTGGTCTTGTCGACGGTCAGGATGTACGGCGCCGGGCCGTCCTCGATGTCGAGGTTGGTGTAGATCTCGAAGACCGTGCGCAGGCCGTCCTCGTTGAAGGCGCTCTCCGTGCGCCCCTCGATCTTGTCGTTGGCGATGTCGGCTTTGCTGCGCTCGGGGTCCGACGAGGGGGGCAGGATGTCCACGTCGCGGTACATGCCGCTCGTGACGCGCTCCTCGTAGTCCTGAGCCGTCAGGTACTGCACGTGGGTCTTGCGCTGCGCCGTGTAGAAATTGGTCGCCGCAAACGGGATGAACATCTCGTCGACGGCCACGAACAGGAACTGGGGCCGGTTGCGCGCCTCGTTCCACGTCACCTTCATGTACTGCACGCCGCTCAGGGGCACCTGCGTGAGCAGCTGCTCCAGCTCGGAGCGGAACTCGTGGCACTGGGTCGTCAGCTGCCAGTTCATGAAGTCGGTCTTGCGGCGCGCCTTCAGGACCTTGTCGCGCGTGACCCTGCCCGGGATGAAGTCCTTGACGGGCCCCGCGGCGGGGAACAGCTCCTTGATGGCGCGGGACGAGAAGTCCACGCACGCCTCGGTCAGGAGGGGATGCACGACCTTGCTGGCGCCTTGGAACTGGGCGCCGCCCGGCGCGTCGTCGCCGAGGCCCGTGCGTCGGATGCCCTCCTCGTACTGCTCGTCGCGCTTGGCCCGCGCGTCCTTGTCCTTCGTGATCAGGTCAAGGTACTGCGTGGCGATCTTCTTGAGCACACCCGGGTCGAGGGTCTCGGCGAGGTTGTCGAGGAAGCCTTCGGAGGGCTCGTCGCTCTCCTCGTCGCCCAGCGTGACGATCGCACCGCCGTCCGGCGTGTACTCAACGCCGTCGTCTTCCTCGGTGACGGGGATGTAGGCGCCTTCGTCGAGATCGTCAGACGGCATACGGGTTCACGATCCTCTTGGGCGCGACGTACCCGTCGCTGGCAGACTTGTTTACACGCATTACACCCGAAATCAGGCCCTTGTCCATAAGCAGGCGCGCGGCTTGGCTCACGGAGTCGACGTAGTCGTCGTGCTTGATCGACTTGTCGCCGCGGAAGGCGCACACCTGCTCCAGCATGGGCTCGACCCACGTCTTGGGCTTGCCGGGGCGCTTCTCGCTCTCCGGCAGCCAGAACAGGCCCTTCTGGAAGAGGTGGCTGACGACGTGCAGGCGCGACGTCTTGTCCGCCCGGCCCGGGTTGTAGGCGTAGGCTTGGATCCCCTCGCGCTCCAGAGACTGGCGCAGGCTGATGCCGCTGCCTTTGTCCTCGATGAGCACCATGTCCGGCTTGCGCCCGGCGCCGGTCTGGCGCACCGGCCCAAGCAAAGGCTGGATGACCGGCTCGTCGGCGTCGTCGCCGTACGACACGTTCAGCTCCTTGCGGACGCGCTTGAGCAGGTCGGGCAGGCCGAGGTGCTCGCTCCAGCAGTCGAGGAGGAGCGCCTTCATGACCCCCTCGTGCCAGAAGACGCCCCAGACCGTGCAGGCCGATGCGTCGGGGTCGTGCGTGCGCCGGTCGAGCGTCTTCTCCGTGAAGGCCGTGTCGAGGGACATGACGATCCACTCGAACTTGGGCAAGGGCTTGCTGGCTGGCCACATCTTGAACCACGACCGGGCGATGATGCCGCCCTCCTCGGCGTCGATCAGCTCACCGTACAGCTCCTGACGACCGAGGGTCGTGCCCTCGTACTGCGCGATCTGCTCATAGAACGACTCCGGCAGGTTCGCGCGGTTGTCGAAAGTCGAGCCCGTGGTGATGACCCGGCCCTTCTTCGCCTTCGTCAGCCTGCGCACCAGATCGCGCGGCTTGGGCGTTGTCGTCCAGACCACGCGGGGCATGGCGCCGAGGCGCAGGCCCATCATGGCCATGTCCCACGTCTCTTCGCCCTTCGTCCACGCCGCCAGCTCGTCGCCCCAGATCCGGGCGAACTGCGGGCCGCGCAGTCGCTCCGGCTCCTCCGCCGAAAATCCGCGGATGATCGCCGGTTTGCCCGACTCCGTCCTGATCGTGATGATGAGGTTGGTCTTGTTGTAGTCGAGCACCAGCTCCTGAGGCATGATGTGGAGCAGGCCAGCGGGCCCCTCGAAGCACGTGTGCCGCACGTCGTTCAGCGTCGGCGCGATCACGGCGCTGGGATGAGCGAGGGGGTCATAGTAGGCGTCGTGCAACAGCCATTGGGCCCCCGTGAGGGTCTTGCCGAAGCCTCGACCGGCCATCAGGCCCCACTCGACCCATGGTCCTTCGGGCGGCTCCTGCTTCTCGCGGGCCGTCAAGGCCCACTCCATCTGCCATTTGATGGCCACCACCTGCTCGATCGGCAGTTGGCCCGAGGAAACCGCGTCAAACAGCGTTTTACGCTGCTCTTCCGTGAGCTTTTTGAAGGGTAGCATGGCGCTCCAAGCCCGTTTGGGCCGAATTACGACCGTTTTTTGGTCTCTGCAAGCCCCTGCACCGGAAAAAGTGCGTTTTTGGCGTAAAAACTGCAAAAAATTGCAATTTTTGGGCGTTTTTGGCTGATTTTTAGGGGGGCGGGGTTGCGGGGAGCACCTTACAGGGTGCACCTATTGGTCATTTTTGAAAAAATTGGTGAGTGGGGGTGGAACAATTCTCAGGGCACCCGGAAACGGGGGTATGGGGTCCACAGCATCTCGCCCCCAGCCCCCTCCCAGCCCGGCCCTGCACCCGAAAAGCTCAATGATATCAGCCACTTGGCCAGCTGCGCCGAGCCCAGACCCATGGCTCACGGCCACGCTGCCCTGCGCCATCGGCCTGCAGCACGCAGGCTGCAGCACACCGCACCGGAGATCGCCACCGGCTGGGTGCAGGTGGGATGTGGCAGTTGGTAATGGGTTACCTGAGGCAGGCTGCCGCTGGCTGGGCGTGGGAGGAGACCCCCAGCCCCAACCCGGCCGGATGGGAGCCCCTCACCACACCCAAGCCCTTGATAACACTGGACTTCCTGCCTGCCCTACGCGCGCGCACCTATAATGTGCAATCGGCTGCATCTTTTTGGTTGCAGACATGTTCAAACGGGTCCATACGTTGGCTCCCGGCTGTACCGGGGCCACACAACCTATGGAGACCTGACATGACCTTCACTCGTGAAAACCTCGAAGCCCTGATCGCTGAGTGCGGATCGTTCCTCCCGGCAGACGCTGGATACCGGGAGTGCGCCGACCTCGACGGGCAGGCCGCCCACCTGTTCCTGCAGGCCCTCGGATACTCCGTCCTCGGCCACCAAGACCGGCACACCCACGGCTGCGCCTACACCGCTTGCGGCGTGATCCTGAGCACAAACGGGTTCGTCCACCGCGACATCAACTTGGCGTGGAAGCTCCACCGCAAGGCCTGACCCCTCTCACCCCAGCCCGGGGCATCCCGCCCCGGGCCCACCACCCCATGGAGACCTGACATGACCTTCGCCCCCACCCCCCAGCAGGAAGCCTTCCTGAGCGCCCTGCGCACCACCACCTCGAACATCGCTCTGGAGGCCCGCGCGGGCTGCGGCAAGACCTCGACGCTCCTGCTGGGCGTTGACGTCGTGCGCGACCTGAACGCCCGCAACCGCGTGATCCTCGCCGCTTTCAACAAGGCGATCGTCGAGGAGGTCGAGACCAAGCTGACCAAGGCCGGTCACGGCTTCCCGCACGTGCAGGCCAAGACCGCCCACGGCCTCGGCCTGAGCCTGCTCAAGGACGCTGGCATCGACACCCGCCGAGGCCTGAACGCGCACAAGGTCCGCGACCTGATCACCGCCGCCGGGCAGTCCGACGGCCTGTACCGCGACTACGCCTCGACCATCTCCAAGCTCGTCTCGCAGGCCAAGCAGGCCGCCCTCGGCGTGTTCGGGTCCGCCTCGGACGTCGAGCGCTGGCAGGGCCTCGCTGACCACTACGGCATCGAGCTGGAGGACGCCTACGCTGCGCGGATCATCGCGGCGGCTCAGGACGTTTACACGCGGTCCTGCGCCGACCGCGAGACGTTCGACTTCGACGACATGATCCTCCTGCCTCTGCTGGCCAAGCTGTCGTCGCGCTTCCCTGCGGACTTCCTGTTCGTGGACGAGGCGCAGGACCTGAGCCCGGCCCGGCAGGCCCTGCTGGCCAAGTTCGTGAAGCCCCGCTTTGGCCGCCTGATCGTCGTGGGCGACCCGGCGCAGGCGATTTATGGCTTCGCCGGGGCCGACGCGCGGGCCTTCCAGAACCTGATCAGCGACTGGCGCTGCACCGTCCTGCCCCTGTCCGTCACCTTCCGCTGCCCCAAGGCGGTGGTCGCCGAGGCTCAGAAGATCGTGCCCGACATCACCGCCGCAGACAGCGCTCCCGAGGGCGTCGTGCGCAGCGAGGCGTCCCTGCCGCCCGTCCTCATCCCGGGCGAGGACGCGATCCTTTGCCGGAACACCGCCCCGCTCATCTCTCAGGCCTACGCGCTGATCCGCGCGGGCATCCCGGCCAAGGTCGAGGGTCGGGACATCGGGGAGGGCCTCGCCGCCCTCGCGCGACGCTGGAAGGTGCGCACGTGCGCCGAGCTGCTGGCGCGCCTCGACGCGCATCAGGAGCGCGAGGCCGCCAAGCTCGCGAAGCGGCCCGACGGCGAGGAGCAGGTCGAGCGCCTCGCCGACCGCCTCGACACCCTGCGCGAGATCGTCTTCGCCTGTCAGGCCAAGGGCCTGCAGCTGGTGACCGACGTCACCTCGGCCATCGCCGACCTGTTCGGCGACGACGTGTCGAAGACGAAGGCGGCTGTGACGCTGGCCACGTACCACCGCTCGAAGGGCCGGGAGTGGGAGCGCGTCTTCCTGCTGGAGCACGCCGCGCGCTGCCCCTCCCGGGCCGCCCGCCAGCAGTGGCAGCTGGAGCAGGAGTACAACCTCGCCTACGTGGCCATCACCCGCGCCAAGCGCGAGCTGGTCTACGTCGGCTGACCCCAGCCCCGCCCCGGGTTCGCCCGGGGCGGGATCTGAAACAATTCGTGATTGGCACCCGCTTGGGTGCAGGAGTACAGAGGAGGTGCGTTTACACGCGCCGAACAGAGGAGACCTGACATGATCCACCAGACCATCCAGCACACCACCCGCGAGGGCTGGCTCCACGCCTTCGCCGAGGCCGCCCGCCCCCGCTTCATCGAGGCTGGGCACCCCCTGCCTGAGACCCTGCGCATCGGCATCGGCTGGGGCAGCGGCGGGGCCCGCTCGCGGGCCATCGGCGAGTGCTACTACGGGGCCGCCAGCGCAGACGGGGTCCGCGCTATCATCATCACGCCCGGTGCGGGCATGGATGACGCCGCGCGTGCCGCCGACGTCCTGACGCACGAGCTGGCCCACGCCGCTCTGCCGGAGGGCGTCGGGCACAAGGCCCCCTTCAAGCGCCTCGTGACCGCCCTCGGCCTCGAAGGCAAGGCGACGGCCACCGTGGCCGGGGATGCGTGGCGTGCGTGGGCCCTGCCCATCATCGAGAGCCTCGGCCCCTACCCCCACGCCGCCCTGTCAGCCGGGTCCACCGGCAAGAAGAAGCAGAACACGCGCATGCTCAAGGCCGAGTGCTCCGAGTGCGGGTACACCGTGCGCGTCACCCGCAAATGGCTCGACGTCGGCTCTCCGCGCTGCGGCTTGTGCGAGGACGCGCCCCGCCTGATCTGCGAGGACGCCGGGGGAGAGGAGGGAGACGACGAGTAGGCCTCAGGCGGGCCCCTCCAGAGCCTTGCGGGGCTCTGGCAGGGGCACGGGCCGGGACACGCCCTCCAGCGCCTCCTGAGGCTTCTGGAGGGCCTCCATGGGCGCCACAGGCCTCAGCAGGGCCATCACCTCGATCACCGCCGGGTTCAGCTGCAGCTTGTTGCCCTCGGCGTCGGCCAGCTGCGTCCGCTCTCCGTACCGCCTCGGGTCGAGGCGTGCGAGGAGGCGCAGCCTGTGGTCCGCCCTCGCCTTGTCCCTGCTGGCCTCCGTCGGCACACCCTCGACCGGGGCCAGCCCATCGACGATGTCGAGGCTCTCCTCCGCAATGATGTCGTAGCAGACCTCCTTGGCCTCCTGCACCGCCTGCTCCAGAGCGGGATCCTGCCGCCTCCAGTCCCTCCACCGCGTGGGCGGGATGTCGAGCTGCCGGAGGGCCTTGTGCATCAGGACGCCCTTGCGCATCCGCTCCAGCACCTCTTCAACCTGCACCCAGTCGATTGCCACCGCGCGACCTCCTCCGTGAACGAGGGTTCCAGCATACCACACCCCCACCCTCCACCGCTACCCGCCAAGGGCTTCCTTGACGACGGGGACCTGCACCCTTCTGCTTGCTACCTGTCCGGGTCCTCTGCACCCTGTCCTGTGCACCCCCTCCCGCCCCTCTCCCCCTCCCACCCCGCTCCCCTCAGCCCCTGCCCCAGCCGCCCACCGCCCCGCCAACACCAGCAACACCGGGCCTGAGCACCCCGTGCAACACCGCAACACGAGGGGCCCCCTCTAAAGAGGGGCCCCCCGACGTGTTGCAGTGGTGTTGCACTGGCGGGGTGCCTGCGGGTCTTACAACACGTTGCAACATGTTGTGCCGTGTTGCGTGTTGGCACCCAGAAAAGCGCCACCAAAAACGGCACCTTTTATGTTACAATTCGTGATCAAAATCTGCACCTTCCCTGTTGCACCCACCCCCTCCCACCTGTACAACACTCTCAGAGGCGACGCGGTGAGACAGCCACGTCGATGTCCTCGACCCCCGCTCCGGGGCCGGGCTGCCCGGGACAGGAGGCGAGGCGGGGCGCTCTCCCCGCCGCCTTGGAGACCTGACATGTCGCGCAACGGCCTCACCCTGACCGAGCAGACGCTGCTCGCATCCGCCAACAGCCGCGGCGTGGTCCACTTCCAGACCTACACCAAGCGCCGCGGATACGCCTTCTACACGGTCGGCGGGCGGGAGCTGCGCGCCGCGCAGAAGCTCGTCAAGCGCGGCCTGCTGCGCGAGGGGGAGCACAAGTCCAGCTCGACCTACGTGCGGTACTCCATGGGCTACCGGCAGGAGCGCTGGACCGACCACTTCTTCCACACCGTTCTGTAGCGTTTACACGACCTCACACAGGAGACCTGACATGAAAGACTACATCTACGTGGGATCCGCCCCCACCGACGAGGACTGCGTCCAAGTGACGCGGGACGCGGACTACCTGCCCGCCATGCGCGCGGAGTGCCTGCGGTACATCGCCGCCCTGCGCGCCAAGTACGGCCCGGAGCCTGAGGGCGCGGAGCTGCGCCTGAAGCGGGAGGGGCACGACTTTGGGCCGTACATCGAGGTGGTGTGCGTCTTCGACCCCACCGACGACGCAGCCGTCGAGTACGCCTACGACGTCGAGGGCGGCCTGCAATTCTGGCCGGAGGAGGCCTGACATGACCTACCGCACCGTCACCATCGAGCTGAACCGCCGCGCGTCGACGATCGAGGCCCACGCCTCGGTCGTCCGGCGGGCCCTGACGGGCAGCTTCACCACCGAGGCGTCCCTCGACGCCGCCCTGCGCGCAGCGCGCCACCTCGCCGCCGAGGCCCAAGCCCTCGCCGCACATCTGCAGGCCCAAGCCCTCGCCGCACAACCGGAGACCACGCCACAGTGAAGAAAGTCCTTGCACCCCCAGGGGTGCGGGTGTACGGTCTGACTGTGAACGCAAGGAGATCTGACGTGATCCGGTATGTGGTTACCAACCCCGACGGGGACGCCGTCGCAGAGGGCCTCACCTCCGAGGAGGCCGGGCGCCTGATCCTGTCCTACTGCTCGCACAGCATCAAGCCGTGGGGCAGGGGGTGGCTGCTGCGTGTAAACGGCACCCCGCGCCGCGGCGTGGGCCCCGGCTGCACGCGCGAGGAGGCCACGGAGATCATGTTGCGCGGCGTGGCGCGCGACGCCCGCATCGAAGATGGATGGCCCGCCGAGGCCCGCTTTCAACCCGACAGGGAGAGTGAATGATGACTGACGAAGAGCTGGACAAGGCGCGAGCCGCCGAGGCTTGGCGTGTTTTCTCGACCAGCGATGCCGACTTTACAATCGAGGCGCTTGGGGAGATCGCCGCCCGCCTAGCCCGCGAAGGCTGGACGCCGCCCGTTGACCCGGACCTGCTGGTAGCGCGGGAGATCGCGGCGAAGGGGTGGGGCGAAGTGGGTTTGGGTTTGTCCACGGCTGAAACCGCCGCCCTCGTCACACAGACCCTTGCGGGGAGCTACGACACACATCTGTTTGTCCGCGCCGCCCTCGCCGCCTACAAGGCCGGGCGAGAAGCCGAGGCCGAGCGGGCGAAGGTGCTGCTGGCGGCGCTGGACGACATGCAGAAAAACAGCATGACCGTTTGGAGCGCCCGCGCAAGCGCCGCCCTCGCCGCCTACAAGGCCGGAAAGGCGACTGGAAAAGGCCCTCGCTGACTACAAGGCTTGAAACAATTCGTGACTTGCACCTGAACGGGTGCGGAGCTACTTTCTGACTGTGGCCACTGGGGCCGCAAGGAGACCTGACATGGACAACTACACCGCCGTCGGCCTTGCCGAGGGTTTCATCGAGACGGACGACGAGACGCAGGTCGTCGCCGCATGGCAGCACCTGCACGACACGGGCCTCGCCTACCAGCTGCAGGGCTGGTTCGGGCGCACCGCCCAGCACCTCCTCGCGGAGGGGGTGATCCAGTGATTGAACAGCACACGCCGGGGCCTTGGCGCGTCATCCATTATGATGCAGGAGATAGACCCTATCGAGACCATAACGGTCCGTGCCCCGGCATTTTTGCATCCGAAGAACAGGATTGCAGCATAGTCCATTGGGATGGATTCAAACAAAAGCATTGGTCATCCGCAAACGGGAATCAAAAACAGATAGAAGCCAACGCCCGCCTGATCGCCGCCGCGCCAAGCCTCCTGAAGGCTCTGGAGGATCTGCTGGCCAGTGACTTGGTCCGGCTTGGGTGGCTGCCGTTGCCCGGCACGCCCGACTTCCCTGAAATGAGCCTCAGCCTTCGTGAGCGCGCCGCGCCGATCTTCGCCGCCCGCGCCGCCATCGCCGCGGCGCGTTTACACAACCCCCAAACACAGGAGAGCGGGGAATGAGCACTGAAATGGATGTCGCCAAGGCGCTGGTCCGAACGGCCCTCGCCAAGGGGTACAGGGTCGTCATCTGGGACGGCTTCAGCGAGACCGACGACGGTCTGCGGGACATGCTGTACCTGATGCCGCCCGGGGAGGTCCCCGACGCGGTTCTGGAGGACGCGCTGGGGCGCACGGAGGAGGACAGCATCTACCTCACCACGCCGGACGGGAAGCACCTCGGCACCCTGTGGCTGATCTGGGGCAACGACCCGAGCGGCGAGGAGCTGGTCGCGGACATGACCTCCACCGACGCCGCCCGGGACGTCGTCAACGACGTCAACCGCTCCTTTGGCTTCGAGGTGTACGAATGACCCACATCACGTACACAGCTGGCGGGGGTGGCGGTGGCGGGATGTCCACCGTGCCGGGCCCCATCGAGCGCGACAGGGACAGGTACATCCGCTACCTCGCCGTCAACGCGTGGATCAACGGCGACAGGGTGTACCTGCTGAAATACGCCAACCTGCAGGGCGCCGACCTGTCGGACCTGAACCTGTCGGGCGCACACCTGAGCTGCGCCAACCTCCGCGATGCGTGTCTGGTTCGCACAAACCTGTCGGGCGCAATTCTGGGTCACGCCGACCTGTCAGGCGCGCAGCTCAACGGCGCAAACCTGAAAGCGGCCCAGCTGCAGCACGCCAATCTGCAGGGTGCGCGGCTGGATGCCGCCATCATCCCCTTCGCAGGGTTCTACGGGGCGAAACTTGAGGGGAGCACCTTCCTCGAGGCTAGATACCTCAAAGAGGCGAACCTGTGCGGAGCGAGCTACTACGGCGAGCTGCGCCGGTACGCCATCAGCGCAGATCGCGGGGACTACGTGTTCCACCTGCTGAAGTACGACGACGGCCCGCCCAAGGTCCGCGCCGGGTGCCGCCTGTTTACACTCTCCGAGTACCGCAGGCACACGTGGTCCTATTTCGGGTCGCGCAAATGGCGCCAGACCCGAGCCATCCTGAAACTGTTCGAGGCATACAAATGACCCGCAAATATCGCAGATGGACTGAAGCCGAGGACCTGACCCTGCGCACGCGGTACGCTGCGGGGGACAGCTACGAGGACATCGCCCTCATCCTCGACAGGGAGCTGCACTCCGTGCGCTGCCGCGTGTATGACCTGCGATGCACGGATCCGAACGACGAGGCTCTCGCGCGCCGCAAGACGCGCCCCAAGCCTCGCCTCGCCCTGTCGTGCGCTCCGCCCCATCAGGGGCCTCAGGAGCCGCCCCCTGCGGCGCCCTCTCGCCCGGGCGGGTGGCTCAGCGAGGCGCTGGACGACGTGCGGTACAGGCTCGACGTCCTGCGGCAGCAGGAGGCGGACATCGCCTCGGCCCGGGCCGCTCTTGAGCAGACCCTGTCCGTTCTGGAGGGCCTGCGCATCGGCTGAAACAATTCGTGATTTGCACCCATATAGGTGCAGTGCTACTGTCTGAGGGTGGGGAGCGGGGCCGTGGTGGCCCTGCCCCACGGGAGACCTGACCATGACCCAAGTGTTCAAGAAGTCCGACGCCCTCACGCACTGGGCCGCCCTGCCCAAGGACGCCCCGCTCCGCCCCCACGCGATCGCGTACAAGTCGCGCGGCTCGACCTACGGCCACGACGGGGTGCGCGTCGAGGGGTCCCGGGACTTCATCGACGCCGTCCTCGGGCGTCTCTCCGACCTGCTCGACATGGAAAGCGACGACACCCGGATCAGCATCTCGTACCAGACGGTCGAGGCGAGGCCGGGCAAGGACCACAACGGCGGCGAGTACGTCTGCTACCTCAAGTTCCACGAGCGGGGGCCTGAGGCGCGCATCGCCAACCGCGTCTTTGGACGCGCCGCCTGAAGGCGCATTGCACCCCACCCGGTGGGGTGCTACCTTCCTCTCAAGGAGACATCCCATGACCCTTCAATTCATCATCGCCGCCCTGTGGCTCGCCCTGTTCGCTCACTCGATGTACAGCATCGGGGTTTCCAGCGACCGGGCGGGGTGGTGGCTCGCCGCCATTGCGCAGGCCGTTCTCGCGATCAACACCTTCATCGGGGCGTTCGCCGAATGAAACGCGACCTCATCTGGTGGGCGTGGCAGATCTTCTGCGCCCTCATCATCGCCGCCAGCCTAACGGCCTTCCTGTCCATCGCCGTGAGCCTGATCCCATGACCCCGGACACGTACGTCGTCGTCACCCCCGGGGCCGACGGACACCCCGACCGCGTCGCGCTGATGACGATGGACCGGGACGAGGCGGTCACCGAGGCCAAGCTCCTGTCCGCCTACCACCCCTTCGTTTTCCTCGGGCGCCTCGACACCATCGTCATCGCCCTCCCCACCAGCAAGGAGACCTGACATGCCCCCGTCCCCCGAAGACATCGCCGCCCTGCGCTCCGCGTTCCGGGCGGCGCAGCAAGCCGCAGCCGACGCTCACCTCGCCTACATGCAGGCCATGGCCCGAGAGATCCGGGCCCGCGACGCCATCGAGGACGCCCTGCGCGACGCCCGGGAGGACGAGACATGCGCCTCCTGACCCTCGCCTTGGCGGCCAGCCTGTGCCTGCCTCCGCCCGCCCACGCCGTCGCGTCCAGCGAGACCGCCAAGGCCCTGTACGAGGACTGCACGGCTGACGACGACACCTACCTCAAGGTCGCGTACTGCGTCGGCCAGATCCGCGGTATGGTGATCGGCGCCCAGATCGCCTTCACCGCCGAGGAGCTGACCCTGTGCTACCCCGACGACGTGCGGAACCGGGAGCTGCTGCAGGCCTTCCTCGACTACTACCGCGACAACCCGTCTAAACGTCTTGAACCCGCCTTCGTCACGGTCGTCCTGTCCGTCACGACGCGCTGGCCGTGCACCGGAGGCAAGCGATGACCCCCACCGAACAAGCCCGCCGGGCGGTGGGCTACGCGCTCGAAGAGGCCGAGATGTTCGACGGCATGACCCGCGCGGACGTTGAACGCCACCACACCGCCTTTGATGCTATGCCTGACACGCTACTGGTATCGCTGGCCCGCCAGCTATGGACCGTGAAAAGGGAGACGATGCGATGAGTGATGAACCCGACGAGGTCTACGCTGCGTGGGAAGCCTGCGCCTGCGACCGATATAAAGACGAGGAAAACGGCAACCCCCTTGGCCTCCCCCAAGGGATGCCGAACATCGACGATTTTAAAGACGGCTACCGCGCCGGTCAGGCCGCATCCGCAGAGCGGATCAAGGCGCTGGAGGAAGAGATCGCCGCCATGCAGGAAATACCGGGAAACCTTCGGGTCGAGATGAGCGACATGCTGACCCGACTGCATGAACTACACCCCGAGGATTTTGTGTGGCTCAAGGAGGCTGACCAGTGAACAAGCATATCATCCACCTCGCCGCTGTCGCTTGGGCAAACGGCGGAACCCTGTCCGGAGCCCGCCTGCACGGGGTCAACCTGCGCGAGGCCGTCCTGAGCGGGGCCGACCTGTTCGGGGCCAACTTGCGCGGGGCCGTCCTGAGCGGGGCCGTCCTGTTCGGGGCCAACTTGCGCGGGGCCGACCTGCGCTGGGCCGACCTGTTCGGGGCCAACTTGCGCGGGGCCGACCTGTCCGGGGCCAACCTGCGCGGGGCCGTCCTGAGCGGGGCCGTCCTGATCGGGGCCAACGTGCGCGGGGCCGACCTGCGCTGGGCCGACCTGAGCGAGGCCGTCCTGAGCGGGGCCAACCTGCGCGGGGCCGTCCTGAGCGGGGCCAACCTGCGCGGGGCCGTCCTGACCGGGGCCGCCCTCGGCCTCGGTGCCGACCTGTCCGGGGCCGAATACCAAGACGACACCCTCTCCGCCCGCATAGCCGCCGCTGAACGCATGAACAAGCACATCATCCACCTCGCCGCCGTCGCATGGGCGAACGGCGGAACCCTGCGCGGTGCCAACCTGCGCGGTGCCTACCTGCGCGGCGCCGACCTGAGCGGCGCCAACCTGAGCGGTGCCGACCTGCACTACGCCAACCTGAGCGGCGCCGACCTGCGCGGCGCCGACCTGATCGACGCCAACCTGCGCGACGCCAACCTGATCGATGCCGACCTGAGCGGTGCCGACCTGCACTACGCCAACCTGCACGATGCCGACCTGCGCCGTGCCGACCTGATCGATGCCAACCTGATCGATGCCAACCTGAGCGGCGCCAACCTGAGCGGTGCCTACCTGCGCGGTGCCAAGTACGGAGGCGACACCCTCGCCGCTCTTATCGCCGCCGCCGAGCGCATGGACCGATACACCTTCCACCTGTTCCGGCTTAAGGACGGCCCACACAAGGTCATGGCCGGATGCCGCTGGTTCACAGTCGATGACTACCGCGCGCACGTCGCGGCGGAATACCCAGACACCGACAAGGCCCGCGAGACGCTGGACATTCTGGACTTCTTCGAGCGGAGGCTGACCAGTGAGTGACTGGATCGAACACAACGGCGGACCCCAGCCGGTCGCGGATGACGTGTGGGTTGAGGTCATATGGCCGACCCCCGAGGGGCTTTATCTAGCGACGTGCCGGGATGAAATCGAGACAGCCGATGAGATTCCGTGGGATGGCAAACAACGCTACCGCATCCTCAACCAGCACCTGATCGACGCCGCCCGCCTTGAGGGCATCCGGCTAGGGCTGGAGGCTGCGGGGAAGGCAGCTGCCAAGGGTTCGGATCGCCTAGTCGTTGAGTGGCGGAAAGGGCGCAAGACGGACAACCACCTAGAGGGCCGGAGCGACGGCATGGACGAAGCCGCCGAGTTGATCCGCGCCCTAGACCCCGAGACCATCGCAAAGGAGGCTGACCGTGACTGACTTTGCCAAAGACTTTATTTCTCTGGAAGATGGGTATTACTACTACTGGCCCCATTTTGGAAAGGGTGCCTTCAGCGCCGACAACTTGAGAGCCATTGCGGACGAACTAGATCGAAAAAACAAGCCTTGGGACGATCAGGTGCAAGCATACTTTAATGAGGCTGACCAATGAACCCTAGCTGGCTCATCCTCCACATCATCGACGCCCTGCGCGTCCCCTCGCCCCCGCCGCATCCGGCAGACGGCTACTGCTCCGATGCTCTGGCCTACGGGCTAGGCGCGGCGGCTGTCGTTGCGTTTGTTGCTATTCTCATTTGGACCAAAGGAGTGCTGGGATGACCTACCCCAAAGAACTGCAAGACTACTACGACGCCCACGACGCGATGATGGACGCGGAGCGACAAGGGGATTCTATGCGTCACCTTTGGCCGCGCCTTTACGGCCTCTACAAGGTCGCCCGATACGCCGCCGTCCGTCGCTGGCTATTGCCCGAGACGCCGGAGTTCGGATGACCCTGCTCGCAGTCTTGTGTCTCGCGGCGGCTCTGGCGGCTCTCGACCGATGAGCATGGCCCAGACAATCGCGGAGGTGTGCAACCGCCACCGGATCAGCGTGAAGGACTTCTACGGCCCCAGCCGTTGCCAGCGCTTCGTGCTGGCGAGGTGGGAGGCCGTGTACACGCTCCGCCAGATCCGGTTCTACGGCCCCGACGGGCCGGGGACCGGCCCTCACCGCTACAGCTACGGCGTCATCGCGCGGCAGATGCGCCGTGACCCGTCCACCATCCGGCATGCGTACGCGCAGATGAAGCGCCGCCTTGCTGAAACCCAATAGGTGCGGTAACGTCCGCGCCACATGAACAGGAGCAACACGCCATGACTTCCATGAACGGCATCGACCGCGCCATTGCCAGCGCCGGGTCGATCTCCGCCCTCGCCCGTAAGTTGGGCGTCTCGCATCAGGTCGCCAACCGATGGCAGAAGCGGGGCTTCGTGCCCGCCAAGCGCGCCATCGAGATCGAGCTGCACTACGGGATCCCGGCGCGAGACCTCGTCCACCCCAGCCTGCTGCAGATCGCCTCCCTGATCGCGTCCTGAGTCCCTGATGTCCGCCAGCGTGTCCACGATCACACCACACGTGCGGAGGGTTGAGGCGCCGTCTGACCTGCGCGAGCTTCCCGGCTGGCTGTGCTGGCGGAACGAGCAGGTGCCGGGCGAGGAGAAACCCCGCAAGGTGCCCTACTACGCCTCCGGGCAGCGTCGCCACGGCAAGCAGGGCGCGCCGGACGACAGGGCCAAGCTCGTGTCCTTCGCCGCAGCGCGCGACGCCGCGTCGCGCATGGGCATGGACGGCGTGGGTCTGGCCATGCTGCCGGATTTCGGCGTCACGGCCCTCGACTTCGACTACTGCGTCGACGCCGCCGGGCGCCTGCCGCCGGAGGTCGAGAGCATCGTCAGCCAGACGTACGCCGAGTACTCCCCGTCGGGGAAGGGTGTGCGGGCCTTCATCAAGGGGCAGCTTGGCAACCAGAAGAGCCACCGGGACGCGGCCAACAGCTACGGCTTCGAGGTCTTCTCGTCCTCGGGGTACGTGACCTTCACAGGCAACACCCTGCCCTTCACCGAGGCGTTGGGTCTGGAAGACCTCGTCGCGCCGATGAACGACGACGTCGTGAGCCTCTTCAGGCAGCGCTTCGGTGACGGCGCCACGTCGCAGCGCGACGCGCCCGGCGCGCCCGGCGCGGACCCCTTCGAGACCTTCGAGCCCACCCTCGGCCTGACCCTCGACGAGGCGCGTGCGTACCTGTCCGACCTCGACCCCAACATGGGCCGCGAGCCGTGGATGCAGGTCGCCATGGCCCTGCATCACGAGTTCGGGGCGGAGGGCTTCGAGCTTTGGAACGACTGGTCTCAGGACGGCGTGCGCTACCCCGGCACGCATGCTTTGTCGCAGCAGTGGCTGAGCCTCGACAGGCGGCAGCCCGCCGGGCGCCCCATCACCATGCGCACGGTCAAGAAGATGAGCGCCGAGGCGCGCCGGGAGGCGGGTCTGGAGCCGCGAAGCCTGATTGAGACGCACGCCGAGGCCACGGACACCGACCCGGGCCGCATGTCGTCGAGCGACGACTGGAAGGGGAAGTACCGCGTTTACACGGGCCTTGAGTTCTCTCAGCGCCCGCCCATCGACTGGATGATCAAGGGCGTCCTGCCCGACAACGCAGACCTCGTCATGATGTACGGCGCCAGCGGTTCGGGTAAGTCCTTCGTCGTCCTCGACATGGTCATGTCCCTCGTGCGGGGCGTGGACTGGAGGGGCAGGCGCACGAAGCGTAAGCGGGCCCTGTACATCGCCGCGGAAGGCGGAGGGGGTGTCTCGCAGCGCCTGCGCGCGTACAGCCTCCACCACGGCGTGAAGCTCGACAACCTGCCCCTCGGCATCATTCACGACGCGCCGAACCTCATGGTGGAGGAGGACGTGTCGGCCCTCGTCAAGGCCATCCTCGACGCGGGCGGCGCCGACCTGATCGTCATCGACACGCTGGCTCAGGTCACGCCCGGGGCCAATGAAAACAGCGCCGAGGACATGGGTCTGGCCTTGAAGCATGCGCGGGCCCTGCGCCGCGCGACGGGCGCCGTCATCCTCCTTGTGGCGCACACGGGCAAGGATCAGGCCAAGGGGATCCGGGGGTGGTCCGGCCTGCACGCCGCGACGGACACGGCGATCGAGGTCGTCAAGCCGGAGGGCGAAGACGAGGACGACGCGCGCCTGATCCGCATCGCCAAGCAAAAGGACGGTCGCGACGACCTGTCGTGGGGGTTCCGCTTCGAGACCGTCGTCGTGGCTTTCGACAGCGACAACGAGGAGGTCACGTCTCTGGTGGTCGTCGAGGCCGACCCGCCGACGCGCACGCCCTCCGGCCAGCCCCGCAAGCTCGGTGCGTGGGAGGAGGCCGTCATGGACTACATCGCGTCCTTGGGCCTGTCCTTCTCCGGCCTGAGCATGGGCGACCTGCTTGACGGCGTCAGGGACAGCATCCCGGCTCCGGCGCCCGGAGAGCGCGACGTGCGCAGGCAGAACGCGATGCGCGCCGTGCGCTCCCTGTGCAAGGGCCACGACGCGCCCCTGATCCTCGAAAACGGTTTCGTCACTTTGGGTGCATTTCCCTCTTGACGTTGCAATCTTACGGGTGCATAACCCGGGGCAAGGAGACCTGACATGATCAAAGCGGACAGCGTCGGAAAGCTGGTGGCGAACGCCAGACCCGACACGCGACGCCGGGACTATTTCCGGGCGCTGGACAACCGGGACCTGCTGCTTCACGGCAAGGAGGCCCTGACCTACACCGACGAGTACGTCTTCGCGCTGATCGAGCGCTTGGAGGACCTGCTCGACCGACAAGACTATCCCGCCCGATGGGCTGAGTACTACGAGGACTGAAAGGAGACCTGACATGTACGAGATCAACATCAAGGCCAACAGCGTCGGAGAGCTGGTGGGGCGCATCCGCGCCCTTGCCGCCGAGTTCGGCGCCTTCGGGGGCGTCGCCGTGTCCGCGCCCGTCGAGGCCCCGCCCACGCCGACCGCAGCCGTGCCTCTGGCCGTCTCGACGCCGACCGTCGAGGGGGAGGTGCCGTACGCGGACGTGCGCAACGCCTTCCTGCGCCTCGCCACCCTCAAGGGGCGCGACGTCGTCGGGGAGGTCCTGAAGGCTCACGGCGCCACCAAGACGGCTCAGGAGTTGGAGCCCTCGTCGTACGCCGCCGTGCTGGCGGACATCGAGCAGAGGCTGGCGGCGGGATGAGCGAACACGCCAAGCTCAGCCCGTCCGGCGCGCACCGATGGATGCGCTGCCCGGCCTCCCTGCGCAGAGAGGAAGACTTTCCCGACGAGTCCAGCGTCTACGCGCAGGAGGGCACCCGGGCCCACGAGGCCGCCGCGGCGATCCTCGAAGGTCGAGAGCCTCAGTGGGAAGAGGACGACATCGTCTCGGGCATGCCTGAGCACGTGCAGAGCTACGTTGACCTCGTCCGCGAGCTTGCGGAGGGCGGCACACTGCTCGTCGAGCAGCGCGTCAGTTTCAGCCCGTACATGGGCGGCGCCGCCGCGTCGGCCTTCGGCACGTCCGACGCCGTGATCCTGAAGGACCTCACCCTGACCGTGGTGGACCTGAAGTACGGCATGGGTGTCAAGGTGGACGCCGAGGACAACGAGCAGCTGATGCTGTACGCCTTGGGGTGCTTCAACGAGTTCGGGTGGTACGCGGACTTCAACGAGGTGCGCCTCGTCATCCACATGCCGCGCCTGTCTCACGTCAGCGAGCACTTCATCTCCGTGGAAGAGCTGCTTGCCTTCGCCAAGCGCGCCAAGGCCGCGGCCCACGTCGCCCTCGCCCCCGACGCGCCCTACGAGCCGGGCGCCAAGCAGTGCCGCTTCTGCCGCGCCCGCGGCGCATGCGAGGCGCTGAACGGAGAGGTCATGCGCGTCGTGGCCGCCACCGCCGACGAGTTCAACCCCGTCGTGCCGGACGACAGCGACGCCCTCTCCGAGGCCATGTCGAAGGTCGAACTGGTCGAGGTGTGGTGCAAGGGCGTGCGCGCGGAGGTCGAGCGGCGCCTGCTCGCGAACCAGACCGTGCCGGGGTACAAGCTCGTCGAGGGTCGTCAGGGCCCGCGCGGGTGGCGCGACGCCGAGGCGGTCGAGCGTCTGTTCAAGTCGTGGCGCCTGAAAAAGGAAGACGTCTACGATTTGAGCTTGATTTCACCCACGAAGGCGCAGAAGATGCTTTCCAACACCCCGAAGCGCTGGGCGAAGCTCGAAGCCCTGATCCAGCGCAGCGCGGGCAAACTATCCGTGGCTCCCGCCACAGATCGGAGACCGGCCATGTCGGCCTCCGCAACCGCCGACGAGTTCGGCTAATGTGCGAAAAGGAACGTGCAAAATGAGCGTGCGACTGATCATTCGGAATGTGCGAATTGCTTTCCCGGCCATCTTCGAGCCGCAGGCTGTCGGTGACGGCGAACCCGCCTACGGCGCCAAGTTCATCGTCCCCACCGACCACCCGCAGATCGACGAGATCCGCAAGGCCGTGCGTGACGTGGCCAAGGGCCAGTGGAACGACAAGGCGGACTCTGTCCTCAAGCTCCTGACTGCGGACAAGAAGACGGCTTGGGTCGAGGGGCCCTACATCAACAAGGACGGAGAGCCCTACGAGGGGTTCGAGGACGCCTTCCACCTGTCCTCGCGCAGCGCCAAGACGCGCCCGACGGCCTACGACAACGCCAACAACCCTGTGACGTCGGCGGACGGCCTGATCTACAGCGGCGCCTACGTCGATGCGTCCGTCGAGGTCTACGCGCAGGACAACAAGTGGGGGCGGCGGATCAACTGCGGCCTGCGCGGTGTCCGGTTCGTGAACCACGGCCAGAGCTTCGGCGGCGGGGCCCCGGCTGGCGCCGACGAGTTCGGCGCTCCGGTCGAGGTTGAGGACTCCTTCGTCTGATGCCGGAGGCTGGCCACAACTCCGTCGCGGCTGATGAGCTGAAGAAGCTCATGGACCGCATCGAGACGCTCGACGACGAGCGTGTAGCGCTCGGAGAGCAGATCCGCAGCGTCTACATGGAGGCGAAAGCCGCGGGCTTTGACACGAAGCCCATCCGAAAGCTCGTCGCCCTGCGACGGCGCGATCGGGGCCAGATCCTTGAGGATAAGGCCATGCTCGAGCTTTACGCATCCGCCCTCGGCTGCTTGGACCTCGTCTAAACAGCCCCGCGCCCCCGCCGAGAAGTCAGGTCTCCCGGCGGGGGCGCACTCCCTTCACAGGCGCCCATGGACCTCTTTCTCGACACCGAGACGTACAGCACTGTGCCTATTGACTGCGGAGCGCACGCATACGCCGAGCAGTCCAAGGTCCTGCTGGTGATCGTGGCGCGCGACGATGAGCCTGCGCAGGTTCTCGATTGCACGCAGGACCCGACCGTCCTCGACACCCTCAAGGCCCTTGTGCGCAAGGCGCGCAGGGTCATCATCCACAACAGCGCCTTCGACCGCATCGTGCTGGCCAAGCACGGCGTCGACATCCCCCTCACCAAGATCCACGACACCATGGTGCAGGCCCTCGCACACGCCCTGCCCGCCAAGCTGAGCCTCCTGTGCACCGTGCTGGAGGTCCCGCAGGACAAGGCCAAGAGCAAGCGCGGCGCCGCCCTGATCAACCGCTTCACCAAGCCCAACACGCGCGGCGAGGTGTCGGACAGCTCGACGCACCCCGACGAGTGGCTGGAGTTCATCGAGTACGGCAGGCTGGACGTCGAGGCCATGCGCGAGGTCTTCAAGCGCATGCCGACGTGGAACAACACCCCGGCGGAGCGCGAGCTGTGGCTCGTCGATCAGGCCATCAATGATCGTGGGTGCGCCGTCGATCTGGACCTCGCCAAGAACGCACAGCGCGCGGCCAAGGCCGAGGTGGGGCGTCTAAACGCCCGCCTGTCAGAGATCACCGGGGGCCGCCTCAAGAGCGCCACGCAGCGCGCCAAGGTGCTGGACTTTCTGGCCGACGAGGGGCTGATCCTAGAGGACCTGAGGTCGAACACCGTCGCGCAGGCCCTGAAGCGCACCGACCTGACGCCGCTCATGCGAGAGGTGCTGCAGATCCGCAAGCTGGCCTCGGCGACGAGCCCCGCCAAGTACGCAGCCGTCGAAAAGGCCGCCGTGGGCGGTCGCCTGCGCGGCGCCCTGCAGTTCTGTGCCGCGGGCCGCACGGGCCGGTGGGGCGGGCGCATCTTCCAGCCCCAGAACCTGCCAAGGCCGACCATCAAGAACGAGTACATCGAGCAGGGCATCGACGCCATGCGGGCGGGTGTCGAGGACCTCTTCTTCCCCAACGTCATGGAGCTGTGCACGAGCGCCATCCGTGGCGTCATTGTGGCGCCTCCCGGGCGGAAACTTGTCGTCGCCGACCTGTCGAACATCGAGGGTCGCGTGCTGGCGTGGCTGGCGGGCGAGAAGTGGAAGCTGGACGCCTTCAGCGCCTTTGATCGCGGGGAGGGGCCCGACCTGTACAAGGCCTCGTACGCCAAGGCGTACAACAAGCCCGTCGAGAAGGTCGAGCCCGCCGAGAGGCAGATCGGCAAGGTCATGGAGCTGGCGCTGGGATATCAGGGCGCCGCGGGCGCCTTCGTGAGCATGGCCGCCCTGTACGGCCTGCAGATACCCGAGACGCAGGCTGTCGCCCTCGTTCGGGCGTGGCGGTCGGCGCACGTCGCCACGGTCGCGCTTTGGTCGTCGGCTGAGCATGCCATCCGGTCGGCCCTCGCCAACCCCGGCAAGGCCTTCGTGGCGGGCAAGCTCACGTATCAGGTCACGGGGAGCTGGCTGCTCTGCAAGCTGCCCTCCGGCAATCGCGTCCTGTGCTACCCTAACCCGCGCATCGGCTCGATGCAGAAGGAGAGGGCGTTTGCTGAGCGCGCCATCGCCTACGACGGCTTTGACATCCTGCGCAGGTGGGGAGAGGTCGTCACGTACGGCGGCAAGGCCGTCGAGAACGCGACGCAGGCCGTGGCCCGCGACATCCTCGCGGCGGGCATCCTGCGCGCCGAGGAGGCCGGGTATAAGCCCGTCCTGCACGTGCACGACGAGATCATCTGCGAGACGCCAGACGACCCGTCCTTCAGCTCCGAGGGGCTGGCGGCCATCATGTCCGGCGGCACGCAATGGTCCGTCGGCCTGCCCCTCGCCGCGGCGGGCTTCGAGACGTACCGATACCGGAAGGGGGATTGAGCCATGGACGAGTATTTTCAGGACCTGCAGTGGCAGGAAGACTGGCGCGATAAGGCCCTGCGCGGGGAGTGGGTCCGGTGGGACGACGTCGCCAACGCAGGCGCTCAGGCAGAAGGGGTGTGGGAGCGCAGACACGACACGCAGGAGGCGCGACTGATGCCTCTTCGACGGAAGTTCCTCGTCCTAACCTTCAAGGAGTGGCTGCGGGGGCTCTTTATCGGAACGCGGCGCTACGCGGTGCACTACTATTTCGTGTTTCACCTCGGGCGACGGCGCAGGGTCATGTTCCGTGAAGAGATCGCGCAGCTGTGACCCCCGAGGGGCGGATCCAGTCGTACCTGAAGCGGCGCATCGCCGAGACCGGCGGCCACCAGCGCAAGCTGCAGTGGATCGGGCGCCGCGGCGCGCCGGACCTGTTCGTGTGGTGGGACGGGCCCCGCCTGTGGTTCGTCGAGGTCAAGAGCGAGACGGGCAGGCTGAGCACCCTGCAGGAGCTTGAGATCGGGCGCCTGAGGGCGTCCGGCTTTCGTGTGTGCGTCGTGGACTCCATGTCTGCGGTGGACGCCTTCATCGCCGAGGCAAAGGAGACAGCATGAAACCGCGCTTCATCCCCCACAGCTATCAGCGCGACATCATCCGCTTCATCGAGGACACCCCTCGCTGCGCCGTCTGGGCGGGCATGGGCACGGGCAAGACGGCCTCGACCCTCATGGCCCTCGACCACCTGTCCCTCGTCGAGGGGAACATCTTCCCGGCCCTCGTGCTGGCGCCCCTGCGCGTCGCCAAGTCAACGTGGCCGGACGAGGTCGCGAAGTGGGAGGACTTCAAGCACCTGCGCGTGTCGGTGATCTCCGGGTCCGTCGGGGAGCGCGAGAGGGCGCTGGCCGACAAGGCCGAGATCTACACCATGAACTACGACAACCTCATCTGGCTGACGTCGGAGCTGATCGACCACTGGCCCTTCAAGACGGTCATCGCCGACGAGTTTACACGCCTCAAGAACTACCGCACGCGGCAGGGTGGCCGTCGCTCGCGCGCTCTGGCCGAGGTCGCGCACCGCGACGTGACGCGCTTCATCGGCCTGACGGGCACGCCCTCTCCGAACGGCCTGTCCGACCTGTGGGGCCAGACGTGGTTCCTCGACAAGGGCGCGAGGCTGGGCCGGTCGTTCTCCGCCTTCGAGGGGCGGTGGTTCACCCGGGGGTGGGACGGGTACAGCGTCAAGCCCACGCCGTACGCTCAGGAGGAGATCGAGGACCGCCTGCGCGACATCTGCCTCACCGTTCCCGGCCTGCCTGTTGACGAGCCGATCTTCAACACGATCGAGGTGGACCTGCCTCTCAAGGCCCGCGCCACGTACAACGAGATGGAGCGGGACATGTTCGTGATGATCGACAAGTTCGGCGTCGATGCGCCCAACGCCGCCACGCAATGCGGCAAGCTGCAGCAGCTTGCCAACGGCGCCATCTACGTGGACGACGACCACAACTGGGCGGAGGTCCACCGCGCCAAGCTGGAGGCGCTGGAGAGCATCGTCGAGGAGGCGGCGGGGGCGCCCGTCCTCGTGTCGTACAACTTCCGCTCCGACCTGTCCCGCCTCAAGGCCGCCTTCCCTCAGGCGCAGGTGCTGGACGCCGACCCCGACACCATCAAGCGCTGGAACGCGGGCAAGATCCCCATCCTGCTGGCGCACCCCAAGTCCGCCGGGCACGGCCTGAACCTCGCCGAGGGGGGCAACATCCTAGCCTTCTTCTCGGTGGACTGGAACCTTGAGGAGCACCTCCAGATCATTGAGCGGATCGGTCCCATGCGGCAGAAGCAGGCAGGCCTGAACCGCCCCGTCTTCGTCCACATGATCTGCGCCAAGAACACCGTCGACTTCATGGTGCTCGAACGCCTGCAGACCAAGCGCAACCGGCAGGACATCCTCCTAGCCGCACTGAAGCGTCACGCACTCTAGGCTGCGCATATGCACTTGACGCGGTGCATAGCACCTGTCAGGTTGCGGTCTCCAGACATAAAGGAGACGTTATATGACGCGGGTCGTGCTGCCTTCGGGCTTCGTTTACCACAGGCCGCCTTACACAGAGGAAGAGGTGGCCGACATCTACCGGCGCCTTGAACAGGTGACGACGTTTACTCGTCCGAGTCGTAAGGCGCCGAGCCCGCCACAGCCGCACCAAGACCAAGAGCCGCCGTCAGGGCCGGGAGAAACTCCTTCCGGCTAAGGGCGTCCTTCAGCGCCTTGGGGCCCCGCTCCCAGATGACGCGGCGCAGGTTCTGCAAGTCCTCGCGCACGGGCTGTCCCGTGCGGGCGGCGTACTCGTAATCGGCCTCCATGGCCGTGCGGGCTTGGTTGCGGATCTCCGGTGTGTCAAGACGTTCGAGAGCGTTGGGTGCGCCGGACTCTTCGAGGTACTGAAGCATCTGTCGCGTGACGGCACCGGATCCGTGAGGCTGCGCCCACTCGTTTTCGTAGCCTTTGTAGCCTGACGCAATACCGACAGCTCGCGGTTGGGCCCCGGGCAGGAGCGTCGAGTACGCGCTTTCAAGACCGTTCGCGAGGTAGTTTTCGGTTTCCGCCCCTGTCGGGGGTTCGGGGTAGAAGGAAGTCATGGTCACGCCCTGCCCGGTGTCCACCACGTCTCCAAGCCCGTACCGCTCACCGAGATTTGCGAGGCCTTCAATCTCGCGCTGAGTTTGCTTTTCTGGAAGCGGCGTAAACAGCGAACCGGACAGCTCGCGGGGAGCCTCGGGCAGCACTTTGTGGTACGCGCCAGCGGCTTGGCCAGACACGGCGGCGCGATACGCTTCCCCGGCTTCCAGCAGGGCTCTGTGCTCAGGCGCAATGTCTTCGCCGCCCGGGGTCTCTTTCACGCGCGGCCTGCTTACGAACGCGGGGTTGTATTCGGTTCCTGCCTCGGTCTTGAACATGCCCTGCGCCTCAAGCATGGGAGCCTGCTCAAGACCCAAAGCGTTGTAGACGATGTCTCGGCTGTTGGGATCTCGAAAGAGGCGCCGGGGGTCAGACGAAAATGCGCCTCTTTCAAGTTGAAGCTGCGCTGCGTCCGCGGCTGACGTCGGCACTCGCACCAAGTTCGGCAGATGCCCGGTAACTTTGCCGGGGATGACCTCGTGCGTGGCAAACGCTACGGCTCGTTCCGGCATTGTCGCCGAAGCGCGAAGGGCTGCGCGCTCTACCGCTTTGGTTCCGGCCTTGAGGGCGGGCTTGGCCGCAGCCGCTCCGGGCACGGGCAGCATCCCGAGAGCCAGTCCGCCGGTCGCGGCGGCGGCCATCTCGCTGTACTGGCGGTAAGCGGCCATGTCGCCGCGCGCCTTGGCCTCGATGGCTTTCTGGCGCAGCTCCTTGGCATCCATCGCGCTCATCACGCCGCCGACGACAGGGAGGTTCTCAGCGACGGTGCGACCGGGGTTGGCCTTGAAGTCTTCCACCATTCCCATCGCCATGGGCGTGGCGACTTGGTTCTGCAGCACTTGCGGCAAACCCCCGCGCAGAAGGTCGGGCGCGACGCGCATGGCGAGGGCCGCCGAGTCGCGCAAGGCGTTACCGCTGGATGCGTAGTCGACGGCGCGTTTGCCGAGCGACTTGGCGCCCGCGACGATGGGGTCGTCGAGGATGATGGAGAGCGGGTTCTTAGGCATGGTCGGCCTCCACTAGGCCCCCTTTAGCGTACACTGGGCCACCAGACAGGATGTGTTGAAGCGCTTCGTCCGGGCTTATGCCGAGGATCCGCGAAGTCCTCTCCACCGCTTCGTTGATGATGGAGATCATGGGCTGCGGCTTGAAGTTGGGCGTCTTTGCCGTCTTGAGGCCTGCCCAAGTGACGTCTTGGAAGTTGGCGGGAGCGACGCCGTACTTCGCCGCGAGATCGTGCACGGGCTGCTCGTACAGTCCGTAGTACGTAGGCTGCGCCATCTTTCCGGTGGGGTCCCACGCGCCCATCATCTGCTCGTCGATGGTGGCTTTGTCGCGATGCCCGAGGAAGTTGCCCTTGAAGTTGAACCTTTTGGGGTTCCCGGCGGTGGTGAACAGCTCCGGGCTATCCATGAACTTTCGGCCCAGCACGATGTTGCCCATCGCGCCGTGCTTGCCGCCGCCGATCGGATACGGGATTTCGTAACCTTTCAGTGGTGTGGGCGTTCCGGTCAGGTCGAGGTGGTTCAGGTACCCGGTGGACAGGAAGTTTGTCGCCGGATCGGCGCCGCCGGTCGTTCCCGCCATGCTGTCGGCGAAGTACTTCTTGAACCGCCTCCGGCCTTCTTCGGGGCCGTACATCTGCATGTATGCCTGCTGCAGTTGCAGCATGGCATACCAGTGCTCTGCGTCCGGGTTGCCCTGCTGCGCCAGAAACCCCTCCTCCAAACGGCGAAGAGCTGCTGGATCTTGCGCCTTTTCGGTGTGAGCCAAAACAGTGGCTTCTTTTTTGGGGAGGGTGTCGATGAGCGTCGATCCGGCAAGCGGATAGTCTGCGGGGTCGACGTAGTCCCGCTTGGAGACGTCGAATATCGGCGTGTAGTTGCCCGCCTTGATGTCCGCAGTGGCCTGTTGCCGCGCCTTTGTCAGGGCTTGGATCTCGGGCGTGTCTGACCCCTTCCCTTCGTAAAAGCGCCCTTTGTTCTTGTCCCACTTCTGCTCTGGCGGAGCCGGGTCTGGGTACCGCTCCCGCAGCTTTTCGCGGTCTAGGCCTGCGCTGGGCGCACGGCGCGCGGCGCCGCTTTCCGACCGGATGATAGCTGGCGCCGACACCTGTTCGGTGGGCGCTTTGTACAGGTACTCCGCAAGGCGCTCCGGCGACATCGCGCCTTCAAGCCCTTCGCCTCCCGCGTAGTACCGGACCTCAGCGGGGATGGCGGGGATGCCTAGGGCCCGCGCGACGGCGGCGCGGTTGTTGCCCTCAAGGATAAAGGGCTCTCCCGTGTGGCTGACGCCGATCATGATCGGGCCGCCCGCCTCCGCATCGTACCCCCGCTCGCTCATGGAGGGCAGAAGCCGGTCGTACTTCGGGTTGCCCGGTCCCGGGCTTTCGCGCATGGCCCCGGGAATGTCCTGCAGCTTTTGAGGATCCAAAAGCACGGGGCGGTCCAGATAGCCTGTCACCGCCCCCGCAGGGGCGTTGCGGGCAAAGTTGCCGCTTGCGCTGTTGTCGGCTGCACGCTCTGCCGCACGCTCGCGCTCGTACTTCAGCCAGTCCCCGCCGGGGTTGTCCCTCTGAACCTTGGGGGGTTCAAGGCCGTACTTCTCGGTCAGCTTCGAGACGTCGCGCACGACGTCGCGCTCTGCGGCGTTCTTGATCGCGCGCACGCCAGCCTTGCCGACGGCGCGACCGCCCGGGAGCACACCCGCCGCGATGGTTGCCGAGGAGATGGCGGCAAGCTCTTCCAGCCTGCGCGCCGCACTTTCGTCGCCGCGCTGCCGGGCCTCTTCAGCCTGATCGCGCAGGGCGCTCGTGTCGAGGGCGGAGAGAGCGCCGCCGACAAAAGGCACAAGCCCGGCCACAGTCTTGACGGGATGCTCCTTGAAGTCTTCCGCGAACCCTTCGGCGACAGCCTTTCCCCCGCGGACGACACTCCCGACCGGGTCCTTGGCAAGCCGGGACACGTCCTGATCCGCACGACCGCTGGCCACGTAGTTGCGGAACCGCGCGCCAGCGTCCTGCGCGCCCTGAAGGAGCGACAGGGGGTTGCTCAGCAGCCCTTCCAGCGGCTTGCGCTTCTTGCGGCGCTTGCCGGTGACGACGACCTCTTCAACCGTCGGGGCGTCGAGCGCGGCGGACATGGGGTTCTCAGGCACGGTCAATCTCCGCTAGGCCGCCCTTGGCGTACGCTTTGAAGCCTTCGGTCAGGATGCGCTGCCGGGTCTCCGGGTCAAGGCCAAACCCGGGCACCTCGTCGAACTGCCGCTCGTCGTTGTATCGCTCAAACAGGGCATCATGCTCGTCGGAGTCGACGATGTCTTCCCACGGCCTGCGGAAATAGTTCGCGATCTCGCTCCCCGACGCGCCGCCCGAGCCACCCGCATACAGGGAGAACATGTCCATCTCGGGCTGGACGCCGAAGGGCTTCAGCACTTCGTTGATGCGCTTCGGCACGATGCGGTCGTAGAACTCGCGCGAGCCCTTGCCGGGGCCGACGATGAGATCGGGCGTCTCAAGGACGCCCCAAGGCTCGCTGCGCGAACGCTCGACAAGCGCGCGGGTCAGCGGCTCGCCGATCCGCTTTTCGAGGAGGTCCGGCGTCCACAGGGCGAGCGCCCGCATCATGTGCTCCGACGACCATGGAAGCCTGTGCGTCGTACCCGCATAGTCGATGGGCGCTATAGAAAACAGCGGCTCTCCGGGGCGCCACGACTCGGGGCCGCCTAGCGCGCGGGCATTGCGGCTAATGAGTTCTCGGGCCCGCTCTTCATCGAGCGTGTCGAGGGCGCCAAGCCCTCGCCGAAGGCGGTCTGCGTCAATCGCATCGACGTCCACGGGAACGGTGCGGTAGTGCAGCTCTCGTATCGGGATGTCCTGATTGTACCGCCGAGCCTGCAGGGCGCCCGGCGTCCACGTGAAATAGTCGCTTTGGCGGCGCGCGGCCTCGGTCAGTGCGCGCTTCAGGCCTAGATCGACCCAGTCGTTCGTGCTTTCGACGTACGGACCCACCGGCGGCTCGTACGGGTCTCGCTCCTGTTTATTCGCGCGCAGCTGTTGCGCCCAGTCGCTTTGCAGCTCCTCAAGGTGCGTAGAGCTTCCCAGCGGGTCGTTGGACAGCGGGCGGCTTCGACGTCCCGTGTCGAGGTCATACGCCCACTCTCCGGCCTGTGTGCCGCGCGGGAAAACGTCCCGGTCAAGCACGCGGATGTGCGCGTACGTGTTGGGATCGTGCTCCCAGTGCGGCGCGCGGTACGCGACACGCGGCCATTTCAGCCTTTCAAGGCTAGGGCTGCTGTGCTGTCTTTGCGCGATCTCAACCGTCTGGGTTTGATACGGACTTGGCCCACGCAAAAGGATTTCCGAATAGTTCGTGGGGTTGCCGCCATCGAAGTCTTCCTCACTGAGAGGCTTCGGACCTGCGTCTCTTCCTACATTCAGTGCGAGCGGTTCGCCTCCCGCGGCGTCAAGGCGAGGATTACCCCACCTGTCTAGCGCGGACTTAGGATCGCGAGCGCTATAGGCGGTCTCATCCATGGCTGAAGGGATCCAAGCCTTGACGCCTAGCGTACGGGCTTTTGGCGGCTCCCGCTCGACACCCAGAAGCTGCTCGTCGAAGTGCTTCGCGACCTCGTCCTTCGTCACGGAGGGGCGGTCGCCGAAGACCTCCCGGTACCCCGACCAGCGGATCTCTGCAGGCTTCACGCCGCTGCGCAGCAGCATCGCCTCTACCTGTTGGGGCGTGCCCTTCTCCTGCGGCAGGTTGCGGGCGACCTCCGCCGCGTGGCTGTAGAGGTTGAGCGGCGACAGCTTGCGCTCCGCGATGTTCTTGGCGAGGCCCTCGGCGCCCGTCTTGAGGCCGGGCTTGGCGCCGGGGACCATCCCCGCGAGCATCAGGGGCGTCATGGTCGCTGCGGCGGTCTCCAGCCGCCGTGCGGTCGCCGCGTCGCCGCGGTCTCGGGCCTCTTGAGCCTGCGCGCGGGTGTCCGCGATATCCTTGGCGTCGCCGAACGGGGTCAGGCCCAGCAGGGCTTCCGCCGGGTCGCGCCTGAACTCGCGCCCGAAGCTCGACAGGGCGCCGGATGCGGCGCGATCGAGGGCGCCGACCGGGTCCCGCACGATGTCCTCGCCGAAGCGCATGAGGTCGCCGCTGGCGACGCTTTCGCCCAGCGCGTTGACCAGCGCTCCGGGGACGCCCTTGGCGCCCTCCAGAAGGGCGCGGGGGTTGCCGAACAGGGCCTTGAGGCGGTTCCGCTTCGGGCGCTTGCCGGTGACGACGACCTCGTCGACAGTGGTCTCGGTCACCGCGTGTCTCCCGCCTCGAACTCCCGCTGCGCTTGCATGAACGCGGGGATCTTGTCTGGGGTCAAGATGTCGTCCAGCTTCATGCCGGTCTTTTTGCCGACGTACGCCTTGTAGGCCGCACGCTGCGCAGGCGTGTTGAAGGGGTGCGGCGCGTAGCGCTCGATCACGGCGTCAAGGGTCTTGCCCGCGAAGCGGTTGCGCAGCAGCGCCTCGTGCGCCGCGTCGCCGTTCTCTAGCGTGTCGAACTTGGCGAGGCCCGTCTTTTCGTCGAAGCCGACGAAGCCCGGCTGCTTGGCCACCCACGGCGACTTGCTCTTCTTCCCCTCGGCGTTCTGCACGATGTACATGATCGCGCCGCGGTTGTTGAAACGGTTCGTGGCGGCCCCCGCCGCGGGCGTGTCCTCGGGCGGCATGCCGAAGAAGTCTCCCAGCTCTTTCTCGCGCTGCTCGGGGGGCTTGTCGTCTTCCTCCGTGATCTGCGGCGCGGGCACGTCGGGAGGCGCCGTCGGGGACGGGCCCGGCGTGCCGCCGACGTACGTCGCGGTCGGCTGCACCGTGCGCCGGGGCAGGGAGCCAAGGAGGCTGGACCCGGAGACGATGGCGTTTACACGGCGCATGAACGCGCGGGCAGGACCCTCGCCGTACATCTTTTGGATGCGCGCCATGACCTCGTCGGTCTTGGCCGGGTCGAGCAGCTCCTGCGTGACCCGCACGGCCTCCTCGCGGCTCATGCCGCGCCCCTCAAGCCAGCGCAGGGCTGGGCCGAGGACCGTGAGCCCGCGCGTGGCGCGCTCGGCGGCGTTCGCGGCGGTCGGCAGCTCGTCGACGCCTCCGGCACCCCGCGCGGCGGCGGTGGACTCTCCGGCGGCGAGGGCGGCGCGGCTGGAGCGGTTGACGAGGGCTGTGGCGCGGCGGATGAGCGTCGCCGCCGCCTCAGGGCCCATCAGGGCCTCGACGTTCTCGCGCAGCCGGGCGTCGGTGCGCAGGGCGCTCAGGAACGACTCCGCCCCCTCGCTCGTGCCGACGGCCTTGGTAGCGGCGTCGCGCCACGCCACCAGAGCGGCCCGCCTCTCACGCGGCGCGAGGTTGGCGACAGCCGCGGCGAAGTCCGGCGACAGGATGTTGGGCAGGTTCCCGCCGAGCTTGAGAGCGCCGAACAGGCCTTCCGCCTCCTTGGCGGTCTGCGCCGCGACGGGGAAGGCCTCTTGCTCCTGAGCCGTGAACAGCAGGTCGCGCAGGGTCGGGTTCTCGCGGCTCCACTTGTCCCAGCGGCTGCCGGTCTTGGCCTCGTCGGGGCCGAGGATCTGCGCCTGAGCGTCCTTGCGCATGGCCTCCCACTCGGGGCTGCCTGCGCCGAGCCTGTCCCTCGCCGCCTTGAGGTTGGTGATGCCGGTCGGGCTCTTGTCGGTCAGGCTCCCGAACAGCAGGCCGCGCGCACGGCCCGGGTCGTTCTCGACGAGGGCGGCCACGGTCGGGTCGTTGACATAGTTGCTGTAGTAGTCGCGCGCCTTGAGGATGGCGTCGCGCGTCTTGGAGACGGCCTGCGTGTTCCCTGAGAAGCGCCCCGCCATGTCCAGCCGGTCGACGAGACCGTCGAGGGTCCGCCGCGCCTTGCCTGCCGCCGTGGCGGCGGTGGTTCCCGGCACGGCCCGCTCGATCTGCGACAGTTCGCGGCGAAGGCTGAAGATGTCCGTCGAGGTGAGGGACGACATCTGCGGCTGCTCCAGCCGCTCAAGCGCCTTGAGCACGGGCGTGATCTCGTCAGGCACGACGGTGTAGTCGCTGATCGCCTCGCGCAGGGCGGCGTTGAACTCTCCGACCGTGGTGGGGCCGATGCCGCGCGCCGTGGCGACCTCAGGGGCGCCGCCGGGAACGATGCGCATGTAGTGCGTCTCGCCTTCGGTGTACGGCACGCCGAGGTCGTCGAAGCGCTGCCGGTAGTACTTCTCCTCCTGCGGCGTCATGCGCTTCCAGTTGCCGACGGTCTCGCCGTCGTCACGGGACAGCTGGACGGTGGCGGGCTCCTTGGCGATGGCCGCTTCGTCGTAGGCCTGATCCATGGCGCCCTTGGCGGCGTTGGCCTCGGCCTTGAGCCTCTCCGCAAAGGCCGACGCGGGCTGGCCCAGCTCGTCGACCTGCGGCGTAATGCCGCGCTGCGCGGCGCTCACGGCGCCTTCCGCCTCCGTGCGCAGGGCCGCGCCCGTCACGCCCGGAGCCTCGGGGCTGATCTCGCCCGTGGCGCGAGCGCCAGCGGCCTGCGTGCCGGACGGCCCGCGCACCTCTTCGTTGTACTTCCTGAACATGCCCGACGTGTCAGGCTCCGCGGCGCCCGTCCGGCGCGCCAACCTCGACGTGATGCCCTCATCAAGGACATCGACGGGCCGGGCCTCGACGCCAACCTCGGACAGCGCGCCCCGGGTGAGGCCCATGTCCTCGGTGTTGGCGACGGCAGGCCGTCCGCCGGGCTGGACGCTCTCACGCGCAGCGCGCGTCAGGGCCTCTTCGGGCGCTCCGAAGGCGGCGGTGTTGGCTGCCCACGGCTTGCCCATGAGCGCACCCACGCCCGTCATGGCGCCAATGCGCTGCAGGCTCGGCGTCTCTCCGCTGTACGCCTGACGTATGGCCTCGGAGCCTCCGCTCAGGATGGCGGACAGGGCGGTGGGCCCCAGCTGCGTCGTCGGGCGCCCGCTCACGAGCCCGGTAAGCCCTTGCCCGACGGCGGTGGCTGTCGGGTACCGCTCGGTGTCGAGACGCTCTTGGATGGGCGACCAGCCGAGCTTTTCCTGCAGCCAGTACGGCATGCGCTCCAGCAGTTCGCCCTGTCCCTGCAGCCCCGCGCCGTATCCCGATGCGCCTCCGATAACCGCACCCACCAGCGCGCCTGTAGGCGCCGTAACTTCGGCGAACGGGCCGCCAAGCATGCCCAGCGCTCCGCCCGTGCGCGCGCCCACCCCAGCCCCGGGAATGGCGGAGAGCATGGGGATCATAGAACGCGACGCGCTGCGCACTGCAGCCCCGAACGCGCCACCCGGCGTCGAGGGCTCGCTCTCGCGTATCCGCGCCCCGATGTCCTGCTTTCCCGCCTTGGGGCCGATGCTGCGCTCGATCGCCGACTTCAGGTCGTCGACGCCCATGTACCGACCACCCATGTTGGTCGCGGCGGCTTCTTCTTCCGTGAGGCCGGGCCCGGCAAGCGTGGTCGGAGGCTCGTCCGTCTTGGGGAAGTCCGGCACCTGCTTCGGCTTCGCCTCGGGGTTGATGCGCTTCTCGACGAGCTTGCCGTCGGGCGTGATGAGGCCACGCGAGACCGCCGTCTCGTACAGGGCCTGCTCTTCCGGCTGGAGCAGGCCGCGCTTGGCGCCTTCAGCGAGGAGTTCGTATTCCGTCATCGCCGCCTCGTCGCGTTCAGAGCCTCAAGCACCTCGTCGTCCGTCATCTCGCTGGGCGCCTTGCCCGAGGTGGGCTGCGTGATGGCCTTCACTCGCCGGTACATGGACATCACCTGCTGCCCGTCGCGCTTCATGCTCTCCAGCACGTTGGTGTAGTGCTGAATGACGATCTTGGCGTTGGCTTGGACATCTTCCAGCTTCATGGACTGGTTGAGCGCGGCGATGGACCTTTCGAGCATGGCCAGTTCGCGCTCGGTGACCGAGCCTAGGCCGGATGCGCCCGTGGTGCTCTGCTGCTTCAGCTCGGCCAGCTTGGCCATGGCGAGGTTGCCGACGGTCGTCTTCAGCTCTTCCGCCACCGAGAACGGCTCGGACCCGGGCGCGAACTTCAGGATGGCGCCCGCCGGGCCCGTCGTGAGGCCGGTGAACCGCGAATACAGGCGGCGGATCTGGTTGAGCTTGGCCGTCTCCGAGACGAGGCCCGACTGCAGCGCGTTCAGGTTCGACAGGTACTCTTCGGGCGTCGGCAGGGGCTTCTCGTTGGCGAAGGGCTTGAACTCCCCGGTCGAGGTCTCGAACTGTCCGCGGATGTACGTGCCGCCTGACCGGCGCAGGGCCTCATCCCCTGACACGACCTTCAGGCCGGGGATCGGCGTGGCGCCGGTCGTGGTGACGTTGTAGATGGCGTCGGGGTTCAGGCCCAGCGCCTCTCCGGGCACACCCACCTGCCCGACGTACTGTCGCCACTTTTCTCCGGCAGGCGCGCCCGCCGCAGGAGCACCCTCGCCGGGAGGCGGAGGGGGCGGAGGAGGCATGGCGCCCGCAGCCGGGGCCCCGGGCGCAGCGCCCATGGCGGCAGCTCCACCCGCGACCTGATCCGGGGTGACTTGGCTGAGGTCTTGCAGGGAGTTGAAGGGCACGGTCTGGCCGCCTTCGAGGACGACCATGCCGTCAGGGACCCTCGCTCCGGTGTAGGGGTTGAACGAGTACATCTTGCCGTCGGTGGTGTTGTACTGCGTGACGAGCTTGGCGAGCTTGGGCGTCCTCGGGGCGGTCTTGGTGAGGTACTTCAGCTCAAGGGCGGAGTCCGCGAGCTTCTTTTTCAGCTCCTGCTCGGCGTCCTGCGCCGCGGCCTGAGCCTGCTGCTCGCGGATCTTGTCTCCGCTGCTTTGCCAGCTCTCCAGCCCCTGTTGCAGGCCGACCCACCCAGACCCCCAGCGGTTGGGCTTGGCCGCGGCGAGGAAGGCGCGCGACAGACGCTGCAGGTCGCTCGGCACCGCCATCTGGCGCGCCTCACGGATCTTCCGACCGTACTCGTCGTACGCGGCGCTCGTGCTCTGCTTGAGGGACGCGAGCGTGCCCGCGGGCAGAGCCATGCTCTGTTCCTGCGGGGCGATCGTGGAGAGGGCGCCGGAGGCCTGCGTCGAGTCTTCGTCTTCGGGGTCCATCAGCCGCTCCTAGATGTAGCCCTTGCTCTTCAGCCAGTCGAACACTTCCGTGGCGGTGGCGAGAGCCGTGTTGATGTTGCTGGCCGTCGTCGGGCCCGGGCCCGCAGGCGTGCCCTGCGGCTCGTACCCCTTGTACGTCTCGCCCTGCGGGATGCCGCCCTGCAGGGTCTTGGCCGTCGCGGCGGCGTCGTTGATGCGCTTCTGCTTGTCGGCCTGCTCGTTGATCCAGTCCTGATACGCGACGTCGTAGTTCTTCTGGACCTGACCCTGCTGCTTGTCGCCGATGGTGGACAGGGCTCCGGCGCCCGTGAGCCCGAGGGCCTGCTGGCGCGCCGCCATGTCGCCCATCTGCGCGGCGGTGGCGCGGCGGGAGGTGATGTCGCCCGCGCCGAGGGCGCCAGCCGTCTGGCCGAGGCCCGCGATGCGCGACAGGTCGGTATTCGCGGCGCTCAGGGCTCCGCTGTAGCCGGACGACAGGGCCTCGGCCTGCTTGGCCGTGATGCCCTCCATCGTATCGCGGATGCCCCGACCGATCATCTCGGCCTGACGCGACCCGCCGAACTGCCCCGACTTGATGAAGCGGTCGCTGATCTCCGGCAGGATTTGCTCGCGCAGGGTGCGCGCGCCGAGTTCCCCGATGCGGTTGACCACCGCGTCTTGGTAGGGGTTCATGTATTGCTGCACCTGAGACGCCGACGTCTGCGCGGCGCGGTTCAGGTAGGGCTGGGCGGTCTCAAGGCCGCCCGGCGCGTTCATCAGGCCCGCCGTGGCGCCCTGAGCCGCGTTCAGGCCCGGCTGGTAGGAAAACGCCGCGTCCTTGGTGGCCGCGAACCCAGCCTGCTGGTCGGGCGTGAACCCCGCGACGCGCGGGCCCTGATAGGTCAGGTACGGGGCGTCCATGACCGCGCGCTGGTTCGACAGCACCTGCATGGTGTAGTTGTTGTACCAGTCCGGCAGGACTGTCGTCTTGGTGTAGGCCTTCGGCTGAACGGCGGCGTTGCCGCTGTTCAGGAAGGTGGTCATGCCGTCGTCGGTGCCTGTGGGCATCTTAGGTTCGTCCTCCGCGCAGGTAGGCTTCGGGGGGTTTGGCGTTAGCGCTGAAAGCCCCCTTGGCGAGCTTCCTGCCCTTGTGCTTGCGGATGTTTACACGGAACTGGTCGAGGCGGTCAGCCCCGGCTTTCGTCGAGCCGTCTCCGAGCAGGGCCACGGTCTCGGCGTCAATGACGTACTCCCCGTCGCTCAGGCGGGCCGGGATCTTGTCGTCGCGCCCGGAACCCATGCCGCGCACGGCGAAGCCGCCGCGGGCGAAGTCCTCGGGGTTGGCGGACGGCGCGGGCATCGGCAGCGGGCGGGCGACCACGTCGCGGAACGGCGTGGGGTTGGTCGGCGCTTGGTTGTAGACGCCCGCCTCGTAAGGCGTCGGGCCGGTGAAGGTTGGGCCTGCGCCGGGCAGCGTAGACGCCGCAGGAACGCCGCTGACAGCGAACGGCGAGGTCGGGGCGGTGGGCGACTGGGGGGCGGTTCGCGCCAGCCGTTCGTTAACGGCGGCTTGCGCATCGGCCTCGGTCGCGTAGTCCCGCCAGAACACACCGTTCCCGGCTTCCCCGGTCTTGGCGTAGAACTTCCCGCCGTGAGACACGACCTTTGAAGGGTCAGCCTTGTCCAGCACCGCGCTGGTTTGCGCCCACGCATCGTTCTGCGCCTTGATCGCGGCGCGCGAGTTCGCAGACTGAACCGCGTAATCCGAGGCGTACTTGTCGGCCTCTTCGCGGGTGTTGAACGTCGCCCCTGTGTCACCGATCATCACGGTGTATCCGCCGGGCCCACCACCGACGCGCGGCGTGAAATTGGGGACCGGCGGGCTGTCGTTGGTCGGCTCAGGCCAGTAGCCGCCCGCCACCTGAACATCAGGCGTCGGGGTCACGTTGGCCGCAAAGCCGGTGGGCGACGGGAGGATACCCGACGGGCGCTGCGGCGTGCTGTTCAGGAACGCGACCTGCCCGCGCTGCCCGTAAGTGGCCCACTCCTCGGGCGTCATGCTGACGTTGCGCGCTGACATGTCGGCGAACGGCCCGGAAGGTGGCGGGAGCTTGGCGCGGAAGATGTCGGGCAAGCTGCCCGGGGTGCCCGCGTCGAGCACGCCAGCCGGAAGCGATGCGGGGCCTGAGCCTTGCGTCGCGGTCGTGACGCCGCCTGACACAAGCGACAGAAGTTTGAGCCAGTCGGCCCAGCTCATCCCGGCGGGCTTTTTGCTGTCGTCCAAACTGTCGTCGCCCGGATCGCTGCTGGTTTCCCCGTCGTCCGTGCCGCTGAACGTATCGGTCCCGGGCAGACTATCTTCACTGGGCTCGACGACAACTTCCGAGACATCGGTCGCAGGGGTTGTGGTTACGGTGCTGAGGGCTCCGCCCGGCAGGCTGTCGTTACCACCGCCCTCGACGACGACTTCCGAGACCGACGGCTCGGCGGTCTTGGGGGCGGCGGTCACGCTGGTGAGAGCCCCGACGCCAGCGCCGGTCAGTGGGTCCGTGCTGGCGGTAACGTCCACCCCCTCGATGGTGTTGCCGACTGTGTCAGCGCCCGTGCCGCCCCGCATGACGTTCTGGCCGCCCGCTCCGGTAACGGCGGAGCCCCCGACTGCACTAAGTGCGCCACCAGTCACCGCGTCAACGCCGCCCTTGACGCCTTGGACAATGACCTCTCGGACGGTGTTTCCCGCGCCGGTAGCCGCTTTGCCGAGGGTGTCGGTGACGACGTTCCCCGCCCCGTCGACGGCGCGCGTGACCGCGTTGAGAGGCTTCATCACGGCGGAGTAGCCGTTGTACATAGCCTGCCCTATGGGGCTCTCGCTGTTCGCCAGCACCTTGCCCAGCTTGCCGACGGCAGTGCCCCCGACGTAGGTCAGGCCCGCGCTCAGCGCGGCGCGCTTGACAGTCTCCTCGAAACTGCGCCCCTGAGCCACGGACGACAGCGCCGAGCCCGCGGCGGAGCCCACGGCAGCCCACGCCAGACCGATGCCCGGCGCAAGGATGGCGCCGATGATCGGCAGGGCGAAGTCGGCCACCTTGCCGAGCAGGCTTTGCTTCTTGGGGTCCCAGCGCTCCTCGGCCATGGACACCCAGCCGCCCTCGTCGGTCGGCTTCTGGATGGCCCACGCCGCCGTGCGGCCTTGGTTCTGGGATATTGAGTTGGCGACGGCGGTGGCGGTTTGCGCCGCCTCGGGCCCCGCCCCCTCGAAGACGACATCACCCGTCATCTTGTCGACGAGACGGATCTTCTGCCCGGGGGCAACCATCACGGCGCCCGCGAAATCCCCGTCGTTGGTGTAGGCCGCGTAGTAGGGGGTGGCGTAGCCCTTGTTCGGATCGGCAGGCATGAGCTGCGCGTTGCGGAGCGGCGACTCCGGCTTCGGCGGGTCGCCGGGCGTCGCGCTCGCAGTCCCGTAGCGCCCGCGCTGAACGGCGCCGGGGCTCACGGCGAAATCGCCGCGCTCGCCCTGCAGGACTTCCGGGTTTACAGCAAAGCCTTCAGGCATCAGTTCACCTCGAGCAAGGGATAGACGCGCTCGGCCCAGTCGCGCCAGTCCTCAAACTGATAAGGGTTGGGGATCGCCTGCTGTGTGAACGGTGATGCTCGCACGAAGCCGATGGCCCAGTCCTGCCAACGCGCTTCGTCCTCCAGCTTGCCGAAGGACCACGCATCACTCACGGAGAGGATAACACTATCCGCCCAGTCTGTCAGCGTCATGTTTCGAGGATTGATCATCCGATCATCGTCCCGTCGCCCGGCTGGAAGTGCCCAAGGATCAGGCCCATCTGGTAGTCGCCGCCCACCACGTTCGACGCGAAGCGGAACCGCAGTTGGCGCCGCTGCGTCTTGAGGTAGACGACCTGATCCGTCTGGCCCGTCGCCGCCGCAGGGAACGGCATGAACGGCCCCTCGACTTCCGGCGAGCGGGCGTTGAACCGACCGTGCACCGACACCATCATCTCGCCGGACTGCACGAAGTCGGGCTCGATGTAGGCGATGTGCAGTTGCTTGTTGATCTTGCCCTCGCTGGAAATGGGCAGGGAGATTTCCGCCGTCTCGAAGAACGAGTAGATCGGCTGAGTGGACGTGCCATCCACCTCGTCGACGCCGGTCTCGTGGACCCACAGCTTGTAGCCGCTGGTCGAGGACTGCACGCCGGTCAGCAGCGGCTTGCGGAACACCGAGGGCGACGTGCCGGCGGACCTGCCGCCGTTCGGCAACTCGCAGTCATACCACGAGTTCTCGCGCACGTTGTAGATGATGGCGTGGCTGCACTCCGTCGCCTCGCCGCGCGGGTAGCACCACCAGATTTCGCCGTAGCGCGGCACCTTGAAGGCGAAGACCTTCTGCGCGTGATTGACGTTCAGGCCGTCGAAGAACCAGTTGATGTTCATGGCGTTCGGCACTTCGCGCACCACGCCGTTGAACATGAGGAACCTGTCAACGCCCAGCCAGAAGAACACCCCGTCGTACTCGATGACGCTGTTGGGCGACAGGATCGAGGACTCGGTGCTCAGGGTGTCGAACTGGAAGACCTCCGCGCCGCCCACGAAGGTGGCCCGCACGACGGCGTCCAGCGACCACATCAGGCCCGACGGCGAGTTGCCCGGGCCGCCCCGGAGCGGCATGGCCTTGACGATCTTCTGCGCCGTGACGTTTGCGGATCCGCTACCGCTGCCGGTGAAGTCGGTCGGGTCGCCCGCCACGGACCAGGCCACATAGCCGTTTGTCCCATAGATGAAGGTGTAGGGGTGCAGCGCCACGACGCCGCCGGTGCAGTTGCCGCCGGACGGCAGGGTGATCGCCGTCAGGGCGCCGGTGCCGAGGATCGGGCCGGAGAACAACTCGCCGCCGTTGCTGTTGGCGATGTTCGTCCCGTTCGGCGCCACCTGCGCCACCAGCAGGTTCTGCGTGCTGTCGCTGTCGATGTCGAACTGCCAGACGTTGGCGGCGTCAGCCGTGAAGCCCGACGTCGGGGTGCGGTCGGTGATGACCGAGGTGTTGTTCGACGAGTCGATGAAGAACCGCTCGATCTTGTTGGCCGAGCCGGAGTGCACGTAGGTCAGGTCGTTCTGCGTGTAGGCGTTCAGCGCCCGGCTGACCTCGGACAGGTACTTGTTGATGGAGCGATAGCCGCCGATCTTCCGCGGCAGGCCGCGCTGGAAGCGGACCCACTGCCCGTCGACATAGGCGTCGCCCTCCAGCATGGTGCCGTCGCGCTTTATGCCGGGCTGGGACTGGATGCGGATGATGCTGGTTGACGGCGGGGGCATCAGAGCGTGACCTCGGCCTCGATGGTGACGGTCGCGCTGTCCAGCACGGTGGTCGTGCCGACCTTGCGGATGTCCACGGTGAACGTGCAGGACTTGATGCCGAGGGTGCTGCGGGTCACGGTCCAGTCGCGGGTAGACGACAGCGCCACCCACGAGCCGCTGGTACCGCTGGACAGCGTGCCTGACGTCACGGTGACGTACGCCTCGTAGTTGGCCGCCGCGCCGGTGGGCGTCACCCAATCCTCGATGTAGTTGAACGTGCCGCTCGGGCTCTCGGTGTAGACCTTGCCGTTCGAGTTCAGCCGGTAGCCGTTCGTAGCGGAGCCGGGCGTCGGGGCCGACGAGTAGCTGCTCTGGTTCGTGATGCTGATCGTCGGGGCCGACGTGCCGTAGAAACTGCCGATGCTGATCGCTCCGCTGGACGGCACCGCGCCGTTGGTGCCCGACGTGCCCGCCGGGACATAAGTGCCGCCCGCATAGTAGTCGCCGAGGGACGGCGACGAGGGGCCGCCGAACTCGCCCTTGATGTCGTTCAGGCTCAGCGCACCGCTGGTCGGCAGCGTCACCGCAGGTTCTCCAGGTCGATGATGCGGGCGTGCAGGTCGTCAATCTGGTCCTGCTGCACCTTGATGGCCTCGATGAGCAGGGGCACCAGCCGCGAGTAGTCCAGCGTCAGGTAGCGGTCGTCGACAGGCGCCGGGGCCACGACCTCGGGCATGACGGCCTGCACGTCCTGCGCCGACACGCCGACCTCGCGCTTGGACTTGTAGCCTAGGGCCTCGGCGGTGGCGTTGGCCCGATAGTAGAAGCCCTTGAGCGCCTTGACCTTGCCGATGGCGTCGTGGATCGGGCCGAGGCGCTGCTTCAGCCTGTCGTCGGAGAAGTAGGCGGTGATGTTGCCGGTCGCCGTGATCCCGCCGTTCACCGACAGGCCGGCCATCGTGTAGCTGTTGCTGCTGTTCAGCGCGTTGGCCGTGCTGGCGGTCGTCGCCGACGTCGCGCTGGTGGCCGACGTGGCCGTGGCCGCGTTGCCGCTGATGCTGATGGCCCATGTGCCGCTGGCCCCGGAGCCCGAGGTGGAGGGCACGTCAAGCGCGGAGCGGGCGCCGGACGCGGTCGTCGCGCCCGTGCCGCCGTTGGCGAGAGCGAGCGTGCCGCCGAGGGTCAGGGTGCCACTGGTCGTGATGGGGCCGCCCGACAGGGTCATGCCGGTAGAGCCGCCAGACCCGCTGACGCTGGTCACGGTGCCTCCGCCCCCGCCGGTCGCCGCGATGGTGATGCCGCCGGCGCTGTTGGTGATGGTGACGTTGCTGCCCGCCGTCAGCGTGGCGAGCGAGTAGCCCGAGCCGTTGCCGATCAGCAGTTGGCCATTGGTCGGCGTGCCGGTGAGGCCCGTGCCGCCGTTCGCGGTGGCGAGGGTGCCGCCCAGCGTGATCGTGCCGCTGGTCGTGATGGGCGAGCCGCTGGCCGTCAGGCCGGTCGTGCCGCCGGACAGGGCGACGCTCGTCACGGTGCCGCCCCCGCCGCCCCCGCCGCCACCCGTGTTGGTGATGGTTATGGAGCCGCTGGCGTTGGTGATCGAGATGCCCGAGCCCGCCGTGAGCGTGGCGGCGGTGTAGTTGGTCCCGTTGCCGATCAGCACTTGCCCGTTCGACGGGACGGTCGTGACGCCGGTGCCTCCGTAGGCGGGAGCCAGTGCGGTCGTCAGGCCGGACAGCGAGGTGATGTCGGAGTTGGCGCCCGACGCCGCCGCCGACAGGTTGACCCGCGCGCCGGAAGCCGTCGTGGAGCCCGTGCCGCCGTCCGCGATGCTGACCGGCGTGGAGATGCCGCCCGTGTCGGCGTCGACCACGTTGGACCCGTCGCAGTAGAAGATGCCGCGGGAGTTGCGCACCACGTTGATGGCCGGCGTCTGCGCGGCGGTGCGCACGCCGAGGGTGTAGGAGCCGCCGGTCGTGGAGTTGTCGATCCAGTACTGCTGCGTCGTGGACGGGACCACGATCTCCATGTTGGCCGTCAGCGTGCCGGTGAACTTGTAGGCCACGCGGTTCAGTTCGCTGCCGCTCAGGGTGTAGGGCGAGGACTGGCCGGTCAGGCTGATTGACGTGTAGTCGAACGCGAAGGTGGCGCTGCGCCCGAGGCCGAAGGTGTACCAAGCCGACCCGTCCGTCACGACCCGGCAACTGTCGCCGGGCGACAGCACGAGCGTCGTGGCGCCGTTGATCAGTTCCGAGGAGGCCGGGTCGATGGTCAGGTTGCCCGTGCCGCCGTTGCGGATATCGGCGAACCAGTTGTTGCCCAGCGTGCTGGCGGCGATCAGCGACACGGTGCCGAGCGCGCCGGTCCAGACGTAGGCCGCACCCCGCGCGCCGGCGGGCAGCGTGAAGTTGCTGTTGAAGGTCGTGACGGTCTCGGCGACGGACAGGGTCGAGCCCGTGGCGATCAGGCCGAAGCCGGCCAGCGACGAGGCTTGAGCCTGGGCGGTCGTGGCGCCAAGCTGGAACGTGCGCCAGGTTCCCGCCGCCGTGCTGTTGTCGACGAGGTAGACTTCCCACTGGGCTCCCGCCGCGATGGACAGGAGCGTGCCGCCGCTCGCGTCCTTGATGGTGATGGTCGAGGGGCCGAGGTTGTTGAACAGCACCGTCTGGCCGACGCCGGTCAGCGTGGCGTCGGGCATGGTGACCGCAAACGCGCCGGACGGCGACACGTCGATGATCGAGGCGGCGACCGGCGTCGTGGTGTTGGACTCCAGCGGCCATTCCAGCGCGGTGTCCGCCGTCAGCGCGAGGGCGAGATACGAGACGTCAGAGGGGTAGAGGTTCGAGCCTCCAAACACTTCGGTGTAGGACACCTATGCCTCCTTGCGGGCGGAGTTGCGGTCGAGCACCTTGGCGAGGTCCTCGCCGTTGAGCATGGCGGCGGCGCGGTCGTACATGCCCTGCCACACTTGGATGCGCTCGTCGTTCTTGAGGAAGGGGGTCGCCTCCAGCAGCGTGCCGTACAGCAGCAGCTGGGGCGCGTACTCAGTCAGCCAATTGGTTTGCACCGTGTCGTCCAGCAGCGGCGGCAGCTCGTAGTAGAGGATCTCGAAGGGGTACGCGGCGTCGGGTGTCGGAGCGAAGACCCAGTGGCTGTAGTCGTAGTCCGCCGTGAAGACGGGTTCGCCGGTCTCGCCCTCGTCGGGCCAGTACTGCCGGACGTACTCGTAGGAGCGCGTGTAAACCTGCTTGCGGGTGCTGTTGCCGGTCCCCGTGCCGATGTTGATCGACACCGTGTCGCGCCAGCGGTCGGGCTTGGCGTAGACGGACTGGCCGGGCGTCAGGGCGCCCGTGACGACGTTGATGAAGCCTTGGACCTTCAGCTCCCGGGCGATGCGGCGCTCGGCAAGGTTGATGAGGCGGGGGAGCTGCTCGATGATGACGGGGTCGTTGCCGAGCGTGGACCCGCGCTCAAGGTACCGCTGCACGTCTTCTTTGAGCGTGGTGAAGGTCGTCGTCGTCGCCATTGAGCACCTTGTCGGGGGCTGATGGACGCCGCAGCCCTCATCAGGACCTCGACCGTCAGTCTGTGGAGTGTATCACGCCGCCGGGCGGCAGGGAAGGATGCGTTTGAGGCTCACGCATGACACGCAAACCGGGTTGTGGCTCACGGATGGGGGTCCCATAAGCCACAAGTTATACCCGCAGGCTTGGCGCATAAGCTGGGGGCTATAAAGCAAGGGCCGAGGTTGCCCCCGGCCCTGCGACTCACGCCCGAAGCGGTGCGGGTTGATGTTTGCCCGCCTACGGGCGTCGGATTGATGTGCCAAACGGGAACCAGCCGCCCGGCGCTTCGGTGGTCGATGATCCATTTGGGAACATCGACCTTGGATAAATCCCAAACCCCGCCCAGGGGAGGAAAGGAGTATCCCTTGTGGCACCAGACGCCATCAGCGCGGGGCGTCAACCCTCTTTGCCACCCCAAGGGATTTTGTGCAGCCGAGCGGCGGAAGCGGCGAACAGGAAGGCGCAGTGATACATAGACGACCGGCGTCCACCGCAGAAAGTCTCGTGCCCGTTCTCTCCAGCCAGAGCCACGACGAGGGTTTCTACTTCGCCGTAGACGCCCGCCTCAATGTCGTCGGCTATGTTCCGCAGCATCTTCGCCGGGTCTCTGAAGTCGGGCGGTTTGATTTCCCCGACGATCTTGAGGTCTGGCTTGCTCACGCCTTGTCCACCGATCCGTTGAGGACGTAGTGGAGGAGGCGGTCTGCGAAATGCTCAAGGGAAACCACCCCGGGCGGATTCCCAACGCTCTCCTGCACCGCCAGTTTCAGGCACTCCAGACGCAGGGTGATGAGGTCGGGTTCGGGCTTGGTCGGGACGCCGAACGTGGGGCCGGTGTAGTCCTCGTGCGTCTTGGGCATCTCGGGCTCCGGGGGCTTTGCGGGGGCGATGATGCGGTAGCGGGTGATGCCTCCGTCCTCCGTCCAAAGAAAGCGGTGAGCAGGCTGCGCGTGCGACCGGGCTTTTATGCCTGCGCCATATTGCAACTCCACCTCCACCACCGTCTCCGGGTCTACCGGGCAGGTGTCGCCGGTGTGTTCGATCCAGTCGGTCATCGCTTGTCCTCCTTGAACAGGATGCCCGGCTCCACCGTGCCCGACCCCCAGATGGCCTTGGAAAGCTCATCGAGCTTCCGCTGCGCCTCCGCGGACGGCTTCGGGCTCGGCTCGGGGAACTCGCCGTCCTCCCACTGGTGCGAGGTCCAGCGGGTCATCACGGCAGCTCCTCGCCGTCCATCCAACAGCGCACCCAGTTGACGAGGGTGTACATGTCGGCGTCGCGCTTCGCCATCGGGGCGTTGCCGAACACGGGGGCGACGGGAGTGGTGTCGGCCCGCCAGTCGCCGAAGCCCTCGCGCTTTTCGAGGACCAGACGGTCTCCGTCGATCGTGACGGTCAGGGGTGTGGTGAGCTTGCCGTCCGCGCCCATGCGGAGGAAGTGGCGGTAGTTGGAAGTGTCAGGGGTGTCGGTCATGGTAGGCTCCTCTCTCCATGACGTTTTCGCCCCTGACAGCCGTCACGTCAACCCGTTAGGGTGCCACCCTTCTGGA
>JBDKFA010000316.1:0-2880 GCA_039798945.1 Pseudomonadota bacterium
TGCCGCTGGTGGCCATCAGCGTGGCCATGTTCCTGGGTGGCATCTCCGGCTCGGGCCCGGCCACCGCGGCCGCGGTGGGCGCCGTGATGATCGGCGCGATGGCGCGCGCGGGCTACCCGGCCTCGTACTCGGCCAGCGTCGTGGGGGCAGCCGCGGCCACCGACATCCTGATCCCGCCGTCCATTGCCTTCATCGTGTACTCGGTGCTCGTGCCGGGCGCCTCGGTGCCGGCGCTGTTTGCCGCCGGCATGGTGCCGGGTGTGCTTGTGGGCCTGGCGCTGATCGTGCCGGCCGTGTGGCTCGCCCGCAGGCACCGCATGGGCGCGCTCGAGGCCGAGCTGCCGCGGCCGCCCTTCTGGGCGAGCCTGCGCGAGGCCTCGTGGGGTCTGGCCGCGCCGGTGCTGATCCTGGGCGGCATGCGCGCGGGCTGGTTCACGCCCACCGAGGCGGCGGTGGTGGCGGTGTTCTACGGGCTGTTCGTCGGCATGGCGGTGCACCGCACGATCAAGCTTCGCGACCTCTACCCGATCCTGCGCGAGGCGGGCGAGCTCTCCGCGGTGGTGCTCATCGTCGTCTCGCTGGCGGGCATCTTTGCGTACTCGCTGTCCACGCTCGGCGTGATCGACCCGATCACCCGCGCCATCGTGAGCTCCGGCCTGGGCGAGGCGGGTGTGATTGCGCTCATCGTGCTGCTGCTGGTGGCCGTGGGGATGTTCCTGGACGGCGTGTCGATCTTCCTCATCTTCATCCCGCTGTTGCTGCCCATTGCCACCTTCTACAAGTGGGACCTCGTCTGGTTCGGGGTGCTGCTCACGCTGATGGTGGCCATCGGCCAGTTCACGCCGCCGATGGCCGTGAACCTGATGGTGTCGTGCCGCATTGCGGGCGTGCGCATCGAGGAGACGGTGCGCTGGATCGGCTGGCTGCTCGCGGCCACGCTGGTGGTCACGGTGGCCGTCATCGTCTGGCCCGAGCTCGCGCTGTGGCTGCCGCGCAAGCTCGGTTACTGAACCCACGGCTCGACGTGTTTCGCCGCTTGCGCCGCTTCCCCGCTTTCCGCCTTCCCCACTTCCCGAAGTGCGATTCCTTGTGACGCGCGCTTTCCCTTCCCAGCCCCCTCCCACTCACCAGGAGACACCCATGAAGACCCGATCGTTGCTGAAGTTCGCCCTCGCCGCCGCGGCACTCGCCTGCGTCACCGCGGGTGCCCAGGCGCAAGGCGCCTACAAGTCCGAGTACAAGATGTCGCTCGTCGTGGGCACCGCCTTCCCCTGGGGCAAGGGCGGCGAGATCTGGGCGAACCTCGTGCGCGAGCGCACGAACGGGCGCATCAACATCAAGCTCTACCCGGGCGTGTCGCTCGTGCAGGGCGACCAGACGCGCGAGTTCACCGCGATCCGCCAGGGCGTGATCGACATGGCCATCGGCTCGACCATCAACTGGTCGCCGCAGATCAAGGAGCTCAACCTCTTCTCGCTGCCCTTCCTGATGCCCGACTACAAGGCCATCGACGCGCTCACGCAGGGCGAGGTGGGCAAGCAGCTGTTCGCCATCGTCGACCGTGCCGGCGCGGTGCCGCTCGCCTGGGGTGAGAACGGCTACCGCGAGATCACGAACTCCAAGCGCCCGATCAAGACGCCCGAGGACCTCAAGGGCATGAAGATTCGGGTCGTGGGCTCGCCGCTCTTCCTGGACACCTTCACGGCGCTGGGGGCGAACCCCACCCAGATGAGCTGGGCCGACGCGCAGCCGGCGCTGGCCAGCGGCGCCGTGGACGGCCAGGAGAACCCGATGTCGATCTTCACCGCGGCCAAGCTGCACACGGTGGGGCAGAAGCACGTGACGATGTGGGGCTACGTGGCCGACCCGCTCGTCTTCGTCGTCAACAAGGAGGTCTGGGCCTCCTGGACCGAGGCCGACCGTGCGATCGTGCGCCAGGCCGCCATCGATGCGGGCAAGCAGCAAATCGAGATCGCGCGCAAGGGCCTGGCCGAGGCCGACCGGCCGCTGCTCAAGGAGATCGCTGCGCTCGGCGTGACGATCACGCAGCTCACGCCCACCGAGCGCGAGGCCTTCGTCAAGGCCACGCGCCCCGTCTACGAGAAGTGGAAGGGGCAGATTGGCGCTGGGCTGGTGGAGGCCGCGGAGAAGGCGGTGGCAGCTCGCAAGTGATCGGAAGGGCCGGCTGGCGCCCGCTGGCGCCAGCCGGGCCGAGCCTGCGCCGAATCGGGTGCCGAATCAGTGGCGCAAGCCGGCGCCAGATGTGACGTCAGACCGTCCAGCCGTAGTCGATCGTCAGCGGCGCGTGGTCGGAGAAGCGCTGAGCGGTGTAGATCTGCGCGCGCTGCGCGGTGGCGGCCACCGCCGGCGTGGCCAGGTGGTAGTCGATGCGCCAGCCCACGTTCTTCGCGCGCGCCTGGCCGCGGTTGCTCCACCAGGTGTACTGCTCGGGCCGCGGGTCGAGCGCGCGGAACACGTCCACGAGGCCACCCTCGCCGAAGAGCTTGTCCAGCCACGCGCGCTCCTCGGGCAGGAAGCCCGAGTTCTTGAGGTTGCCGCGCCAGTTCTTCAGGTCGATCTCGCGGTGCGCGATGTTCACATCGCCCACGAGCACGAACTCGCGCTCGGCCTTGAGCTTCATCAGGTGCGGGTAGAGGCTGGCCAGGAAGCGGAACTTGGCGGCCTGGCGCTCCTCGCTGCTCGAGCCGCTCGGGAAGTAGGCGCTCACGAGGCTGAAGCGCCGCCCGGGGCGGTCGAAGCGCAGCTCCACCCAGCGCCCCTCGGCGTCGAACGCGCGGTGGCCGAAGCCGGTGATCACCTCGCTCGGCTCGTGCCGCGTGTACAGGCCCACGCCCGAGTAGCCCTTTTGCTCGGCGAGGT
>JBDKFA010000317.1:0-18383 GCA_039798945.1 Pseudomonadota bacterium
GGACTGTTCGGCGTCGAAGATCGTGGTGCCGGGGACGTCGAGGTAGGGTTTGTCGAGGGGCATGTCGGGTCCTTCTCTCAAATGTGACGCTCGAGTACCTTGCGAGCCGCCGGGGCGGGGCCACCCCCACCCCCAAAGTACCCCCGTCGGGGGGGCGCCCCGCCCACCACCATTAAGTCGCGGAGGGGGTTGCCCCGCCCCGACGGCAGGCCAGCCGTGTGGGCACGCCTACCGATAACCAGCCCGTCGGGGTGGGGTGCCCTGCGCAGCGAAGTAAAGGGGGAGCCATCGGCCTGCGGCCGATGGCGGAGGACATGAGCGGAGCAGGGCACCCCGCCCCGGCGGGCCCGCGATGCAGTGGCCCAGACATTCGGTCCAGAACTAAACTGTGTCCCGCCCGATGGAGCCGTGCAATGAAGCCTCAAGACTCCTCCGGCCAATACAACCTCATCGGGTTATCCACCAGCAGCTTGCGCTGCAGCTCGGCGGTCACGGCGATGTGCGGGATGAAGTCCACCAACAGCCCATCGTCGGGCATATGGTCCTTCAGGTTCGGGTGCGGCCAGTCGGTGCCCCACAACACGCGGTCGGGGAACTCCTCGACCACGCGCCGCGCAAACGGCACCACATCGCGGTAGGCGGCCTGCTCGCCGTGCAGCGCAGCCGGGCCGGCCACGCTCAGACGCTCCGGGCAGCTCACCTTGCTCCACACGTTCTCGTGCTCGCGCATGAAGCGCAGGAAGAGCGCGAACTCCGGGCCATCGAGCGGCTTGCGCACATCGGGGCGGCCCATGTGGTCCACCACCACGGTGGTGGGCAGGGCAGTGAAGAAGTCCCACAGCTCGGGCAGGTCCACCGCCTCGAAGTAGATCACCACGTGCCAGCCGAGCTCGGCCACGCGCGCGGCGATCTCCATCAGCTCGTCCTTGGGCGTGAAGTCCACGAGCCGCTTGACGAAGTTGAAGCGCACGCCACGCACGCCCGCAGCGTGCAGCGCCTGAAGTTCCGAGTCGCTCACGCTGCGGCGCACGGTGGCCACGCCGCGGGCGCGGCCGCCCGAGGCCTGGCAGGCGTCGACGAGGGCGCGGTTGTCCGCCCCGTGGCAGGTGGCCTGCACGATCACGTTGCGCGCGAAGCCGAGCCGGTCGCGCAGCGCGAAGAGCTGCTGCTTCGAGGCGTCGCAGGGGGTGTACTTGCGCTCCGGGGCGTAGGGGAACTGGTCGCCTGGGCCGAACACGTGGCAATGCGCGTCCACGCTGCCGGGCGGCACGCGAAAACGCGGCACGCTCGGGTTCGCGTACCAGTCGAGCCAGCCGGGGGTCTTCTCGAAGGCCATGCGGTGTTCCTTCCCTGCTCTCTCAACGATCCCAGCGCTTCAGGTGCGCCAGCATCCGGTCGGCCTCGAGCCGCCAGTCGGCGCTGCGGGCGAAGCCTGGCTCGCCGCGCTCGCCGAAGAGGCCCTGGTCGGCCAGGTCGGCGACCCACGCCTGGCGCTCGGCGGTGCCGCCGGCCGACCAGGGGGTGAGCCCCGCCTCCTGCACCGTGACGGCCACCTCGCGCACCTCCTCGCTGCGGCGGCGGCCGTGCTCGATCACGCGCTGGAAGAAGTAGGCGGCCTGCTTCTCCCAGTCGATGCCGGGGAAGGTCTCCACGAGCGAGGCGATGACAGCATCCTCCACGCCATAGTGGCGCGCGGTGGTGAAGCTTTCGATGACCATCGCCTCCAGGCCCTTGATCATCACGCTGCGGCACATCTTGGTGGCCGAGGCCACGCCCAGGCGTTCGCTCGCCACCTTCGACGCAAAGCCGATCGCATTGAGCCGCGGCTGCAGCGCCGGCGCGTGCGGCCCACCGAGCAGCAGCGGCACACGGATGCGGTAGGGCGGCACCGAGGTCATCACGGCGCCTTCGACGTAGCGCGCCCCTGCCCCGTCGACCATGGCCGCCGCGCGCGTCTTGGCACCGGGCGAGGCGGAATTGAAGTCGAGGAAGAAGGCGCCGGCGGCGAGCCCAGGCGCACAGGCCTCGGCCACCGCCACGGCCTGGCTCGCCGTGACGGCGCTCACCACGAGCTCGGCGCCCTGCACGGCCTGCACGTGCGCGGTGGCCAGCTCCACGCCGTGACGCAGCGCGTGCTCGCGCATCGGCTCGCCGGCCTCGCCGCGCAGCTTCACGTCGAACGCGGTGACGGGCAGTCCCTGGCCGCGCAAGTCTTCCGCGAGGATGCGGCCGACTTCACCGTAGCCGATGACCGTAGTGCGCATCGATGAATCCCCCTCCTCCATGCTGACCAGCACCCGCGCTTCGCCGTGGGCCAAGGCCCGGGCGCGGCCGCCTCAGTCGATGTAGCGCAGCCCCGCCTTCTCGAGCGGCTCGCGCATCTTGTACATGTCCAGGCCGAGCACGCCCGAGGCAAGCTTGGCACGCTTGTCGGCCTCGGCGGCCTCGCGCGCGGCCGCGGCCCGCGCCACCTGGCCGACCTGCGAGGCCGGTACCACCACCACGCCGTCGTCGTCAGCGACGATCGCATCGCCCGGGTTCACGAGCGCACCGGCGCACACCACCGGCACGTTCACCGATCCGAGCGTGGCCTTGATCGTGCCCTTGGCGCTGATCGCGCGGCTCCACACCGGAAAGCGCATCTCGGTGAGGTCGCGCACGTCCCGCACCCCCGCGTCGATGACGAGGGCGAGCGCGCCGCGGGCCTGGAACGAGGTGGCCAGCAGGTCGCCGAAGTAGCCGTCGGTGCACGGGGCCGTGATGGCCGCCACCACGATGTCGCCGGGCTGGATCTGCTCGGCCACGACGTGCATCATCCAGTTGTCGCCCGGGTGCATCAGCACCGTCACCGCCGTGCCCGACACGCGCGCGCCGGCGTAGATCGGGCGCATCGCCGTGTGCATCAGCCCGAGCCGCCCCATCGCCTCGTGCACGGTGGCGGTGCCGAAGCGGCCGAGTTCGTCGACAGCCGCGCGCTCGGCGCGCTCGATGCGGCGCCGCACGACGCCGAGTTCCTGGATCATGTTCATGCTCCTGTGGTCATGCGCGTCGGTCTGGCGAGCCCGAAGGTGTCCAGCACGACCGTGGTGTCATAGGGTTGCCCGGCGCATCCAGCCGGACTCAGCGACCTTGCGCCTTCAGCGTGGCGTCGAGCCGCGGGTACACCCGCCGCGCATTGCCCTCGAAGATCTTGTGGCGCGCAACGGGGTCGATCGCCGCAGCATCGATGTAGCGCTTGGTGTCGTCGAAGTAGTGGCCGGTCTCGGGGTCGATGCCGCGCACCGCTCCGATCATCTCGCTGGCGAACAGGATGTTGTCCACCGGGATCACCTTCGTCAGCAGATCGATGCCCGGCTGGTGGTACACGCAGGTGTCGAAGTAGACGTTGTTCAGCAGGTGGTCCTTCAGCAGCGGCTTCTTCAGCTCCTGCGCGAGGCCGCGGTAGCGGCCCCAGTGGTAGGGCGCGGCGCCGCCGCCGTGCGGGATCACGAACTTCAGCGTCGGGAAGTCCTTGAAGAGGTCGCCCTGGATGAGCTGCATGAAGGCCGTGGTGTCGGCGTTGATGTAGTGCGCGCCGGTGGTGTGGAAGCACGCATTGCAGCTCGTGCTCACGTGCACCATCGCCGGGATGTCGTACTCGACCATCTTCTCGTAGATCGGGTACCAGTGGCGGTCGGTCAGCGGCGGGCTCGTCCAGTGGCCGCCGGAGGGGTCGGGGTTCAGGTTGATCGCGACGTTGCCGTACTGCTCCACGCACTTCACGAGCTCGGGGATGCAGGTGGCGGGGTCCACGCCCGGGCTTTGCGGCAGCATCGCCGCGGGGGTGAAGTGCTGCGGGAAGAGCTGACTCACCCGGTAGCAGAGTTCATTGCAGATCGCCGCCCACGTGGCACTCACCTGAAAGTCGCCGATGTGGTGCGCCATGAAGCTCGCCCGCGGGCTGAAGATCGTCAGGTCCGCGCCGCGCTCGCGCATCAGGCGCAGCTGGTTCGTCTCGATGGACTCGCGCAGCTCGTCGTCGCTGATCGTGAGCTCCTCCACCCGCGGGCGCGCGGCGGGGTCGGCGATGCCGGCGATCTGGCGGTTGCGCCAGTTCTCGAGCGCCTTCGGGGCGGTGGTGTAGTGGCCGTGGCAGTCGATGATCATGGTGAGGTCGAAGGCGAAGTGAGCGGGAAGGACATCAGCCCCCTACCCGGATTTTCGCGGGCTTGGGCAGGCGCGGACAAGCTCGAGTGGGCCATGCGGCTCAGGCCGGCTCCATGCCGTGGCGGCGCTTGACGGCCGCCGCCGCGGGCGAGTTCAGGAAGCCGAGCACCTGCTGCAGCGCCTCGGGCCCGGCACGGCCCTGCACGCCCCGCGCCACCGAGAAGGTGGTGATGCACGCCACCGGCTCGGGCAGCAGCCCGAGCACCTCGATGCCCGGCGCATGCATCAGCTCGCTCAGCTGCTGGAAGCCGAGTTCGGCCTGGCCCGAGGCCACCAGCGAAGCCACCGGAACCCCCGGCGAGGCCTGCACGGTGCGGCCCTTCAGGTGCTCCTCGAGCCCCCACTGCGCGAAAAGCTGCATCAGGTACGTGCCGCTCGGGCCTGTGGAGTAACCGATGCTGCGTGCGGCCTGTACGGCAGCGCGCAGAGCTGCCACGGTGGCGATGTCGGGCCGGGCTGCGCCCTGGCGCACCGCCACCGCCACTGGCGAGCGCAGCAGGTCCACCTGGCTGCCGGGCACGAGCGCGCCGCTGGCTGCGAGCCGGTCGAGCGCATCGCGCGCGAGAAACACGAGGTCGAAGGCCTCGCCGGCCTGCACGCGCCGCGCGGCGTCCACGCCACCCACTGCCTCGACCGTGAGCACAATGCCCGCTTGCTGCTGCAGGGACTGCGCGAGTTCGGCCAGCACCTCGCGGGTGGCCATGGAGGAGATGGCGGTGATGGCGGTGCTCATGGGGCCCGATTGTCGCGCGCCCACGCCGCCTGCCCCGGCAGGGGCCGGGCGCGCTGCAGCACCTCCTCGGCGAGCCAGACGGCCGCCGCGCGCCCGCGCGCGGCCACCGTCGGCAGCGGCATCTGCTGGTAGTCGTCGTTGAAGACTTCGAAGCTGTAGTCGCCACGGTAGCCCAGGCGGTCGAGCTGCAGCACGAGGCGGGCCAGCTGCTCGCTGTGCACACCCTCCCCAGGAAAGACCCGGAAGGTGCGCGCGGTGGCCATGCGCTCCTCGGGGGTGCGCACTTCGTGCCACATGAAGTCCGACAGCTGCACGAGGAAGATGCGTGCGGGATCGACGTCGTCCAGCGGCTCCAGCGGCGTCTGCGTCGCGAAGATGTGGTACGAGTCGATGCCGAGCCCGAGGTTCGGGCAGTCCGCGCGCTGCACGACGTCCCACGCGGTGGTGTATTCGTGGATCGTGCGCCCCCAGGACAGCCCCTCATAGGCCACCCGGATGCGGTGCGGCAGCGCGAGCATCGCAAGCTTGCGCAGGTCGCGCGCGATCCCATCCAGGTCGCCCGTCGCATGCTGCGAGGTGGACGAGCAGGCAAGCAGCACCCGGCAATCGAGCGCCGCACACATCTCGATCAGGCCCTTGGCGATGTCCACCTTGTAGTCGTGCAGGTGGCCCGACAGGCCCTCGAAGTCGCGCAGCACCTGGAAGCCCGTCACGCGCAGCCCGCTGTCGCGCACCTCGCGCACCGCGGCCTCCCAGCCCTCAGGGTGGCCGACGAGATCGCGCGCGGCCAGCATGACCTGGGAGAAGCCCGCATCGCGGATCGCGCGCAGCTTGGCCGACAGCGGGCCGGCCAGTGTGATCGTGTCGAGTCCGAAGTCACCGATGAACATCGCCGCCTCAGCGCGCAGCCCGCTCGTCGTGGTGGACGAGCTCGAACATCAACCCGCCCAGCCAGTTCTGCGTGAGCGCGCCGCGCACCTCGACGTGCAAGGTGGCGGTGTCCACGAACTGCACGCCCCGCGCCCGCAGCGCCGCCGCGGCAGCGGGTACGTCGGCCGTGCCGAAGGCCACGCGCTGCAGCCACTCCTCGCCATCGGACATGTCGCCCGCAGGCTCGATGAGCTGCAGGTGCAGGCTGCCGTCAGGGCTGCGCAGCACACATCCGCTGGGCAGTACACCGGTCTCGCGGTCCTCGCCCATCACCTGGAAGCCGAGGATCGAGCGGTAGAAGGCCACCCAGTCCTCGGTGCGAGCGAGGCCGATGTACTGCACGACCCCGAACCATTTGAGCCCTGCGAGCGCCGGCGGCTGGGGCTCGACGCCAGGCACCGGGATGAAGTCGACGTCGTAGATCGAGAATTCGCGCCAGCGGTCGACGAAGTAGATGCGGCTGGCCCCCACGCCGCGGATCGCCGGGATGTGCAGCTCCATCGGCTGCACCCGCACCGGCACGTCCCAGGCGCCCAGCTCCAGCGCATGCCGGTGAGCCGCGGCAGCGTCGCGCACACGCAGCGCCACGGCGGCCAGGCGCGGATGCTCAGGCGGCGCACCACCCGTGGCGGCATGCGCGTTGACGATGATGTTCATCGCCCCCTGCCGGTACAGCAGCACCTCGCGCGAGCGGTGCCGAGCCACGGGCCTGAAACCCATCAGCTCGAGCACATGGCCGAGCGCCTGGGGGCGTCCGGTGTGGTACTCCACGTACTCAACGCCCTCGATGCCCAGTGGGTTGCCGCCTTCGGCCAGGGCCTCGCGTTCGACAGTCTGGTTCATTGGCACCCTCCGCTGCTGTGCTGAAACGCCCGCTGAGAACCGGACGACGCCCGTCAATCGCGGCGCAAGGCCACGAGACGGCGGAAAAGCGCGTCCATGCGCGCTGCGTCGGCGCGCAGCCCCGTGAAGCGCTCGAACGCGCCCACGGCCTGCCCCACCGCCATGCCGCCACCGTCGGCCACCGGGCACCCGCGCTCGCGCGCGGCCCGCAGCAGGGCCGTCTCGAGCGGGAAATACACGATCTCCGACACCCACAGCTGCGGGCGCAGCAGCTCGGCCGGCAGCGGCAGGCCCGGCAGCTTGTCCATGCCAGTTGGGGTGGCGTGCACCAGGCCCGTCGCGCCTTGCAGGGCCACGCGCACATCTGCCTGAGCCTGTGCACGCGCGGCACCGTGGGCACGCTGCAGTTCGGCCACCAGTGCGTCGGCCTTGGCGGGCTCGCGGTCGGTGACGACGAGCCGCTGCGCCCCCAGGCGCAGCACGGCATGGGCGATCGCCGCCCCGGCCCCGCCCGCACCGAGCAGCACCACGCACGACAGGTCGGCCTGCGGCAGCGCGCGCTGCAGGCCCCAGGCCCAGCCCGAGCCGTCGGTGTTGTGGCCCACCGCACGGCCGCCTTCGAACACCACGGTGTTGACCGCGCCCATCTGCGCCGCCTCGTCCGACAGCGCATCCAGCCACGGCAGCACCGCCTGCTTGCACGGGTAGGTGATGTTCAGGCCCGCAAAGCCCATCGTGCGCGCAGCGCGCAGCAGGCCCGGCAGGGCCGCGGCATCCTCGCCCGTGCGGTCCAGGTCGATGAGCTGGTAGTGCAGCCTCAGGCCGTGGTGGCGGGCCTCCTCCTCGTGCATCGCCGGCGTCAGCGAACGCTGGATGCCCGAGCCGATGAGGCCGACGAGGGCCTTGGCGCCCTGGGCAGCCACTTCGGCTACGGGTACCGCACCCACCGCGAACGGCGTTGCCGTGGGTGCTCGTCCGGCGGTGGCCGGGTGCGGCATCACGCTGTGCATGAGCGGGGCTCCTGCGCGTACACGCGGCTGGTGACGCTCAGCGCCGCACTTTGGCCAACTCGGCCTGCAGCTCGGCCACCGTGGCGGAGATGGCCGCACCGTGCTTGTCGATCACGGGCTTCAACTTGTCGCGCAGCTTGGCCTGCTCGGCGGCGGAGAACTCCGTCACCTGCATGCCGGCCTTCTTCAGCTGGTCGAGCTGCGAAGCTGCAGCCTCGCGGTTGACCTGGCGCTGGAAGCGACCGGCCTCGACGGCCGCCTCGCTGATGAGGCGGCGCTCATCGGCCGAGAGGCCGTCCCACACGCGCTTGCTGAAGATGAAGGACTGCGGGTTGTACTGGTGGTTGGTCAACGCCAGGTGCTTCTGCACTTCGGCGAACTTGTTGGCCAGGATCACCGACAGCGGGTTCTCCTGCCCGTCCACCGCCTTCTGCTCGAGCGCGGCATAGAGCTCGGGGAAGGCCATCGGTGTCGGGTTCGCACCCAGCGCGCGCACCCAGTCCACGTTGATCGCGTTCGGGATCACGCGCAGCTTCAGCCCGGCGATGTCCTCCACCGTGTTGATCGGGCGACGGCTGTTGGTCATGTTGCGAAAGCCGAGCTCCCAGTAGGCCAGGCCGACGATGCCCTTGTCGGCCAGACGCGCGTGCAGCTTCTGGCCGAAGGGGCCGTCGACCACCGCATCCGCCTCGCGCGCGTTGGCGAACATGAAGGGGAAGTCGTAGACCTCGAAGTCCTTCACCTGCGAAGCCAGGATGCCCGAGTTCAGGACCGTGATCTCCACCGTGCCACCCTGCAGCGCGGAGACGGTGGCCTGGTCGCTGCCGAGCGTGCCGCCGGCAAAGACATTGACCTTGATCTTTCCGCCAGACTTCGCCGCCACGATCTCGGCGAACTTCGTCGCGCCCTGTTCGAGCGGGTGGCCCTTGGGGTTCTGGATGCCGAGCTTGAAGGTGCGCTCCTGCGCACTGGCCACGCCGAAAGCCGCCACGGCCACGGCGGCCAGCACGGTCTTGATCATCAGTCGCTTCATCGAGGTCTCCTGGGTGGGGGCCGCCATGGGCCGTTGTGAGGGGGGAAACGGGAGGGGGTGACGGGGCAAGAGGCGTGCAGGCGTCGACAAGCGCTTCAGTAGAAGAGCTTGAGCGGCCACAGCACGATCTGCGGGAAGAGCACGAGCAGGAACAGCACCGCGAACTGCGCCACCATGAACGGCAGCACGCCGCGCGTGACCTCGTCCATCTTCATGCGCCCGACGCCCGCCACGACGTTGAGCACGGTGCCCACAGGTGGTGTGACCAGCCCGATGGCGTTGTTCATGATGAAGAGCACGCCGAAGTAGATGGGATCGATGCCCGCGGCCTTGACGATGGGCATCAGCACCGGCGTCAGGATCAGGATGGTGGGCGTCATGTCCATCGCCGTGCCCACCGCGATCACCAGCAACATGATGGCCAGCATCAGCAGCGTCGGGTTGTCGAGCAACGGCTGCAACAGGCCCACGAGTTCGGCTGGCAACGCGGCGACGTTGATGAGCCAGGCCGAGACCATCGCCGCGGCCACGAGGAACATGATCACCGCTGTCGTGCGCGCAGCCGATACGAAGACGTCGTACAGCTGCGTGAGCTTCATCTCGCGGTACACGAACACCGCCACCACGAGCGCGTAGACGGCAGCCACGACCGCGGCCTCGGTGGGCGTGAACACCCCCATCTTCAGGCCGACGAGCACGATCAGCGGCAGCACGAGCGCCCAGGTGCTCTCGCGCAGCGCGCGCCATTGCTCGGCCCGCGTGGCCTTGGGCGGCGGCTCGATGCGCTCGCGCCGTGCGACGAGGTACCAGGCGACGGCGATCGCCACGCCCATCAGCAGGCCCGGCACGATGCCCGCGAGGAAGAGCTTGGTGATCGACACGTTGGCGGCCACGCCGAAGATCACGAAGCCGATGGACGGCGGGATCACCGGTGCGATGATGCCGGCGCAGGCGATCAGGCCGCCGGCCTTGGCGCGGTCGTGCCCGGCCTTGACCATCATGGGCAGCAGCAGCGCGGCCAGCGCGGCGGTGTCGGCCACCGCCGAGCCCGAGAGCGCCGCCATCAGCACGGCCGCCAGGATCGTCACGTAGCCGAGGCCGCCACGCACGTGGCCGACGAGCGTGAGGGCGAGGTTCACGATGCGCCGGCTCAGCCCGCCCACGTTCATGATCTCACCGGCGAGCATGAAGAAAGGCACGGCCAGCAGCGGAAAGCTGTTGGCGCCCTCGATGGTGTTCTGCGCGAGGATCTGCGGGTCGAAGTTGCCCAGGTGCAGCATCAGCGCCACGCCCGAGGCGAGCAACGCGTAGGCGATGGGCATGCCCAGCGCCATGGCCGCCAGCAAGGCACCGAGGAAGACGGCGACGGTCACTTCGTCTCTCCTTCGCGTACGCCCGACCCGGCGGGCGCACGCGGCTCAGCGGCCAGCGGACCGTGCACCGCCTCCTCCGACTCGCGGATGGCCAGCAGTTCGGCTCCATGCGCCTGGCCCGACACGACTCGCCACAACTCGCGCAGGATGAGGAGACTCGACAGCACCGCGAACACCACGCCGCTGGCATAGACCACGCCCATCGGCAGGCCCGACACGGGCGCTTCGACGTCGGCGTTGATGCGTGTCTGCGCGAGGCTGCCCTGAAACAGCAGCACGTTGATGGCGAGCATCACGGCGTAGCTCAACGCCAGGCACACGCGCCGCCCGCGCTCGCCCAGCCGCCCCACCACCACATCGGTGCCCAGGTGCCCGTGCTCGCGCACCGCCACGGTGGCGCCGAGAAAGGTCATCCACACGAAGAGCCAGCGCGAGAGCTCCTCCGACACGGTGATGCCGGAGTTGAAGACGTAGCGCAACACCACGTTGCCAAAGACCATTACCACCATCAGCGCCAGGCAGACCACGGTGAGGGCGTCGATCACGCGGCAGCTTCTTTCGATCAGCTTGTCGGGCCCGGTCATCGGGGTCTCCTCCTGCGCCTGAGGTCACCCGGACCTCGTTGCGCCATAAATGTACGGACTAGTTAGTTTTCTCAAATACGTGTAAACCCCATCAGCGCACGATCGACCCAGACGCGCACCCGACGCGCCCGGCGCACCCGCCCGACCGCCCCTACTTGCGCACGAAGCGCACGACCATCTCGACGATGCTGTCGCGCCGCGCGATGAGTGCCGCAGTGGTTTCGAGGTCGCGCTTGAAGATCAGGGAGAAGGTGTGGCGGTTGGCCACGTTGAAGACGCTGAGCGCGCTGATGGACATGTGCAGGTCCACCGGGTCCAGGCCCGTGCGGAACACGCCCGCGGCCACGCCGCGCTCGTAGACGGCGCGCAGCCCCTCGATGGCCGGCACGTTCAGCTCCTGGATGGCGGAACTTTGCCGCAGGTACTCGCCGCGGTGAATGTTCTCCGTCATCACGAGGCGGATGAACTCCGGGTGCGCGAGCTGGTAGTCGACCGTGAAGCCCACGAGCTTGCGCAGCGCGTCCTCGGGCGGAAGGTCTTCCAGGTGCAGTTCGCGCTCGATGCCGCGCATGCGCCGGTAGGCCTCCTCCAGCACCGCGACGTAGAGGCCCTCCTTGCTGCCGAAGTAGTAGTAGATCATGCGCTTGCTGGTGCGCATGGCCTCGGCGATCACGTCGATGCGCGCACCGGCCAGACCCTTCTCGGCGAACTCGCGCGTGGCCACCTCGAGGATGTCGGCCATCGTGCGGGCGGGGTCGTTGGTGCGGGCGGGGGCACCCCCCTCGGGCTGTTCCCCGGCGCCGCGGCGGGCGCTGTCGGCCGCCGCGCGCGCGGGGCGGCCGCGCCGCGGGCGGAAGACCGCGGCTGGCGGCGTTTGTACCGGTTCGTTCATTTCGGCACTGTATCAGCGACTCCGGGAAGCGTCACACCGGCCCCTCTTGCGCAAGATCGGAAGGACTATTAAAGTGATATCACTTTGATTCCGGAGTCAGCGAAATGCCCGCCCCCGATATCCCGACCCCCGCGCTGCGCGAGCGCCCGCTGCGCTCGGCCAACGGCTACTCCGCAGCCCTCGTCGGTGTGCTGCTGATCGGACTCACCGTGGTGTCCTTCATCGTCGCGCCGTGGCTCGGCTTCGCGGCTCTGGCTCTGCGCATCGGCCTGATCGTGGCCGGCGTGGCTTGCCTGGCGGGCCTGTACATGCTGCAGCCGCGCGAGGCGGCGATCCTCACGCTTTTCGGCGAATACCGCGGCACCGACCGCAGCGAGGGCCTGCGCTGGGCAAACCCGCTGTACGCCAAGCGCAAGATCTCGCTGCGCGCGCGCAACCTGAACGCGCCCACGATGAAGGTCAACGACAAGCGCGGCAACCCGATCGAGATCAGCGCGGTGGTGGTGTGGTGCGTGCAGGACACCGCGCAGGCCGTGTTCGAGGTCGACGACTACGAGGCCTACGTGCGCATGCAGGCCGAAGCCGCGATCCGCCACATGGCCACGCTCTACGCCTACGACGAGGGCGACGACCTCGCGCCGGGCGAGACCACGCTGCGCTCGGGCGAGCCTGCCGTGGCCTCGCTGCGCGACGAGCTGCAGCAGCGCTTTGCCGCCGCGGGCGTCACGGTGCAGGACGCCAAGCTCTCGCACCTCGCCTACGCCCCCGAGATTGCCCAGGTGATGCTGCGCCGCCAGCAGGCCGAAGCCATCATCAGCGCACGCAGCCGCATCGTGCATGGCGCGGTGAGCATGGTCGAGGACGCACTCAAGGGCTTGTCGGAGCGGCAAATCGTGCAGCTGGACGATGAGCGCAAGGCGGCGATGGTGAGCAACCTGCTCGTCGTGCTGTGCTCCGACAAGGATACGCAGCCCATCGTCAACGCGGGCACCCTCTACAGTTGAACGCCCCCGAGCCATGCCCGACTCGACCCGCTACCGCCACGTCCAGACCTACACCACGTTGTGGGTGATCCTGCTCGCGACGGGCGTGTGCGCCGGCTTCATGATCTCGATGGAGCAGGCAGCCGGCTCGGGCGAGGGCCTCGCCGGGCTGCTGATCATGGCCGTGAGCCTCGGCGGCAGCCTGCTGTGCCTGGGAAGGCTCGTCATCACCGTGCACGAGCACGAGCTGCGCTGGCACTTCGGCTACGTGGGTTGGCCCGCGTGGTCGGTGCCGTGGGAGCAGGTCACCCGGCTCGAGCCCCTGCGCGCCAGCTTCGCCTGGGGCTCGGGTATCCGCGGCCCGGCGCAGCATCGCCAGTACACGGTGACGATGGGCGGGCCAGCGCTGCGGCTGCACCTGCGCGACGGCCGCACGGTCACGCTCGGCACCCCCGACCCCGAGCGCCTCGCCGGCTTCATCCAGGCGCGGCTGCCCGGCGCGCGCCGCTGAGGCTTCGCCCCCCTGCTGCCGACCATGGCCAGCCCCGGCAAGAAGAGTTTCCTGCTGCGCATCGACCCCGCGCTATGGGCCGAGGTCGAGCGGCTCGCCGCGCAGGAGCTGCGCAGCGTGAACGCGCAGGTGGAATACCTGGTGCGCGAGGGGTTAGGCCGGCGCGGGAGAAGGCCTGCCCCGCCACCGGCTGGCGAGCCACCCGGCCCCGAGAACACCACGGAGCCAGGCTAGTCAGGCCTCGTACCGGGTTTCCGGCTCGGGCATCGGGCGCACGGCTGCGCTTCGCGCCCACCGATAGACTGCCGCCCCATGCCCGCCGACTCCACCCGCCCCTCCGGCGCCAGCCCGCGCTCCCTCAGCGGCCTCGTGCCCTTCCTGCGCCCGTACCGCGGCCGCATCGCACTCGCCTTCGTCTTCCTCGTGCTCGCCGCCACCAGCACGCTGCTCCTGCCGGTGGCCCTCAAATCGCTGATCGACCAGGGCCTGATCGCCGCCGACCCTGGCGAGCGGCTCATGGCGCTGCGCGGGCACTTCCTCGCGCTCTTCGGCGTGGGCGCGGCGCTCGGCCTCTTCTCTGCGGCGCGCTTCTACATGGTCACATGGCTGGGCGAGCGCATCACGGCCGACCTGCGCGACGCCGTCTACGCGCACGTGGTGCGGCAAAGCCCCGAGTTCTTCGAGACGACGCAGACCGGCGAGGTGCTCAGCCGCCTGACCACCGACACCACGCTCGTGCAGGCGGTGGTGGGCTCGAGCTTCAGCATGGGGTTGCGCAACGCGGTGATGGGCATCGGCGCGCTCGGCCTGCTCATCGTGACGAACCCGGTGGTGATGACGCAGGTGCTCGCGATCCTCGTGCTCGTGGTGCTGCCGAGCCTGTACTTCGGCCGCCGCGTGCGCAAGCTCAGCCGCGCCAGCCAGGACCGCGTGGCCGACTCGAGCGCGATCGCCGCCGAGGTGCTCAACGCGATTCCGGTGGTGCAAAGCTACGTGCAGGAGGGCCGCGAGGCGCGGCGTTTCGAGGTCTCCACGGCCAACGCCTTCGACACCGCACGCAAGCGCACGAAGGTGCGCTCCCTCCTCGTGGCCTTCATGATCACCGCCACCTTCGGCGCGCTGCTGTGGGGCCTGTACCAGGGCACGCAGGCGGTGCTGCGCGGCGACATCACCGCAGGCCACCTCGGGCAGACGGTGTTCCTGGTGATGATCCTGGTGGGCTCGGTGGCCGTGCTTTCCGAGGTATATGGCGACCTCCTGCGCGCCGCCGGCGCCACCGAGCGGCTGATGGAACTGCTGGCCGCACGCTCGCCGGTGGCCGAGCCGGCCGCGCCGCGGGCGCTGCCCGCGGTGGCGGGCGGCTCGGCCGTGGCCTTCGAGCACGTCACCTTCCACTACCCGTCGCGCCCGCAGCAGGCTGCGCTCACGGACTTCAGCCTCGCGGTACGCCCCGGTGAAACCGTGGCCCTCGTCGGCCCGAGCGGGGCCGGCAAGAGCACCGTGCTGCAGCTGCTGCTGCGCTTCTACGACGCCACCGAGGGCCGCATCACCGTGGACGCTGTGCCGGTGAAGGACGCCTCGCTCGCCAGCCTGCGCAGCCGCATCGGCATCGTGCCGCAGGACAGCACGGTGTTCTCCACCTCGGCGCTCGAGAACATCCGCTATGGCCGGCCCGACGCGAGCGACGAGGAGGTGCGCGCTGCCGCGAAGGCCGCCTTCGCGCACGACTTCATCGAGGCCCTGCCCGAGGGCTACGCGACCTACCTCGGCGAGCGCGGCGTGCGGCTCTCAGGCGGGCAGCGCCAGCGCATCAGCATCGCGCGCGCGATGCTGAAGAACCCGCCGCTGCTGCTGCTCGACGAGGCCACGAGTGCGCTCGACGCCGAGAGCGAGCGCATGGTGCAGGCCGCACTCGAGGCGGCGATGGATGGGCGCACGACGATCGTGATCGCGCACCGGCTGGCCACCGTGCTGCGCGCGGACCGCATCGTCGTGATGGAGGCCGGGCGCATCGTCGACATCGGGCGCCACGACGAACTCGTCGCGCGCGGGGGGCTTTACGCACGCCTGGCGGCGATGCAGTTCGGTCACGGATAATCCGCGGCCTCGGCCCTGGGCACCCCGAGCCGAACCCGAGCAGCCGCAACCCTTCTTGCGCAGCCGGGAAGCCCACCCTCACCATGCCAGGCCCCCCACCCCGTGAGCACCCGCCCCGTCCGCTCCCAGTACGAAGACTTCATGCGCCACGTGTTCGAGCACGGCGTGGCCAAGGGTGACCGCACGGGCACCGGCACGAAGAGCGTCTTCGGCCACCAGATGCGCTTCGACCTGCGCGAGGGCTTTCCGCTGGTGACGACGAAGAAGGTACACCTCAAGAGCATCATCCTCGAGCTGCTGTGGTTCATGCGCGGCGACTCCAACGTGCGCTGGCTGCAGGAGCGCGGCTGCACGATCTGGGACGAATGGGCGCGCGAGGACGGCGACCTCGGCCCCGTCTATGGCGTGCAGTGGCGCAGCTGGCCCACGCCCGAGGGCGGCCACATCGACCAGATCGCGCAGGTGGTGCAGCAGCTCAGGACGAACCCCGACTCGCGGCGCATCATCGTGAGTGCCTGGAACGTGGCCGACCTGCCGAAGATGGCGCTGATGCCCTGCCACGCCTTCTTCCAGTTCTACGTGGCCCCGGCCACCACGCCCGGCGGCCGCGGCACGCTGAGCTGCCAGCTCTACCAGAGGAGCGCCGACATCTTCCTCGGCGTGCCCTTCAACATCGCGAGCTACGCGCTGCTCACGCACATGCTCGCGCAGCAGTGCGGGCTCGACGTGGGCGACTTCATCTGGACGGGCGGGGACTGCCACATCTACGCCAACCACGAGGAGCAGGTGCGCACGCAGCTCGCGCGCACGCCCTACCCCTACCCGGTGCTGAACATCCGGCGCTGCCCGGACTCGATCTTCGACTACGCCTACGAGGACTTCGAGGTGCTCGAGTACCAGCACCACCCGGCCATCAAGGCGCCGGTGGCGGTGTAGGGTCGTCCAGGTCCACGCCGTCGGCGCGCAGCTGCGCCTGCAGCGTGGCCACCGCGGCCGGCGCGAGCAGGTCGGCGTGCCCATTCAGGCGCAGCGCGGCCGCCGTGCCAGCCGCCTGCCCCATCGCGAAGCAGCCGCCGCTCACGCGCGCCGCCGCCTGGCCGAGGTGCTCCATCGACGCACAGCGCCCGGCCACGAGCAGGTTGTCCACGCGCTGCGGCACGAGCATGCGCAGCGGCAGGTGGTGATACGCGTTGCCGGCGTCGCGCGGGAAGGCCCAGTCGATGCGGCCCTCGGCGTGCACCTCGACAGGCCAGGCGTTCAGGCCGATGACGTCGGCAAAGCGGGCGCTGGAGAGCACGTCCTCGCCCGTGAGGGCGTAGACGCCGCGGATGCGCCGCGACTCACGCACCCCCACCTGCGCCGGCAGCGCGACGAGCTCGGCCTGCGTGAAACCCGGCACCTCGGCGCGCAGGAAGCGCAGGTACTCGGCGATCTGGCGCCGGCCTTCGAGTTCGGCAGCGCTGAGCTCGGCTGCGTCGAGCGCGTTGGCCGCACGGCCCTCGGCATTGGCCAGCTGCGTGACGTTGGCGCGCCACTCGCGCGGGTTGCGCTGCGGGCGCAGGATCGCGCCGCGGCGGCCGAAGCGGTAGCGCTCAGCGGCGGCCTGCATGAGCCGGTCGATGGCGGCGAACTCGCCCACGGCAGGCAACGCCTGGGCCGCGTCCACGCCGCCGATGCGCGCCATCGTGCTCGGGTACAGCGCCCCGCCCTCGCCGTCGCCGTAGTCCCACGGCACGCCCGCGTGGTGGGCGAGGTCGCCGTCGCCGGAGGCATCCACGAACTCGCGTGCACGCAGCGCACGCCGGCCCTCTCGCGTCTCGAGCAGCAGCGCGTCGATGTGGCGCTCGTCGGCCATCGACACGCCGCACGCGAGCGCGTGGAAGACGACCTGCACCCCTGCCGAAGCCAGCAGCTCGTCGGCCGCACACATGTAGGCCGGGATGTCGTAGCTGCGCACGCGGATGCGGCCCTGCAGGCCATCCTGCGGCGCGTTCAGCCCGCCAAGGTGGTCGATGCGCGCAAGCAGTTCGTCGACGATGCCGCGCACCAGCGGCTGCATCACCCCGCCGCGCCGGCCGTAGAGCCCCGCGAAGTTCGTGACGCCGCCAGCCGTGCCCATGCCACCGAGAAAGCCGTAGCGCTCGACCAGCACCGTGCGCGCGCCGTGGCGCGCACCGGCCACCGCCGCGGCCAGGCCCGCCGGCCCGCCGCCGAGCACGACGAGATCGGCCTCGCCGAGCAGCGGCGTGCGCCGGGCGGGCTCGAGGATATCCACCTGCGTCAGTTCGTCGTGATGCCCTGCGCCGTGATGATGCCCCCGAGCACGCGCGCCTCGGCCTCGACGCGTGCACGCATCGCCTCGGCACCGGTGCCCTGCGCCTGCCAGCCGCCGGCCAGCAGCTTGTCGCGCACCTCGGCCGTCTTCAGCAGCGCCGGCACGTCACGCGCCAGGCGCTCGCGCGCCGCGGCCGAGAGGCCCGCCGGGCCGACCACGGCCGTCCAGACCTCCAGGTCCTCGAGGGCCACGCCCATCGTGTTCAGCGGCTCCACGCCCGGGGCCAGAGGGCTGCGCGGGCCGGTTACGCCGATGACGCGGATCTTGCCCTCCTTGGCCTGCGGCAGCGCGATGCCGGGGGGCATCAGGCCCATCTGCACCTGCCCGCCGATGAGGGCCGTGATCACGGCCGGGTTGCCGTTGTAGGGCACGTGCGTGACTCCGGCCGCGCCGGCCTTGGCCAGCAGCGCCTCCATGCCCAGGTGTCCCACCGAGCCGATGCCCACCGAGCCGTAGCTCCAGGCCTTGCCGCCGGTTCGTGCGGCGTTGAAGAACGCCGCGCCCTCGGGCTTGTCGGGGTTCGTCACCAGCACCAGCGGCGCGGTGGCCAGCAGCGACACGAAGTGGAAGTCGCGCGCCGGGTCGAAGGGCAGGCGCGGGTTGAGCAGGCGCGCCGTGGTGAGGTTGCCGTTGATCACGACCCCCAGCGTGTGCTCGTCGCGCGCCTTGGCCACCGCATCGGCGGCGATGTTGCCCGAGGCGCCGGGGCGGTTCTCCACCACCACCGTCTGGCCCCAGGCCTTGCCCAGCGCCTCGGCCAGCACGCGGGCGGCGATGTCGGGCGTGGAGCCACCGGGGAAGCCCACCAGGATCTTCACCGGCTGCGTAGGCCAGGCGGCCGGGGTCTGGGCGA
>JBDKFA010000318.1:0-14693 GCA_039798945.1 Pseudomonadota bacterium
TGGCGTCCGCGCCGGCTCTACGCGGTGCACCTGCTCTTCCTCGTGCACTGCCACTGCGCGTTGTTCGCGGTGGCCTCCCTCGAGCTCGTGCTGGCGGCGGCACTGCCCGCCAGCTGGGCCGAGCCGCTGGGCTGGGTAACCCTTGGGTACCTGGTGTGGTACGGCTTGCACGGCATGCGCGCGTACTACCGGGACACGCGGGTGCGCACCGGGCTGAAGTTCGCCGGCCTGGCCACCTTGTACCTGATCACGGCGGCGGTCGTGTTCTTCTTCGCGGGTCTGGCCGCGGCGCTTAGCCTGTAGGCCTCGTCACGGGGCCCTCAGGGCCCCGTGCTGAAGTACTTCCGTGAAGCCAGCAGCGGGATGCCGAACATCAGGGCCGTGCCCGTGTTCAGCAGCACGTTGCCCCACACGCCGTGCGCCGCGGAAAACGCGGTATCCACCACGTACCAGCCTGCCAGCGGATAGGCGATGGCGCGCCAGGCCAGGGCCTGCCCGGCCACGAAGGGCCCACGGGCCAGCATGATCACCGTAAACATCCAGCCCGCCATCACCGCACCGATGATGCCGTTGGCGAACTGGATGTAGCCCGCCACGGGAGCGGGGGCCTGCACAGGGCCGGACAGCTGCTGGTAGTACACGAGGTTGAACACGCGCTCGCCGAGATCGGGGGCGAGCAGCAACACGGCGCTGAGGGTCAGCACGACGGCGGCAGCGGCCTGGATCAGGCGCGACCAGAACACCAGGGGAGCGAGGGCCATGTGACGGGACGGGGCGGCGTGTGCAGCGCCTCCGGTGAGTGGGGGCCAAAGGGTAGCCCAGGAGAGGCGCACGAGGAGATTCTCGGACAGGAGCATGCCTTACATTGCAGCTCTGGTCGTCCGCACCGTACGCCCCCACGAACTCTGGAGAGCCCTATGCCCGCTGAAATCGCCCAGAAGTCGCCCTACGCCGTCGCGGTGGAAGCCGGCAAGTCCTACTACTGGTGTGCCTGCGGCAAGAGCAAGTCGCAGCCGTTTTGCGACGGCTCGCACAAGGGCAGCGAGTTCACCCCTGTGAAGTACGAGGCCACGAGCAGCCAGACCGTGTACTTCTGCGGCTGCAAGCACAGCGCCAACGGCGCGCTGTGCGACGGCTCGCACAAGAAGCTGTAGCCGTGCCCGCGCCGAGCCCGCACCGCATCGTCATCGTCGGCGGCGGAGCCGGGGGGCTGGAGCTCGCCACACAGCTCGGTGACACGCTCGGCCGCAAGGGCTTGGCGCATGTGACCCTGATCGAGAAGACCCGCACCCACTTCTGGAAGCCGCACCTGCACGAGATCGCTGCCGGCAGCGTGGACATGCACGTGCACGCCACCGACTACCTCGCGCAGTCGCACTGGCACCACTTCCGCTACCGCGCCGGCGAGATGGTCGGGCTCGACCGGGAGCACCGGCTGGTACACGTCGCACCCGTGCGTGACGAGGACGGGCAGCCCGTCACCGCACCCTACACGCGCAGCTACGACACGCTCGTGATCGCGGTGGGCAGCCAGACGAACGACTTCGGCACGCCCGGCGTGGCCGAGCACGCGATCGCCCTCGAAACCCCGCGCCAGGCCGAGCGCTTTCATCGCCGGCTCGTCAACGCGTGCCTGCGCGCACACATGCAGGAGGCGCCGCTCGCGCCACGCCAGCTGCAGGTGGCCATCGTCGGTGCGGGTGCCACGGGGGTGGAGCTCGCCGCCGAACTGCATCGCGCCACGCGCGTGCTCGTGAGCTACAACCTCGAGCGCATCGACCCCGAGCGCGACATCACGCTGCACCTGATCGAGGCCGGTCCGCGCATCCTGCCGGCGCTGCCCGAGCGCGTGGCGGCCTCGGCCGCCCGGCTGCTCGCCGGGCTCGGCATACGCGTGCACACCGGCGCGCGCGTGACGGCCGTGAAGGCCGCGGGCGTGCAGCTGGCCGGTGGGGAGCTGATTCCCGCCGAGCTCGTCGTGTGGGCCGCTGGCGTGCGCGCACCCGACTTCCTGCGCGACCTCGCCGGGCTCGAGACCAACCGGCTCAACCAGCTAGTCGTGACGCCCACGCTGCAGACCACACGCGACCCGAACATCTTCGCCCTCGGTGACTGCGCCGCCGCGCCCTGGGCCGGGCGCGAGGGCGTCACGGTGCCGCCACGCGCGCAGGCCGCGCACCAGCAGGCCTCGCACCTCGTGCGCCAGCTGCGCCGGCGCCTGCGCGGCCAGCCGCTCGCGCCCTGGCGCTACCGCGACTTCGGCTCGCTCGTGTCGCTCGGCGAATACTCCACCGTGGGCAACCTGATGGGCTCGCTCGTGGGCGGCAACCTGTGGGTCGAAGGACTCTTCGCGCGCACGATGTATCTCTCGCTCTACAAGATGCACCAGGTCGCGCTGCACGGCTACTGGAAGACCGCGCTCGGCTCAGCCTCGCGGCTGCTCACGCGGAGCACGGAACCGCGGGTGAAGTTGCACTGACAGGCACGCCACCGCCGCAACGCACGAGCCTGGCGCGAGCACGATCCCGCGCTTCTTGGCATGATCGCGGGCTTTTTGCGCCTTCGTACCCCGCCGCCCGGAACTTCACGGACTTTCCACGGTCATTCCAGGGTCAGCGCGTTGCACCCGGAGATTCCTTTGCCCCATGCCTCTCGCAGCCGCCCTCTGGCGGCTGCCCTTCCCACCCTTCCCACCCTTCCCGCCCTCCCCGCGCTCGGCGCTTTCCTGGCCGTGCTCGGCTGCGCCGCGCCCGCCTTCGCGCAGGATGCCGGCCCCGGTTCGGGCCAGAGCGACCAGCCCGCGCCCCAGCCCACGAGCGCGCAGCGCGTGGACATCGTCGGCCGCCAGGGCGCGAGCGACCTGCGCCGCGCCGCAAGCGTGGCCAAGCAGATCTACGGGCGCGAGGAGCTCGACAAGTTCGGCGACACCAACGTGCTGGATGTGATGCGCCGCCTGCCCGGCGTGAACGTGGGCTCCGGCGGCCCGCGCATGCGCGGCCTGGGCGCGGGCTTCACGCAGATCCTGATCAACGGCGACCCCGCCCCGCCGGGCTTCGCGCTCGACCAGCTCAGCCCCTCGCAGATCGAGCGCATCGAGGTGCTGCGCGCGCCCACGGCCGACCAGAGCGCGCAGGCGATCGCGGGCACGATCAACATCATCCTGAAGGACGCCCCGCGCCGCTCCGAACGCAGCCTGCGCCTGGGCCTGGCCGACGGCCGCGAGCGGCCGATGGCCAACCTGAACCTGAACATCGGCGAGGCCAAGGCGCCGCTCGCGTTCTCGCTGCCGCTGTCGCTCTTCGAATGGGGGCGCGAAAGCCGCAACACGCTGACCAAGCAGGCGCCGGGCAGCGATGGCAAGCCCTCGCTCGTGAGCCAGGTCGGCACCTCGCAGTCCTGGGGCTACGGCTTCAACGCCGGGCCGCGGCTGAACTGGAAGTTCAGCGACGACCAGACGCTGTCGCTGGCCACCTTCGCCCAGAAGGGCTGGTGGAACAACCGCAACGACTACGCCAACCGCATCCTCTCCGGCGCACCCGTGCTCGAGGACGACTCGGACCAGGACGGCACGTGGCAGAACCTGCGCGGCAACCTCACCTGGAACAACCGCTTCGCGGCCGACCAGCGCATCGAGCTGCGCGCCGGCGTGCAGCAGTCGCGCTGGACCTTCGACGTGCGCAACCTGCGCGACGGCCAGGAGCGGCTGCGCGCGGTGGGCGGCGGCACCGACGAGGGCCTGACGCAGGCCGGCAAGTACAGCCGGCTGCTTGGCGACTCGCACAGCCTCACGATGGGCTGGGACCTCGAGGCGCGCGAGCGCAACGAGCGGCGCACGACGACGCTGGCCGGCGGGGCGGTCGTCCTGCCGGAGTTCGAGGGCCAGCCCTTCGATGCCCGCGTGCGGCGCACCGCCTGGTACCTGCAGGACGAGTGGGAGATCTCCGCGCAGTGGCAGATGTACCTCGGCCTGCGCGAGGAGAGCATCCGCACCGAAAGCCGCGGCACGGCCACGCCGGTGGTCAACGAGAGCCGCGTGCTCTCGCCGCTCGTGCACCTCACGTGGCGCATCGACCCGAAGAGCCGGGACGTGCTGCGCGCAAGCCTGACGCGCAGCTACCGCGCCCCCAACCTCGGCACGCTGCTGGCGCGGCCCACGCTGAATTCGAACTATCTCGACACCCGGTTGCCCAACACCGAGCTTGCCCCGGACCGCACCGGCAACCCCGCCTTGCGCCCCGAACTCGCCACGGGGCTGGACGTGGCGCTCGAGCGCTACCTGCCCGGGGGCGGCATGTGGAGCGTGGGCCTCTTTCACCGCCAGATCACCGGCCTCGTGCGGAACGTGACGACGCTGCAGACCGTGCCGTGGGCCACCGTGCCGCGCTGGGTCTCGCAGCCGGTGAACTTCTCCGAAGCCACCACCAGCGGCATCGAGCTCGAGGTGCGCGGCCGCGCCGCCGAGCTGCTGCCGGCGCTGCTGGGCGACTTCAAGGCGCTGAACCTGCGCGCTTCGGTCAACCTGTACCGCTCGAGCGTGGCCGCGCTGCCGGGCCCCGACAACCGCCTCGACGGCCAGCAGCCGTGGTCGGCCACACTCGGATTCGACCAGCGCATCACCGGGCTGCCGCTGAACATCGGCGGCAGCGTGAGCCTCACGCCCGCCTACGACACGCTGCTCACGGCCGACCAGCTGCAGCAGCGCTCGCGGGTGCGCAGCATGGACCTCTTCGCCCAGTGGATCTTCCGCCCGGGGCTTTCCATGCGCGTGGCGGCGAGTGCCGGCGTGCAGCAGTTCGGCCCGCCCAACGGCACGGTGCGCACGGTGCTGGCCAACGGCGACTTCAGCGCGAACGAGCGCTACAACCGGCCGCAGCTCAACGTGTCGGTGGACATGCGGTTGTGAGGGCCGGGGCGGCTCGCCGGCCGGCGCGGGTGCGTCAGCCGCCCACGAGCCCCATCAGCTGCTGGGGCGGCAGCCGCACGCGGACCTCGCGCTCGGGGATGATGCTCTTCACCCTCCAGCCGGGGCGGCTAGTGTCGCAGCGCACCGGGTCGCCTCGAAGCTCCCCGGAACGCAGCGTCAGCACCGTCACCACTGGTGCATGCACCTGTGCCCCGCGCCGCACGACGATGGCCTGCTCGCCCGACTCCAGGCGCACGAAGCAGCCCGGCGGGTAGATGCCGAACTCCTTGACGATGGCCGCGACCATCGGGTGGTTGGGCTCGCTCATGAACATCTCGCGGCCAGCGCGGTCGGCCTGGATCGCTTCCCGGCTGGCACGCGAACTGAGCTTGGCGCAGTAGATGTCCACGCGCCGGATCAGCTCGGAGAACTGCCCGAGTTCGCGCCGGCCGCCCGGGTAGCCCGAGCCGTCGGGCCGCTCGTGGTGTTCCTCCACCGCTCGCAGCCAGTCAGCGTCGGTCACCTCCGCAGCCTCGAGCATCTCACGGCTGCGCAGCGGATGCGTGCGGATGGCCTCGCGCTGTTCCGGGTTGGGCGGGGACTTGCGCAGGGCCAGCACGCCCTGCAGCTCCAGCATGGACAGGTTCATCGTCAACGCCGCCTTGAACGCAAGGTGGCACTCGTCGTCGCTCCAGCCCAGGCGCTGCGCCACCAGGCGCGCCACGATGGCGCAGTGCACCGAGTGGTCCACCCCGTACTGCACGTTGGGGTTCGGGTCCTGGCGCAGGATCTGGAAAAGGGCCAGGTCGGGGTCGCGCGCCACCAGTTCCAGCACCGGCTTGGCGGCCGTGTCCAGCGCGATGCGGAACATCGGCTGCCGGGCGCTGCGCAGCACGCGCGAGATGCTGTTCATCGACTCCACCCACAGCCCCGGCAGCTCCTGGGGCGTGGCGGACTCGACGCGCGAGGTGCATTTCCTGACGTCGTCCAGGTCCACCATGGAGCCGCGCACGCACAGCGTCTCAAGCCGGGAGTGCGACTCGATGACCTGGCCACGCGCCAGCAGCAGCTGGCCGAGACTGTCCAGCACATCGAAAGGCAACGGCACCCCGATGTTGACCACATGCTTCAGGACGGACAGAGGTGCGTGGGACATGGTGCGGCGGGCAGACCCCGGCTTCCAGCGTGTCGAGTTGTTACAGACCGTGTATCGGCGCAACCGGGTCGAACCTGAAGGGCAGCGCGCGCACGCGGGTGCAATGGCACGCAAGTCGCGGGGCCCGTCATCCGCGGCGCGACCCGCCGCACGAGCGGGGCGCGCGACCGCGCGACGCCTCCGCATGGCTCTCCTGCCCCGCATGGCCCGTACTCCCCAATATGCCCCCACGCCGGCAGCCCCCGCACAGGCTGTGTCAGCCTCGCGCACATGGACTCCCTGTCGCAAGCCGCGCTGGGCGCGGCGGTGGCCGTGGCCGCGATGCGGCGCCGCACCGCCATCTGGAAGGCCGCCGCATTCGGGGCCGTGGCCGGCACGCTGCCCGACCTCGACGTGCTCATCGACCACGGCGACGCGGTGCTCGACATGGTGCTGCACCGCGCCGAGACGCACGCCCTGTTCTGGCTCACCCTCTTGTCGCTGCCGCTGGGCTGGGGCATGGCGGCGTTGGCGCGCGAGCGGCAGCAGTGGCACCGCTGGTGGCTTGCGGCCTGGCTGGCGCTCATCACGCACCCGCTGCTGGATGCGATGACCATCTACGGCACGCAGCTCTTCCTGCCCTTCAGCGACACGCCGGTGGGCGTGGGAAGCCTCTTCATCATCGACCCGGCCTACACGTTGCCGCTGCTGCTCGGCACGCTCGCCGCCATGGCGCTCGGGCGGCGCGCAGCCGCGCTGCGGATCAACGCGGCCGGCCTCGTGCTGAGCACGGCCTACATCGGCTGGAGCGTGGCCGCGCAGGCCCACGTCGAGGGCGTGGCGCGCGCCTCGCTGGCGGCGCAAGGCCTGGCGGCCGACCGGTTGCTCGTCACGCCCACCCCGTTCAATACGATCGCCTGGCGCGTGGTCGCGCTCGACGAGGCCGGCAGTGCGTACCGGGAGGGCTTCTACTCGCTGCTCGACCCGCCTGCGCCACCCGCCGAGCGCATCGTGTTCGACCGTTTCGAGCGCGGCAATGCGCTGGCCGCCGAATCCGCCGGCCTGGACGCGGTGCGCCGCATCCAGGCCTTCAGCGACGGCTTCTGGGCCATGAACGAGCGCGACGGCCGCCTGCACATCACCGACTTGCGCATGGGCCAGGAACCGGCCTACGCGTTCGTGTTTGCGGTGGCCGAGCGCAAGAGCCCGATGGCGCCGCTGGTGCCCACCGAGCGCCTCGCCCTGCGCGTCGACCCAGCGGTCGGGCTGCCCTGGCTGTGGCGCCGCGTGCGCGGCGAAAACCTGCCGCCGCCACGCTGACCTGCCCCGCCGCCCTGCGACACTGGGCACACCATGACCCTGCCTGGCCTCGCCTCGCACGCCCTACCCGTCTTCTTGCATGGCCTGGCCCTGAGCTTCGGCCTGATCGTGGCCATCGGCGCCCAGAATGCCTTCGTGCTGCGCCAGGGCCTGCGCCGCGAGCATGTGGGCAGCGTGGTGCTCTTCTGTGCACTGGCCGACGCCATGCTCATCGCCGCAGGCGTGCTGGGCATGGCACAGGCCCTGGGCGAAAGCCCGAGGCTCGCGCGGGCGCTGGCCTGGGCGGGCGCGGCCTTCCTGGCGGTGTACGGCGTGCAGGCGCTGCGCCGCGCGCGGCAGGAGAACCGGCTGCGCGCAGCCGAAGGCGGAGCGGGCCTGACGCGCCGCGTGGCCGTGGCCCAGGCCGCTGCCTTCACCCTGCTCAACCCGCACGTCTACCTCGACACCGTGCTGCTCGTGGGCAGCATCGGCGCGCAGCAGCCCGCGGCGCTGCGCGGCTGGTTCATCGCGGGGGCCAGCAGCGCGAGCATCGGCTGGTTCGTGCTGCTCGGCTTCGGCGCACGCTGGCTCGCGCCATGGTTCGCGCGGCCACGCGCCTGGCAAGTGCTCGACGGGCTGATCGGTGTGACGATGCTGGTGCTGGCAGCGCTGCTGGTGCGGCACGCGCTGGCCTAGACGGGACTCTGTCCCAGGCATCGGGCCAATGCCTCGACCACCCGTGCGTCGATGCCGTGCCCGAGCCCGGCTACGCGCTCGAGTGTGGGCTGCCCGCCCAGCTCCCTCAGGTGTCGCTCGGCATGGAGCGCCAGGCCGATAGGCATCACGCGATCGTCTTCGCCATGGATCAGGTGCACCATCGTCTCGGCGGGGGCATGGCGCGGGGGCTGGGCAAAGCGCCCGGCGATGGCCACCACTCGCCCGGTGATCGCCGGCCCCGGCTGCTGCGTTGATTCCAGCGCCATGATGGCCCCTTGCGAGAAGCCGATCAACACGGTATCGGCGGCGTCCACCCCCGTCTCGCGCTGCCAGGCCTGCACCCGCGCCCGGAAAGCCGGCATCGCAGCGGCCACCCGGTCGGGCCGGTTGTGCTCCGTCACGCCCTGCACCGAGAACCACTGCCAGCCCGCGCCGAAGTCCGAAGGCTCGGGTGCACACACGTTCACCACCCACGCCCCTGGCCGATGCGCCGCCAGGGCCTGGCCCAGAGGGCGCAGGTCTTGCTGGCTCGAACCCACGCCGTGGAAGAGCAACAGCAACTCAGGGGGCTGTTGGCTGCCGCCGGCCGGGCGTTGAATCAGCAGGTCCGCAGGCGTAGGCACCCGCCCGGTCATGCCACGCCTCCCGGCCAACCGAACAGGCAGCTGTCCATCGACAGCACGCCATGCACGATGCCGCCTTCGATCACCTGCACAGGCTGCGCCAGGTCGGCCGCGCCGGCGGCCACGAGCAGCGGCCAGAAGTGCTCCGCCGTCGGGTGGGCGCGGCGCGCATGCGGCGCCTCGTCGAGCGTGCGCAGCAGCCGCACCCGGTCGCCCTCCTCCACCGCGCGGCGCACCCAGGCCGCGAATTCGAGCGCGTAGGGCGCCTGCACCGCATCTGTAGCGGGGCCGCCGCGGAACTCGTAGAGGTTGTGCGTGAGGCTGCCCGAGCCGACGATCAGCACACCCTCCTCGGCCAGCGGTGCGAGCGTGCGCCCGAGGGCCCAGGCGCCGGCGGCGTCCAGCGCGGCGGGCATCGAGACCTGGAACACGGGAACTTCCGCTCCCGGGTACAGGTGCATCAGCGGCACCCAGGCGCCGTGGTCCAGGCCGCGGCTCGCGTCGGCCTGTGCGCGCCAGCCGGCGGCATTCAGCCATTCGAGCGCGCGCTGGGCAAGCGCGGCGTGGCCGCGCGCCGGGTAGCTCAGCTCATAGAGCGCGGGGTCGAAGCCGCCGAAGTCGTGCACGGTGGCGGGCCGGGCGGCGGTGCCCACGCGCGGCGTGGGCGTCATCCAGTGCGGCGACACCACCAGCACGGCCTGCGGCCGGGGCAGCGCCTGGCCCAGCGCCGTCAGGCGCGGCCCAGCCCGGCCGGGCTCGAGTGCGAAGGTGGGCGCGCCGTGGGAGACGAACAGGCTGGGCAGGCGCGGCATCACCGTGCTCCGCTCAGGGCGCGGTCCACCGAGAGCCGGCCGCCGCCGCTGAGCAGCAGCGCGACCGACGCGGCGAAGAGCGCCAGCGCGTACTCGTAGCCGCCGCTGGACATGAAGAAGCCCTTGCTGAAGTGCACCGCGAAGATCGCCACCAGCATCGTGAAGGCGAGCGCAGCCGCCGCGGGCCGCACCAGCACGCCCGCCACCAGCGCCAGGCCGCCGACGAACTCGGCCAGGCCGGCCAGCAGCGCCATCAGGTAGCCGGGGTTCAGGCCGATCGAGCCGAAGAACTGGCCTGTGCCGTCCAGGCCGTAGCCGCCGAACCAGCCGAAGAGTTTCTGGGCGCCGTGCGCGGCGAAGATGATGCCCACGGGGACGCGCAGGGCCAGTGCGGCGGTGCCGTCGTCGGTGGACATCAGGCGGGTGACGAGGGTGTTGCTCATGGTGGCTCTCTGTCGGTGAAGGTGAAGGGTTGAAGGTGAAGTGCAGAGGGTGAAGTGGCCGGCCCTGGCGCGGCCGGGTGCCGCACCGTGCTGCGGTGAGCAGGACTGTAGAAATCCTCGTTCACCCGATAAAGCGTCCATATTTGGAAATACTCTCCCGTTTTACGGGACAATACGGCGATGGACAGGTTCCAGGAAATGCGCGCCTTCGCCGCCGTCGTCGATGCCGGCAGCTTCGTGCGCGCCGCCGACGCCCTGGACGTGTCGAAAACCGCCGTCTCGCGTCTGGTGGCGGACCTGGAGGCCCGGCTGGGCGCCCGGCTGCTGCACCGCACCACACGCCGGCTCTCGCTCACACCCGAGGGCGAGGTCTTCCACGAACGCTGCCGCCAGCTGCTGCAGGGCCTCGAGGAAGCCGAGGCCGAGCTCAGCGCGCACGCCGGCGACGCCGTGGGCCAGCTGCGCATCAACGTGCCCGTGACCTTCGGGCTGCTGCACCTCGCACCCCTGTGGCCGGCCTTCCTCGCGCGCCACCCCAAGGTGCTGCTGGACGTCACGCTCGCCGACCGGGTGGTCGACCTCGTCGACGAGGGCTACGACCTCGCGGTGCGCATCGCGCGGCTGCCCGCCTCCTCGCTGGTGAGCCGCCAGCTCTCCTCGACACGGCTCGTGCTGTGCGCCTCGCCCGAGTACCTGCGGCGGCACGGCACGCCGGCGCACCCGTCGGACATCGCACAGCACGCGGTGATCGGCTACACGCTGCTGGCCACCGGCGACCAATGGGAGTTCCAGGGCCCGCAGGGCTCGGTCCATGTGAAGGTGGCGCCGCGCATGCGCACGAACAGCGGCGACACCTGCTGCGCCGCCGCCGTGGCGCACCAGGGCATCGTGCTGCAGCCCACCTTCCTCGTCGGCCCGCACCTGGCCAGCGGTGCGCTGGTGGAGATCCTGCCCGCGTACCGCTCGATCGAGCTGGGCATCTATGCGGTGTACCCCAGCCGCAAGCACCTCACGCCCAAGGTGCGGGTGCTCATCGACTTCCTGGTGGCGGCATTTCGCCAGCCGGCCTGGGCGGGATGAGGGCGCCTGCCTGAAGCAGCCTCATGGGCTGCCGTCCGGGCGACGCGCACCCCTACAGTACGGGTACCGTCCGCAGCCTGAAGGCCGACCGATGAGCACCGACACCCCTGCCACCCCCGCCACTGCCGCCACCCGCAGCCGGCGCCCCGACATCGTATTCATCGTCGCCGACGACCTGGGCTACGCCGACCTGGGCTGCTACGGCGGCCGCGACGCCGCCTTCGGTCCCGTCTCGCCGGTGCTCGACCGCCTGGCCGCCGGCGGCTTGCGCCTGACGCAGGGCTACGCCAACTCCCCGGTGTGCTCGCCCACGCGCTTTGCGCTGATGACGGCGCGCTACCAGTACCGGCTGCGCGGGGCGGCCGACGAGCCCATCAGCAGCCGCAGCCGCGGCAGCGCGACGCTCGGCCTGCCGCCCGAGCATCCCACGCTGCCCTCGCTGCTGCGCGAGGCGGGCTACCGCACCGCGCTGATGGGCAAGTGGCACCTGGGCTACCCGCCGCACTTCGGCCCGCTGCGATCGGGCTACGAGACCTACTTCGGCTCCATGAGCGGCGGGGTCGACTACTTCACCCACCAGGACTCCGCCGGCCGGCACGACCTGTGGCTGGGCGAAGAGAGCCACCACGCCGACGGCCACTACCTGACCGACCTCATCACCGAGCGCGCGCTCGCCTGGCTGCAGCACGAGGCGCAGGGCGACGCCCCGCTCTTCCTGAGCCTGCACTACACCGCGCCACACTGGCCGTGGGAGACGCGGGAGGACCGCGCGCTGAAGGTGGAAGGCAGCCTCTTTCACCTCGCCGGCGGCAACGTGGAAACCTACCGCCGCATGATCCACCACATGGACGAAGGCATCGGCCGCGTCGTGCAGGCGCTGCGCGGCTGCGGCCGGCTGGACAACACGCTGATCGTCTTCACGAGCGACAACGGCGGCGAGCGCTTTTCCGACAACTGGCCGCTCGTGGGCGGCAAGATGGACCTCACCGAAGGCGGCATCCGCGTGCCCTGGATCGCGCACTGGCCTGCCGTCATCGCACCGGGCCGCGTGAGTACCCAGCATTGCCTGACGATGGACTGGTCGGCCACGATGCTCGACGCCGCGGGCGCGGCGCCGCACCCGGCGTACCCGCTGGACGGTGTGTCGCTGCTGCCCGTGCTGCGCGATCCCGGCCACGGCTTCGCGCGGCCGATGGCCTGGCGCATGAACCACCGCGGCCAGCGCGCCTGGCGCGAGGGGCGCTGGAAGTACCTGCGCGTGGACGGGACCGACTACCTGTTCGACATCGAGGCCGACGCGCGCGAGCGCGCCAACCGCGCGCCCTACGAGCCCGAGTTGCTCGCGCGGCTGCGCGCGAACTGGGAGGCCTGGAACGCGACGATGCCCGCCATCCCCGAGGACGCGACCATCAGCCTCGGCTACTCGGTGCGCGACATGCCGCAGCGCTGAGGCCGCACGCGACTGCCCGCCCGGCCCCCGCCAGCGGGCGCGCGCCCGCTACTCGGGCTTGGCGCCGGTGGCCTTGACGACCTGGCGCCACTTCTCCACATCGGCCACGAGGAAGACACGGAACTCCTCAGGCGAGCCCGCCAGCACGCGCGCGCCGTCAGGTTCCAGGCGTGCGCGCAGCTCGGGCTGCTGCGCGGCCTTCACCGCCGAGGCGTGCAGCCGTGCGAGGATGTCGCGCGGCAGGTTCGCCGGCGCCAGCAGCCCGAAGTAGGCCGCACTCTCGTAGCCCGGCAGCACGTCGGCGATCGGCGCCACGTCGGGCAGCGCCGGGATCCGGGCTGTGCTCGTGACGCCCAGCGCCTTGACCTTGCCCGCCTTGATCTGCGGGATCGCGTTGATGACCGGCGCGAACATCAGCTTCACCTGGCCCCCCACCACATCCAGCAGCGCAGGGTTGCTGCCCTTGTACGGCACGTTGACCACCTCCACCCCGGCCATCATCTTGAAGAGCTCGCCGGCCATGTGGATCGACGTGCCCAGGCCGCCGACCGCGAAGTCGAGCTTGCCCGGCTGCGCCTTGGCCAGCGCGATGAGCTCGCGCGCATCGCGCGCCGGGAAGTCCTTGGCCGCAACCAGCACGGCCGGCCCCGTGGAGACCTGCGTGATCGGCGTGAAATCGCGCACCGCGTCATAGGGCACGCGCGGGCCGTACAGCCCCATGTTCACCGAGTGGCTGGTGTTGACGAAGAGCAGCGTGTAGCCATCGGCCGGCGCGCGCGCCACGGCCTCGGCGGCGATGTTGCCGCCCGCGCCCGTGCGGTTCTCGACGATCACCGGCTGCCCGAGGTCCTTGGCCATCTCCTGACCGATGAAGCGGGCCAGCGTGTCGGTGGTGCCGCCGGTGGTCACGCCCACCACGATGCGGATCGGCTTGGCCGGCCAGGTCTGGGCCTGTGCAGGCAGGGCGGCGAAGGCCATGGCCAGCGCGCAGCTGGCCACGGTGGCCAGGGTGAGGTGGCGTCTCATCGGTTGTGCTCCTGGAGTGGGTGGTGCTCGCATGGCTGATGCGGGCTGCCGCATCGGTGCGCGATCAAGCCAGTTCGGAAATCTCGATCAGGTTGAAGTCCGGGTCGCGCACGTAGACGGAGCGGATCTTCTGCGTCGCTCCCGTGCGCATCACCGGCCCTTCCACGATAGGCCAGGGCGCCGCACGCAGCCGCTCGATCACCTGCTCGAGCGGGACCGAGGCGATGAAGCACAGGTCCAGCGCGCCGGGCACCGGCAGGTGCGCCTTGGGCTCGAACTCGCTGCCCTGCACATGCAGGTTGATCTTCTGGTTGCCGAACCTGAAGGCCTGCCGCTCCACCGGCGGGGTGCCGCCGATGAAGGACTCGAGCCGCATGCCCAGCACGCGCGTGTAGAAGTCCACGCAGGCCTCGCGGCGCGCGGTGGTGAGGACGAGGTGGTCGAGGTGGTCGATCATGGTCTGAGGCGAGATTCCACCACATGGAGCGGACCCGCCCAGAAGACGGTCGCGAACGGGCGCGAACGGGTGCGAAGGGGCGGCGTTGAGCCGCCTCAAGCCCCTCCCGGCAACCTGCCGCAAGCTGGGCCGAGCTCATGTCGGAGGTGCCCATGAAAGTCGCACTGGCGGTTCTCGGCGGTTCGCTCGTCGTGGCGGGGTGCGCCACGGGCCCGCTGGAGGAGGCCCACGCGCCTCATCACCCACCGGAGGCAGCAGCAACGGCTGCGTCCGCCCCGACGCCAGGCCAGATGGATTCGATGATGAAGTCGATGCAGGAGATGCACGACAGGATGAGGTCTGCGAAGACCCCACAGGAGCGCGAGAGCCTGATGCAGGAGCACGGGAAGGTCATGCACGAAGGCATGGCCATGATGGGCCGGATGCATGGAGGGATGGGCGGGATGGGCGGGATGGGCGGCCAGGAAGCGGGCGCGGGCATGCCCATGCGGCCCGAGATGATGCGCACCTGCATGCGCATGATGCAATTGATGATGAAGATGATGCTGGACCGCGAGGCGACGCGGCCACCCGCGACCCCGTAGCGGCCAGGCGGTGCCGGCGCCGGCTCCTTCAGGCTGACCCCCGACGTCCGCGGTGTACCGATCGGCCGGCGGCATCGACGCTCAGCGGCCATTCGATGACAGCGACGACCAGCGTCCGACGCTCCCTCGACGCGTGGATCACCGTCGCGCACGGGCGCGCAGGA
>JBDKFA010000319.1:0-3300 GCA_039798945.1 Pseudomonadota bacterium
CCGGGCAGCGACCGGCGCACCGCCCAGGCGCTGAACCCGCATGTCTCGGGCATGGCCGAAGACTTCCCCGAGCAGGTGCTCGACCTGCAGGCCTGGGTGTCGGGCGCCGTGCACCGCGGGCTCGCCGCGCACCCACGCCCGCCGGCGGCCGACATCGGCGGCACCGCCCGCAGCCCCGAGCTGTGGGTGCTGGGCAGCTCCGACTACGGCGCGCAGCTGGCGGCGCACCTGGGCCTGCCCTACGCGTTCGCCTACTTCTTCATGGACGGCCAGGGCGTGGAGCAGGCGCTGCACCTGTACCGCACGCTGTACCGCCCGAGCGCGCGCCACCCGCGCGCATGGCCGACGATCTGCGTATGGGCACTGGCGGCCGATACCGACGAGGAGGCGAGCTTTCACGCGCTCTCCCGAGAGCGCTGGCGCGTGGACCGCAACCGCGGCGTGCTCGGGCCGCTGCGAGCGCCCGCCTCGATCGCCGAGGAGGGCTTCACGCCGGCGGAGATGCCCACGGTGCAGGCGATGCGGCACAAGGCCTTCGTGGGCTCGGCCGAGCGCGTGGCGCAGCAGCTGCACGAACTCGCCAGGGCCCTCGGGCTCGACGAGCTCGTCGTCAACACCTGGGCGCACGACCCCGCCGTGCGGCGCCGCTCATACGCGCTGCTCGCACGCGAGTTCGGCCTCACCTCGCCAGCCACCGAGGGGGTGCGGGCGGCCGATGTCGGGAATCTGGGGGTGACCGCTGCAGCCATCCCTGGGTAGGATGCGGCTACGGGCGCCCACATGGCCAGCAGCCTTCCCGCTGCGGCCGGCGCACACACGGGAGGGCTCTGCGCGGTGTACGACTACGTGATCGTGGGCGGCGGCTCGGCCGGCTCGGTGCTCGCCGGCCGGCTCAGCGAAGACCCTTCCGTGCGGGTGTGCCTGCTCGAAGCAGGCGGGTCGGACACCACCGCACTCATCCACTGCCCCGCAGGCCTGGCCGCGATGGCGCGTCTGAAGGGCCTCAAGGGGCTGAACTGGGCCTTCGAGACGGTGCCGCAGCCCGGCCTGAACGGGCGCCGCGGCTACCAGCCGCGCGGGCGCGTGCTGGGCGGCTCGAGCTCGATCAACGCGATGATCTACGCCCGCGGCCACCCGTCGGACTACGACCACTGGGCCGCCGCCGGCAACCCCGGCTGGGCCTGGGAAGACGTGCTGCCGGTGTTCAAGCGCGCCGAACACAACGAGCGCGGCGCCGACGCCTTCCACGGCACTGGTGGCCCGCTGAACGTGACCGAAGTGCGCAGCCCCTGCCCGGTGGCCGACGACTTCGTGCGCGCCGGCGTGCAGGCCGGTTTCGAGGAGAACCCCGACTTCAACGGCGAGCGCTTCGAGGGCGTGGGCCGCTACCAGGTCACGCACCGCCAGGGCGAACGCTACAGCGCCGCCAAGGCCTACCTCACGCCCCACCGCAGCCGGCCCAACCTCGAGGTGCTGACAGGCGCGCAGGCCACGCGCATCGTGCTCGACGGCAAGCGCGCCACCGGCGTGGAAGCCGTGGTCGGCGGCACGCGCCGGCGGCTCGAGGCCGCGCGCGAGGTGCTGGTGTGCGCCGGTGCGCTGCAGTCGCCGCAGCTGCTGATGGTGTCGGGCATCGGGCCCGGCGCCCACCTGCAAGCGCGGGGCGTGCCGGTACTGCACGACCTGCCCGGCGTGGGCGAGCACCTGCACGACCACATCGACGTGGTGATGGTGGTGAATGCGCCCGGCCTCGCACAGACCTTCGGCTTGAGCCTTGGGGGCCTGGCGCGTGTGGGCGCCGGGATCCTCGAGTGGCGTCGGGCCCGCACCGGCATGCTCACGACCAACTTCGGCGAGTCCGGCGGCTTCGTGCGCAGCCGCCCCGAGGAGCCGCTGCCCGACCTGCAGCTGCACTTCGTGATCGGTAAGCTCGTGGACCATGGCCGCAAGACCGTCTTCGGCCATGGCTACTCGTGCCACGTGTGCGTGTTGCAGCCCGCCAGCCGCGGCCGTGTGACGCTCGCAAGCCCGGACCCCCTGGCCGCTCCGCTGATCGACCCCGCCTTCCTGCAGGAACAGGCCGACACCGACCGCCTGGTGCGCGGCTTCAAGCTGATGCGCCACATCCTCGGCCAGCCCGCGCTCGCCCGCCACGGCGGGCGCGAATCGGCGGCGTCCGCCAGCGCGCAGACCGATTCTCAGATCGAGCGCTTCGTGCGCGAGCACGCCGACACCATCTATCACCCGGTGGGCAGCTGCCGCATGGGCCCGGGACCGATGGACGTGGTGGACGCGCGGCTGCGTGTGCACGGCCTGGCGGGCCTGCGGGTGGTGGACGCCTCGGTGATGCCGCGCATCACGAGCGGCAACACGAATGCGCCCGTGGTGATGATCGCCGAGCGTGCGGCCGAGTTCATCTGCGCCGATGCGCGCGCGGCCTGAAGAAGCCGTTGCAGCGCTGACCGTTCCAGCCTTACCCCGATCCACCCCGCTGCGCAACCACGATGACCTTCGACTTCACGCTCGACGATGCGACCGGCCTGGCCGCGCGGGTACGCGCTGGCGAAGTCTCCCCGGCCGAACTGCTCGACGCCTGCGAGGCGCGCGTGCGCACCCACGACCCGGCCCTCAATGCCGTGGTGGTCCAGGCCTTCGACACCGCACGCGAGGAGCTCACGCTGCGCCAGCGCGCCGGCACCGACCGCGAGGGCGTCTTCGCGGGCGTGCCCGTGCTGGTGAAGGACCTCGTGAGCACCGTGCGCGGCCTGACCACCTGGCATGGCAACCGGCTGCTGCAGCGCGCCACGGGCGCTGCGGACCACGACAGCGAGTTCATCCGGCGGCTGCGCGCCACCGGGGCGCTGATCGTGGGCAAGACGAACACGCCCGAGTTCGGGCTCGTGCCCTACACCGAGCCGCAGCTCACGGGTGCCACGCACAACCCCTGGGACCTCTCGCGCACCCCGGGCGGCTCCAGCGGCGGCTCAGCGGCCGCGGTGGCGGCCCGACTGGTGCCGCTGGCCACGGGCGGCGACGGCGGCGGATCGATCCGCATCCCGGCGTCGTGCTGCGGCCTCTTCGGCCTGAAGCCCACGCGCGGGCGCGTACCCTCGGGGCCAGACTTGGGCGAGCTGTGGAACGGCTTTGCGATCGAGCACGGCCTCACGCGTTCGGTGCGCGACAGTGCCGCGCTGCTCGATGCGGTGGCCGGGGCCGACACCGGCGCGCCCGCGGCCGCGCCGCACCAGGTGCGGCCATTCGTGCAGGAAGTGCTCGCCGACCCGGGCCGGCTGCGCGTGG
>JBDKFA010000320.1:0-3423 GCA_039798945.1 Pseudomonadota bacterium
CGAGCCGGGCCGCACGATGGCCGCCCAGTCCGGCCGCGCCGGCCCCCAGGACAGGTCGGGCCGGGCCAGCGCGTAGCCGGCCAGCGTGGACAGTGCCTGCTGCGCGAGCGAGCCCCACACCAGGCTCCAGGCGCCGAGGCCGGCCAGCGCGCAGGTCACCCCTACCCCGCCGAAGCCCGCCACGTAGGCGCCGACCTCGATGACGCTCAGGTGGGCGAAGCGCCCTTCGCGCGACAGCAAGGCGGTGGGGATGGCGCCCAGCGCGGAAAGCGGCAGCGACAGGCCGAAGGCCAGCACCAGCGGCGTCAAGGCCTCGGCCTGGAAGTAGAGCGAGGCCAGTGGCGCAGCCGCAGCGGTCAGTGCGTACATGACCAGCGACGAGCCCAGGCCGACGACGAGCGCGGTGGCGACCATGCCCCGAGCCAGGGAGGGCGCCTGCACCAGCGTCTCGAAGGTGCCCCATTGTGCGAAGAAACTGGTGAAGCGCAGGGCGATACCGGCCATCGCGAACAGGCCGAAGGCCGCGGGCTCGAGCTGGCGTGCCAGCACGGCCGTGAACGCCACCTGCGCCAGCATGTTGACCACGGCTGCGGCGGTGGTCCACCCGAGCCCCCTGGCGACGTCGGCCGCTCTCATGCGCGGGGACCGGATGCGTGGGCGCGCGTCGCCGGCATCAGGCGGCGGCCAGCAGCCGGGGCAGATCGCAGTTGCGCAGCCGACGCTCGGGCGGGACGCGCTCGGCCACCTGGCGCAACACGCTGTCGGCGAGGTCCCACAGCCCGAAGGCATCGAGCTCCCAGGAGTGGCCCCACAGGTGCAACACGCCGCCCACGCGCTGCGCCTCGTCCAGCAGCGCGGCCAGTCGGTGCTGCAGGGAGCCGGCCGACACCATGATCGCGGCCGGACCCATGCGCCTCGACCAGTTTCCCCCCTTGAGCAGGTTGCCCAACAGGGTGATGCGGCGGTGATCGAAGAGCTGCACCGTGGTGGGCAGGGCCCAGGCGTCGTGGCCCAGGCACAGGCGCAGGTTTTCGGTCGTGCGCGCGTAGCGAAAGCCCGATTCCACGACGATGGCGCGCGACAAGGGGTCGTGCTTGCCTCCCGGGTAGCAGAAGCCCGCCACCTCGTGCCCGAGGATGTCTTCCAGGGCTGACTTGCCGTCGCGCACCTGCGCCGCCCACTGGTGACCGGGCATGCGGCTGGCGTACGCATGATCGAGCGTGTGGCCACCGATCTCGAAGGCCGCATCCAGGCCGCGCAGCTGGGTCGCGGCCATCACCGGCCGCCCCTCGAGGTTGCGCAGCGGGCAGTAGAAGGTGGCGCCCATGCCGTGCCGAGCCAGCAACTCGGCCAGCCGCAGGTCCAGCGGATGCCCGTCGTCCCAGGACGTGGTGAACCACATGGCTCGGGACGATGCCTCAGCCGGGTTCCGGCCGGTTCGCGACGGCGGGGGCCGGGGGTGGCTCGCGCCGGACGGCCAGCGCGCAGCGCCCGCCGCCGTACCAGTGCCGGTGCGGGCGTTCGCCGTATTCGAGGTAGCCGAAACCGTTGGCCTCGCAGAAGGACGCGAACTCCCGGCTGAACCACGCGGCCTGGATCGCGGCCCGTGGCGACAGGTGCGGCAGCGCGGCCTGAAGCTGCGCGCGGGTGTGGTCGGGGTCGTTGACGGTGTCGTGCAGCAGCACGTCGATGGGCTCGCCGGCCTGCCGCAGTGCCTGCACGCTGTCGCCCGTGAGCCGTCGTACCCATCCGCTCTCGTCGTCGACGAGGAAGTCGCCACGGTCGGCGCGGATGTCGATCGTCACGAGCAAGCCGCCCCCGGCCGGGTGGTTGCGGCGCAGGGCACGCAGGACCGCCAGGCTGCCCATGCCGTTGTCGGTGCCCGCCTCGAAGACCACGCGTGCGCCGATCGTGCGCACGAGCATGTAGGTCATGAGGCAGCGGCCCAGGCGCAGCCTGGGGTCCCTGATGTGGCGCAGCCGGGTCTGCCGCAGCCGCTCGTCGTGGCGCGCGCGGAAGGCGTCATCGGTGAGCAGTTCCTGTGCATACTCGCGCACCTGGGCGGCCGGCACGCCCGTGAGCTGGGACAGCGCAGCGGCGCAGGCCAGGACGCCGAGCTCGTCGTGGTCGAAGGCGGGGGTGGTGTACTCGCGGGAGGTCAGCACCCAGTGCAGGCCGCGCAGCCAGGCCTGCCCGGTGGGCACGAGGGCAACCTGCGCGCGCAGCGGCATCGAGGCCACGCGTCCGAGCGGCGAGTACTTGATGGCCTCCACGAGGCCGCGCATTCCCGAGCCCATGCTCATGACCGTCCGTACGTATCCTCGAACCGCACGATGTCGTCCTCCCCCAGGTAGCTTCCGGACTGCACCTCGATGATCTCCAGCGGCACCTTGCCCGGGTTGCGCAGCCGGTGCGTCTCGCCCAGCGGGATGTAGGTGCTCTGGTTTTCGGAGAGCAGCAGCACCTTGTCGCCCACCGTCACCTCGGCGGTGCCGGAGACGACGATCCAGTGCTCGGCGCGGTGGTGGTGCATCTGCAGACTCAGCGCGGCACCCGGCTTGACGAGGATGCGCTTGACCTGGAAGCGCTCGCCGCTGTCGATGCTGTCGTACCAGCCCCAGGGGCGGTGCACCTTGCGGTGCAGGGCCTGCTCGCCGCGCTGCTCGGCGCCCAGCATGCTCACGATCTTCTTCACGTCCTGACTCTTCTCGCGGCTGGAGACGAGCACCGCATCGGGGGTCTCCACGACCACGACGCCCTCCAGGCCCACGGCGGCCACGAGCCGGCTCGTGGCGTGCACGAGGGTGTCGCGGCTGTCGGTGACGAGGGCATCCCCACGCGTGGCGTTGCCCTGGCCGTCACGCGCGGCCACCTGCCACACGGCCTCCCAGGCACCGAGGTCGTTCCAGCCGGCATCGAGCGCCACCATGCGGATCGGAAACGGGCTGCCCGGGCAGCGCTCCATCACGGCGTAGTCCACCGACTCGGCCGGCACGGCCTGGAAGGCCTCGCGCCCGGGGCGCACGAACTTGGCATCCGTGGCGCGCGTGGCCCAAGCGGTGCGGCAGGCCTGGGCAATGTCGGGGCGGAAGTGCTCGAGCGCGGCCATCCAGGTGCTGGCCTTGAGCACGAACATGCCCGCGTTCCAGAAGTAGCCGCCCTCGGCCAGGTAGGCCTGGGCGGTGGCGAGGTCGGGCTTCTCGACGAAGCGCTCCACAGGGTGGGCGCCAGCGCCTGTGTGGGCACCGTCGGCGCTCGAGCGGATGTACCCGTAGCCTGTCTCCGGCCTGTCCGGCGTGACGCCGAGCACGACGATCGAACCGTCGGCGGCTGCGTGCACGGCCTCGCGCAGCGCAGCGGTGAAGGCGGGCGCATCCGTGACGGTCTGGTCCGCCGGGGTCACGGCGAGCACGGGGTCGGCCC
>JBDKFA010000321.1:0-5280 GCA_039798945.1 Pseudomonadota bacterium
CGAGGGTGTTGGTGAGCTGGCTCGCGCTCTGGCGCGCGTACAGCGCCGGCTGCACCGGCTGACGCTCGCGGGCCAGCAGGCCACCGACGAGCTCGCCTACGTGGTGGAAGAAAACGTGCTCGCCTGGCGCATCGTGCGGCTGCACGGGGCGGGCGCAGCGCAGCAGCAGCGCTTCGGTGCCCGCAGCCACGCCTTGCGCCGCCTTGTGCTCAAGGCCACCATTGCCGGCGCCACGATGACCCCGCTCACGCAGGTGATGGCGGCCATCGCCCTGTCTTCCGTGATCACGGTGGCGCTGTGGCAAAGCAGCCAGGGCGGCGCCACGGTGGGCAGCTTCGTGGCCTTCATCACCGCGATGCTGATGCTGGTCGCGCCTGTGAAGCACCTGTCGGACGTGATGGCCCCAATCACGCGTGGGCTGGCTGCGGTGGAGCGTGGGCTCGCGTTGATCGAGGAGGCTCCGCCCGAGCAGGGGGGCACGTACGTGCCGGCCCCGCCGGGGCGCGCGCGGGGTGAGCTTGTGCTGGAGGATGTCGCGCTGCAGTACCGCGGCAGCGCGGGCTCGCCCGCGGAGGCGGCCACCGCGGCAGGCTCGGCAGCTGGCGCCGCGGCGGAGCCCGTGGCGCCAGCCGCCTACGCGCTGCAGGACGTGAACCTGCACGTGCACGCCGGCGAGACGGTGGCCCTCGTCGGGCCCTCGGGAGCGGGCAAGACCTCGCTCGTGAACCTGCTGCCGCGCTTTCTCGACCCGAGCCGGGGCGAGGTGCGGCTGGACGGGGTGCCGCTTTCGCATTGGTCGCTCCAGGCGCTGCGTGCGCAGTTCGCCTTCGTCAGCCAGGACGTCGTGCTCTTCAACGACAGCGTGGCCGCCAACGTGACGCTCGGCGCCCCGCGCGACGAGGCGCGGCTGCGCGCGGCGCTGGAAGGCGCCTACCTGCTCGGCTTCGTCGAGGGCCTGCCGCAGGGGGTGGAGACCCCCGTGGGCCACAACGGCAGCCAGCTCTCGGGCGGGCAGCGCCAGCGCCTGGCGATCGCGCGTGCGCTCTACAAGGACGCCCCGGTGCTGATCCTGGACGAGGCCACCTCGGCGCTGGACAGCGAGAGCGAGCGCCACGTGCAGGCCGCACTCGAGGTGCTGATGCGAGGCCGCACGACACTCGTGATCGCGCACCGGCTGTCCACCATCGAACACGCCGACCGTGTGGTGGTGCTCGACGGCGGGCGCATCGCCGAGCAGGGTACCCATGCGGCGCTGCTGGCCGCGGGCGGCCTCTACGCGCGGTTGCATGCGATGCAGTTTTCTTCGCGCTGACCCACCTTTGTTCGCAACGAGTCAAGCCGATTCACGCCCATTCACGCTGACCCTGGAGCCTTCCCGATGACCACCCCCGCTGCGATCTCGCGCTACCCGGTGCCCACGCTCGAGGCCCTGCCCGAGGACATCCGCACCCGCATCCTCGAGGTGCAGGCCAAGGCGGGCTTCGTGCCGAACGTGTTCCTCGCGCTCGCCCACCGGCCAGCCGAGTGGCGTGCCTTCGTCGCGTACCACGACGCGCTGATGCTCAAGGAAGGCGGCAGCCTCACGAAGGGTGAGCGCGAGATGATCGTGGTGGCCACTTCGGGCGCGAACCAGTGCCTGTACTGCGTGGTGGCTCACGGCGCGATCCTGCGCATCTACGAGAAGAAGCCGCTGCTGGCCGACCAGGTGGCCATCAACTACCGCAAGGCGGACATCCCGCCGCGCCAGCGCGCGATGCTCGACTTCGCGCTCAAGGTGTGCGAGCGTTCGCACGAGGTGGAGGAAGCGGACTTCGCGGCGCTGCGCGTGCACGGCTTCAGCGACGAGGACGCCTGGGACATCGCCGCCATCACGGCCTTCTTCGGCATGTCCAACCGCATCGCCAACACGATCGGCATCCGCCCGAACGACGAGTTCTTCCTGATGGGGCGGGTGCCGAGGGCCAAGGCCGGCTGAGTCTCGGGCTTCGGGCCGGTTCGACACCCACAGGCACACAGGCAGGCAACCCGCATGCACAGGCGCGAGGTGATCGGCGCGGGGCTGGCCGCGGCGGCGGGGGTCGCCTCGGGCCCGGGCACGGCAGCTGGGGCAGCGCCCTCGCCCGCCCCTTCAGGCACAGCGCCCTGGCCGAGCCCGGTCACGGCGGCGCTGGCGCCTGCCCCGGCCGGCAGCAAGGTGCTGCGCATCGTCTCGGCCAGCGAGACCGGCTTCGACCCTGCGCGCGCGGGGGACGTCGTCTCGCTGCAGATCATCGCCCACATCTTCGAGCCGCTCTTCGGCTACGACCCGCTGGCCCGGCCGGTGCGCATGATTCCGCGCGCGGCCGCTGCGCTGCCGGAGTCGTCGGCCGACTTCCGCGAGTGGACGATCCGGCTGCGCCCGGGCCAGTACTTCAGCGACCACCCCGCCTTCGGCGGCCGGCCGCGCGAGCTGGTGGCGGCCGACTTCGTCTACAGCCTCAAGCGCTTTGCCGACCCGGCGATGAAGAGCCCGGGCTGGAGCACGCTCGAGCAGGCGGGTGTGATCGGGCTCGCGGCGCTGCGGCGCGAGGCGCTGGACAAGCGCAGGCCCTTCGACTACGACCGCCCGATCGAGGGCCTGCAGGCACTGGACCGCTACACGCTGCGCATCCGCCTCGAGGCGGGCCGTCCGCGCCTGCCCGAGCAGCTCGCGGGCAACGGCTCGGGCGCGGTGGCGCGCGAGGTGGTGGAGGCCGCGGGTGAGGCCTCGCCCGAGCACCCGGTGGGCACCGGGCCCTTTCGGCTCGCGCAGTGGCGGCGCTCGTCGCGCATCGTGCTCGAACGCAACCCGCGCTACCGCGAGGCGTACTACGAGGCCCAGCCCGCGCCGGACGACGAGGTCGGGCAGCGCATCTTGCGCGCGCTCAAGGGCCGGCGGCTGCCGATGGTCGACCGCGTGGAAGTCGCCATCATCGACGAGAGCCAACCCGCATGGCTTGCCTTCCTGCAAGGCGAGACGGACTACACGATCCTGCCCGACGAGTTCATTCCCGTGGGCGTGCCCGGGGGCAAACTCGCGCCCTACCTGGCGCGGCGCGGGGTGCAGGCGCACTTCCTGACGCTGCCGGCCACCTTCTACACGATGTTCAACATGGCCCACCCGGTGGTGGGCGGCTACGCGCCGCACCAGGTGGCGCTGCGCCGCGCGATCGGGCTCGGCCTGGACGTGGGGCGCGAGGTGCAGCTGGTGCGCAACGGCTCGGCGGTGCCTGCACAGTCGACGATCGCCGTGCACCTGAGCGGCTACGACCCGAACTTCCGCTGCGAGATGAGCGAGTACGACCCCGCGCGGGCGCGAGCGCTGCTCGACCTCTATGGCTACCGCGACCGCGACGGCGACGGATTCCGGGAACAGCCCGATGGCTCGAAGCTGCTGCTGGAGATGGCCACGCAGCCGAACCAGACGGCGCGCCGCCTGGACGAGCTGATGCAGCGCGACATGCGCGCCATTGGCCTGCGCATCAGCTTCAAGCCGGCGCAGTGGCCCGAGCAGTACAAGGCTGCGCGCGCGGGCAAGCTGATGATGTGGTCGCTCTCGGGCCGGGCGGGCGCGCCCGACGGGCTGCACGGGCTCTTCCGCTACGACGGCGCAGCCGCCGGGGGCCTGAACCTCTCCCGCTTCGACCGCCCGGAGATGAACGCCGCGATCGCCAAGCTGCTCGCCCTGCCCGACGGCCCCGAGCGCGAGGCCGTGTTCCACGAGACCAAGCTCATCGCCGCGGCATGGATGCCCTACAAGATGCGCATCCACCCGGTGCAGATCACGCTCACGCAACCGTGGGTGGTGGGGTTTCGGCCGCCGCTGTTTCGCGCCAACTGGTTCGAGTACGTGGACATCGACCTCGCGCGCAAGGCGGCCGGGTAGCTCAGTGCGGGAACCTCGGTGGCCCCTGCTCAGAGGCCGTCGACGAAGGCTCGCGCCGAGGTCACCCGGCCGCTCATGCCCTGGTCGGCCAGCAGCCGCTTGTCACCGGTGATCAGCACGAGGTCGCGCCGAGACGCCAGAAGATTCCACAGGAACTGGTCGCCGGGATCGGGTGCACGTGGCCATCCCGCCTTGGACCTTGCAGGTGCGCACGGCTCCACCGGCTGCAACACGACCGCTCGCTGGGCCAGATCGACGAGTACCTGCTCGACCTCGTCCACGCTCAGCCCATGGAGCTTGCGCAGCGCTGGCCGCAGCAGCACGGTGCGGTACTCGCCCAGCAGCGTCTCCGACACTGCGTAGGGGAACGAGGCTGCCAGCATCTCGTCGAGAACTCGTGCAACCGGCGAGGCCGCATCGGCGGACAGCAGCCCCGCCACCACGACGTTGGTGTCGACGATGTAGAGCGCGCGCGCCGACATGCGCGTCGGCCCGGTCAGGCGTTGCGGCGTGCCGCCCGCACCGCCCTTACTTCACGCTCGGCCACGGCCAGGGCCTCGTCATCGGTGAGCTTGGCGTGTTCCCGGGCTCGCCGCACCAGTTCGCGAGCTTCCTCACGCGACTTGATGCCGTAGAAGTCCAGGCTCTCGTCGATCAGCTGGCCGATCGTCTTGCTGCGCTGCACCGAGGCTTCCTTCAGCGCCTTGTAACGCGCTTCGGACAGGGTGATGGTCAGGCGGCTCATTCGGGCCTCACATTGGTGTTTTCTCACCAAGATGATAACCTGGTCCCGAACATGCCCCGCACCCCGTCTCCTGGTCTCTCCAAGCCACGCAAATGCGCGTCTAGAGAAGAACGATGTCGTACTGCTCCGGGCTGTTCGTCGCCTCGGCGCTCAGCGAGATGGGCTTGCCGATGAATTCGCTCAGGCCGGCCAGGTGCACGCTCTCTTCGTCGAGCAGCATCTCGACCACCGCGGCGCTGGCGACGATGCGGAATTCCTTCGGGTTGAACTGGCGCGCCTCGCGCAGGATCTCGCGCAGGATCTCGTAGCACACGGTGCGGATCGTCTTCACCTGGCCGCGGCCCTCGCAGGTGGGGCACGGCTCGCACAGCAGGTGAGCGAGGCTCTCGCGCGTGCGCTTGCGCGTCATCTCCACGAGCCCGAGCTGCGTGAAGCCGCTCACGGTGGTGCGGGTGCGGTCGCGCGCGAGCTGCTTGCGCAACTCCGCGAGCACGGCCTGGCGGTGCTCGTCGCGCGTCATGTCGATGAAGTCGGCGATGATGATGCCGCCGAGGTTGCGCAGCCGCAGCTGGCGCGCGATCGCGTCGGCGGCCTCGAGGTTGGTCTTGAAGATCGTGTCGTCGAAGTTGCG
>JBDKFA010000322.1:0-2877 GCA_039798945.1 Pseudomonadota bacterium
CACGCCCGTGCTCAAGCCCCCGAGCCCGATGTTCACCCCGTTCAAGCTGCGCGGTCTGACCGTGCCCAACCGGGTCGTCGTCTCGCCGATGGCGATGTATTCGGCCGTGGACGGTCTGCCCGGCGACTTCCACCTCGTGCACTTCGGCGCGCGTGCGCTCGGTGGCGCGGGCCTGCTCTACACCGAGATGACCTGCCCGAGCGCCGATGCACGCATCACCCCGGGTTGCGCCGGCCTGTGGAACGACGCGCAGCAGGCGGCCTGGGCGCGCATCGTCGACTTCGTGCACGCGAACTCGGGCGCGAAGATGGGCATCCAGCTCGGCCACGCCGGGCGCAAGGGCAGCACGCAACTGGGCTGGCAGCGCATGGACGAGCCGCTGGAAGCGGGCAACTGGCCGCTCGTGAGCGCCTCGCCCATTGCCTACCTGCTCGCCTCGCAGACCCCGCGCGAGATGACGCGCGCCGACATGGACCGCATCACCGCCGACTTCGTCGCCGCCACGCGCCGCGCGGCCGCGGCGGGCTTCGACATCCTGGAGCTGCACTGCGCGCACGGCTACCTGCTGTCGAGCTTCCTGTCGCCGCTCACCAACCGCCGCACCGATGCCTACGGCGGCAGCCTCGAGGCCCGCGCACGCTACCCGCTGGAAGTGTTCGCGGCGATCCGCGAGGTGTGGCCCGAAGAGCGGCCGATCTCGGTGCGCCTCTCGTGCCACGACTGGCACCCGGGCGGCAACACCGCCGACGACGCAGTGGCGATCGCCCGGCTCTTCAAGGCCGCCGGCGCCGACATCATGGACTGCTCCTCCGGCCAGGTGGTGGCGGAGCAGAAGCCCGTGTACGGCCGCATGTGGCAGACCCCCTTTGCCGACCGCATCCGCAACGAGGTGGGCATCCCCACCGTGGCCGTGGGCGCGATCTTCGAGGCCGACCACGTGAACATGGTGATCGCCGCGGGCCGCGCCGACCTGTGCGCCGTGGCCCGCCCGCACCTGGCCGACCCGGCCTGGACGCTGCACGAGGCGGCGAAGATCGGGCATGCGGAGATCGGCTGGCCACTGCCTTACTTGTCGGGGCGCAGCCAGTACGAGGCTAACCTGAGGCGGGCTGCGGCTGCCGGCGCATGACGCTCAGCTCGTCAGTCTCGTCCGTAGGCCTGCCGCTCGCGGGATCGGGCGGGCGGGGTATTGGGCTCCGGTCATGCCCTCCCGCCTACCTGCGGCGGCCGGCTCCCCCAGACTGTCCTTAAGCGGTCGAGCAGGCGCGGGGGAAACGCCTCCCCGTCCGGGCCCGCCCCCTTGACGCCGGGACCCTGGCCGGCAACCATCCCCGCAGACGCAGAAAAAGAATGGTCCCCGAGACCAGAGGGAGCAGAACCATGCGGAACGATCCGCCCAGTTTTAGACGGCCTATTACCATTCGGCCATTGGCCCGAAGCACCCCTCGAAAGGGCGTTGCTGGGGCGTTTCGGGACCGTTCCACCCGCCTTCCAGCACACGCGGCCCCAATTGATTTAGGCCGCGCCGCTGCGTTCTACTTCACGTACACATTACGTTAGGCTGCACAAACAGGCCACCGTTGGTCGTCTCCACAAAAGCACATGACAGAAATAGTCAACAGAGGAACGCCGAACTTGGCAATAAAGCGCCAAGTCCGCGTTCACTTGTCTTGTCCGAACTGTGACCACACACTAGATCTGGACGGCAATGAAGTCGACATTGGTCACACAGTCAAGTGCGACTCCTGTGGCAAGAAGACCTACTACCCTTTCGAACGACCTTGGTACCGCAGAGGAAGGCTGATCGTCGGCTACATCGCTTCACTTTGCGTCGCCTTTCTACTCGGCCTCGCAACTAATTACGCCTACGATCAGCTTAAGGCAGCTGAGAAAACCACCACTGCGAAGTAGTCGCTATCTGGAGAAACCATGTCTATTTCCGTCGGCGGCATCGACATTGCCAGCACGATCATCAATCTGGAGTATGAACTCGCCAGGACTCAGAGGATTCTGGAGTGGCTGCTTGCGAACAACTCCTCCCTCCGCCCTCCGCCTCCAAACGTTATGGCGCGCATCGACGAGGAAGCGTTTCTGCACCTAAAGAAGAAGTTCCCTGAGGCCGGCATTCAGCGCACTCGGGGCGGTGCAGCCTAACCCCTCGCTCAACCGGACGTGCAACAGCGTCCGTCGCCCGGGCTTCATTTCATTCTGGCCCGGCCGCCGCACGCTGCCGCACGCCGGTTAGCTTCACGTTAGGCATCACGAAATCAGCAGTTTGCGCACCTAAGCCTTGAATACAGTACCTCACGAAGTTTTGGTCTCGCTACGGCGGACATCCAAGGCTCTAGCGGTCGCCCTCGCTTTCGCAGTAGGCTTCTGGGCCATAGCGTCGCATCAAGACCGCATAGATCGGGCTCGATTCGAGAGCGAACGGAACAGTCTGCCCCTGGCCGCCGAATCTCCAGTTCTACTAGCTGTACATGCTGCTGCACTTTGCTCTGGTGTCGGGGCCAAGGACCTCAGTAGTTGCCGAGCTTTGGGTCAGCAATCAGCTGGCGAACCTGTGCGGGCTGCCGCCACAGCGGCAGATCTCGCCATTTCAGGTCGTGACTACTTCTTTGAACGCTGCAAGATCCACAAACCTGCCCAGAGCTGCGAGCAGTATTTTCGGGAAGCCTTCGCTCGCAGGCAGGCACAAACACAGGGCGGGCAGCAGTGATGCCTAACCCAACGTTGCAGCCGAAAGTCAACGGCTTGCCGCCTTTGGGCCTCCATTTCATTCTGGCCCAAAACCGTCAATCCGTTGCCTTCGGCTGAACTTCACGTTAGACCGCATGCGAACCTCCCTCGTTATCGCTGCAGCCGCGCTTCTCGGGG
>JBDKFA010000323.1:0-6492 GCA_039798945.1 Pseudomonadota bacterium
GGATGCCGTTGGCGTCGATGTCGAAGGTCACCTCGATCTGCGGCAGGCCGCGCGGCGCCGGCGGGATGCCTTCGAGGTTGAACTCGCCCAGGCTCTTGTTGCCGGTGGCCATCTCGCGTTCGCCTTGGAACACCTTGATCGTCACCGCCGGCTGGTTGTCGTCGGCGGTGGAGAAGACCTGCGCGAACTTGGTCGGAATGGTCGTGTTCTTCTTGATCATCTTGGTCATCACGCCGCCCAGCGTCTCGATGCCCAGCGACAGCGGGGTGACGTCGAGCAGCAGCACGTCCTTGCGGTCGCCGCCCAGCACCTGGCCCTGGATGGCCGCGCCCACGGCGACGGCTTCATCGGGGTTGACGTCCTTGCGCGGGTCCTTGCCGAAGAACTCCTTCACCTTGTCCAGCACCTTGGGCATGCGCGTCATGCCGCCCACCAGGATCACGTCGTTGATGTCGCTGAGCTTGACGCCCGCATCCTTGACGGCGATCTTGCACGGCTCGATGGTGCGCGCGATCAGGTCCTCGACCAGCGCTTCGAGCTTGGCGCGCGTGAGCTTGATGTTCAGGTGCCGGGGGCCCGAGGCGTCGGCCGTGATGTAGGGCAGGTTGACGTCGGTCTGCGTGCTCGAGGACAGCTCGATCTTGGCCTTCTCGGCGGCTTCCTTCAGGCGCTGCAGGGCCAGCACGTCCTTGCTCAGGTCGACGCCTTGTTCCTTTTTGAACTCGGTGACGATGTAGTCGATGATGCGCTGGTCGAAGTCTTCGCCGCCCAGGAAGGTGTCACCGTTTGTCGACAGCACCTCGAACTGCTTCTCGCCATCGACGTCCGCGATCTCGATGATGGAGATGTCGAAGGTGCCGCCGCCGAGGTCGAAGACGGCGATCTTGCGCTCGCCCTTGCCGTGCTTGTCCAGGCCGAAGGCCAGCGCAGCGGCGGTGGGCTCGTTGATGATGCGCTTGACGTCCAGCCCGGCGATGCGGCCGGCGTCCTTGGTGGCCTGGCGCTGGCTGTCGTTGAAGTAGGCCGGCACCGTGATCACCGCCTCGGTGACTTCCTCGCCGAGGTAGTCCTCGGCGGTCTTCTTCATCTTGCGCAGCACCTCGGCGCTGACCTGCGGCGGGGCGATCTTCTTGCCGCGCACCTCGACCCAGGCGTCGCCGTTGTCGGCGGCCGCGATCTTGTAGGGCATCAGGTCGATGTCCTTCTGCACCTCGGCCTCGGTGAACTTGCGGCCGATCAGGCGCTTGACGGCGTACAGCGTGTTCTTCGGGTTCGTCACCGCCTGGCGCTTGGCCGAGGCGCCGACGAGGACCTCGCCGTCCTCCTGGTAGGCGATGATCGACGGCGTGGTGCGGGCGCCCTCGCTGTTCTCGATGACCTTGGTCGAGTTGCCTTCCATGATCGCCACGCACGAATTCGTCGTGCCGAGGTCGATGCCGATGATCTTGCCCATTTTTTGTGCTCCTGTTGGGGTTCGCGGGTGCGGTTGTCTCGCAGGTGTGGCTGGCCTCGCAGCTTTCAAGCCTTCGGGGCGGCTACGGTGACCAGTGCCGGGCGCAACACGCGCTCGGCGATCAGGTAGCCCTTCTGCAGCACGCCGACGACCGTGTTCGGCTCCTGGTCGGCGGGCACCATGCTGATGGCCTGGTGATGGTGGGGGTCGAAGCGGGTGCCTGCCGGCGGAGCGATGGGCACCACCTTGCTGCGCTCGAGGGCGGCGTGCAACTGGCGCAGCGTCGCCCCCACGCCTTCCAGGATCTTCTCGGGCGCAGCCCCGGGATTGGCAAGAGCGGCCTCCAGGCTGTCGCACACCGGCAGCAGGCTTTCCGCAAAAGCTTCCACGGCGAACTTGCGCGCCTTGCTGATCTCCTCGTCGGCCCGGCGTCGCGTGTTTTCGGCCTCCGCCTTGGCGCGCAGATAGGCGTCCGAAACCTCGGCGTGCCGGGCTTCCAGGGCAGCCAGTTGGTGTGTGATGTCCTGCTCGTTCGGGGTGGGTGAGGCCGCATCGGCGGAGGTCTCACCCCGGGGCACGTCGGGTGCGGCGGAAGGCTGCGCGGAGCTTGGCTGGTTCATGGGTATCGTGGTGCGTGGGCGGCCCGAACTTGGTGACCGATTGGGAAATGGGGGCGCCGGACGGGAACTCAAGAGCCGGTTCAACGACTGCGGCATGCCCGCGGCGCATGGGCGGCAGAGCTTCCTGATCCGCCCGGCTAGTCGTCGAGACTGGCCGACCACCGCTGCCAGTGGGCGAGCTGGCGGCGGTCCCGACCGGTCGGGCGCCCCTCGCGCCGACCCAGGGCAGGCTCCACACCTTGGGCGCGGGCCTGTTCGGCCTGCTGGCGTGCCGAGATACTCTCAGGCGTCTCCCGGTACAGGGCCTGGGCCACCGGGGCCGGGCCCCGAACGGCGCTCAAGCCGAGCACGACTACCGTGCAGGCGGGGCCGCCAGGCCTGCGCAGGCGCACTTCGTCCCCCGGGTGGAGTTCGCGTGCCGGTTTGGCCGGCTGGCCGTTGACATCCACCCGGCCGGAGACGGCCGCCTCGGCCGCCAGGGATCGGGTCTTGAAGAAGCGTGCCGCCCAGAGCCACTTGTCCAGGCGCACGCGCTGCGCCGTCAACGCTTGCGCCACGCTCGCAGAAGGGGCGGAGCGACGGCCAGCAGCACGGCCACGGCCAGCAGCGAGCCCGACAACGGTCGCGTGAGAAAGGTCGTCCAGTCTCCCTGGCTGATGGTCAGCGCCTGGCGCATCGACTGCTCGGCCATCGGCGCGAGGATCATGCCCACGATCAGGGGGGCGGCCGGGAAATCGAGGCGCTTCATGACGAAGCCCGCCAGCCCGAACAGGAACAGGAGCCCAACGTTGAAGACGGAATTGCCCGCACCATAGACGGTGGCCGTGGCCACCACGATGATGCCCGCGTACAGCCATGGTGGCGGGATCTTCAGCAGCTTCACCCACAAGCCGACCAGGGGCAGGTTGAGCACGAGCAGGATGACGTTGCCGATGTACAGGCTTGCGATCAGCGTCCACACCAGCCCGCCTTGCTGGGTGAAGAGCTGCGGCCCGGTCTGGATGCCGTAGCCCTGGAACGCCGACAGCATGATCGCGGCCGTGGCGGAGGTGGGTATGCCCAGTGTGAGCAGCGGCATCAGCACGCCTGCAGCCGACGCGTTGTTGGCGGCCTCGGGGCCGGCGACGCCTTCGATCGCCCCGCGGCCGAACTCCTCCGGGCGGCGGCTGAGCTTGCGCTCGGTGTAGTAGGACAGCAGCGTCGGAAGCTCCGCGCCGCCGGCTGGCAGTGCACCGATCGGGAATCCGAAGAGAGAGCCGCGCAGCCACGGTTTCCAGGAACGTCCCCAGTCGCTGCGGCTGAGCCACAGCCTGCCGGTGACCTGCATGACCTCACCCGCACGCCCCTGCCGCCCCTGCCAGGCCATGTACAGGGCCTCGCCGACCGCGAACAAGCCCACTGCGGCGATCGTGACTTCGATGCCGTCGAGCAACTCGGGGCGCCCGAAGGTGAAGCGTGGCTGCCCGGTTTGGAGGTCGACACCCACGAGCCCGATCAGCAGCCCGCCAGCCAGGCTGAGCAGGCCTCTCAACAACGAACTTCCCAGCACTGCCGACACGGCCACCAGCGCCAGGATCATGAGGCTGAAATACTCGGCGGGCCCGAAAGCGAGGGCGGCCTCCACGACCCAAGGGGCGAAGAAGGTCAGCGCGATCGTGCCGATGGTTCCCGCGACGAAGCTGCCGATAGCTGCCGTGGCGAGGGCAGGCCCGGCGCGCCCGCGACGGGCCATCTGGTTGCCCTCGAGGGCGGTGACCAGAGCCGATGACTCTCCCGGGGTATTGAGCAGGATGGAGGTGGTCGATCCGCCATAGGCCGCACCGTAGTAGATGCCCGCGAACATCACGAACATGCTCGTGGCCGGGACGTGGTACGTCAGGGGCAGCAGCAGCGCGATGGTCAACGCCGGACCGATGCCTGGCAGCACGCCGACCAGCGTGCCGATGAAGCAGCCGATGAAGCCCCAGAGCAGCGTGGTGGGCTGAAGAGCCTGGTTGAAGCCGTTCAGGAGGGCGGTCAGGGCATCCATGGCAGCAGGCTCGCGGTGACCAGGTCAGGGCCACCCGGCGACGGCCGGGCCCAAGCCTACGCCGAGGATGCCCGCGAAGACACCCCAGAACACCGCGGCAATCGCCAGGCTCAGGAGCATCGCGCGCCAGGAGAGCGGGGCGTCGAAGGCGCGCGCCACGGCCAGGGCGCACAGGGCGGCCGGAAGGATGAATCCGGCGACCTGCACCAGCCCAATGAAGGCCACGCCACCGCCGAGCAGCCAGGCCACACGCCGCGGTGCACCCGCCTCGGGGGGCTCGCCCTCGCCAGCGCGCAGATCGACCTGCCGGCCGCGAAGGGCACTCAACCCGTACGCCAGGATGAGCAGGCCCAGCAGGGCCACCACCGCCGCAGGCGTCGCGCGGGCGCCGACGGTCATCTGGATCATGGACTCCGGAATCAGGCGCACCTGCCACGCCGCCATCACCCAGGCTGCACAGAGCAGGAGGGCGAGTACGCGCGGGGTCACAGGTGGTTCACCGGCAGCCGGTAGGAGACTGCCTTCAGCGACCCGCGCGCGTGCATCACGCGAGGCCCAAGTCCTTGAGCACACCCTCGGTCAGGGCGATGTTGGCCTCGATCTCTCGCTCGAAGGGACGCTCACTGAGGAACACGTCGGTCCACTTGCGCGCCTCAAGCTCGCTGCGCCACGCAGCCGATGCATTGACACGGGTCATGAGCTCCGTCAGCGCATCGCGCTGGGCTGCGTTGATGCCAGGTGCCGCGAACACGCCGCGCCAGTTGGACATCGTGACGTTCACGCCGAGTTCAGGCAGTGTGGGCACATTCACGCCAGGGATGCGCCGCGCACCCGAGACGGCCAGCGGGATCATCCGTCCGGCCTTGATCTGTTCCTCGAACTCCGACCACCCCGAAATCCCGGCCACCACCTGATTACCCAGGATCGCCGCATTAGCCGGACCACCGCCGGCAAAGGCCACGTAGGCGGCCTCCTTGGGGTCGCGGCCAAGCGCGCGCACGAGCAGGCCCAGGATCTGGTGATCCGTGCCCCCGGCGCTGCCACCCGCCACCGACACCGCCTTGGGATTCGCCTTGATGGCGGCCTGGAGCTCAGCCCATGTCTTGATCTTCCCGGCTGCGGGCACGACGATGACGCCGGCCTCCTCGGTCAGGCGAGCGATCGGTGTCACGTTGCGCATCGTCACCGGGCTCTTGTTGGCGATGGCCGCACCCACCATCACCGAACCCCCGACCATCAGCGTATTGCCCTGGCCGCGGCGCTGGTTGACGAACCGCGGCAGCCCCACCATGCCGCCAGCCCCGCCCACGTTCTCGAATTGCATGTTGCCCACCAGGCCCGAAGCCTTGGCAGCACGCTCGATCGCGCGGGCGGTGCCGTCCCAGCCGCCGCCGGGCGCGGCAGGCACGAACATGTTCAGGGTGTCGAACAGGGGCTTGGCCTGGGCCCAGCTCGGCAGGGCGGTGGCTGCGCCGCAAGCGGCAGCCCAGCCGAGGAAGTCGCGCTTGGAAATCGTCATGGCGATGGGTCTCCCGATGTGAAACAACGTGCCGGCGGCATTATGGGGGAAAGGGTGTTCAATCGGTGGCGCCCAGGCGCAGCGCGTGCTCGCGCTGTACGGCCAGTTCAGCAGCGTTCTCCGGGCCCGCTGGCCAGCCCTGGAGATGGCGCCTGGCCACCGACGCGAGGGCGTTCACGCCTTCGGCAGACGCATTCAGGCAGGGGATGTAATGGAACTCCCGTCCGCCCGCATGCAGGAAGGCCTCGCGGCCTTCCATCGCGATCTCTTCGAGCGTCTCCAGGCAATCCACGGGGAAGCCGGGGCAGATCACGTCGACACGAGGAGTGCCTGCCGCCGCGAGTTCCTCGAGCGTCGGCTCGGTGTACGGGCGCAGCCATTGGGCACGGCCGAAGCGGCTCTGGAACGTGACCCGGTACTCCTCGCGGTTCAACCCGAGAGCGGCAGCAAGCAGCCGCGCCGTCTTGTGGCATTCGCAGTGGTAGGGGTCACCCATCATCAGCGAGCGCTCGGGCAGCCCGTGGAAGGTCATCACCAGCATCGGGCTGCGTCCGGCGACGGCCCAATGCTGGCGGACGCTGGCAGCCAGCGCGTCGATGTAGGCCGGTTCGTCCGCATAGCGGTTGACGAAGCGGAACTCCGGAACATGCCGGGCCTGGCGCGACCAGCGGCCGACCTCGTCCCAGATGCTCGCAGTGGTGGCCGACGAATACTGCGGATACAGCGGCAGCACCAGCACGCGCGTGGCACCTGCCCCGCGCAGGGCGTCGAGCCCTTGCGCGATGGACGGCTCGCCGTAGCGCATCGCCATGCGCACCAGCGGTGGCGAACCGCTGGCGTCGAAGGCTTGCTGCAGCCCGTGGGCCAGGCG
>JBDKFA010000324.1:0-3329 GCA_039798945.1 Pseudomonadota bacterium
GGGAGGTGGTCGAACGCTGGCTGCAGCGAGAGGGCCGCACTGCGGTGAAGCTCGACGACCTGGCCGCACGACTGGGCTTTGCCGATGCGCCGAGCCTGTTCGAAGCGGCGGGCAAGGACGAGTTCTCGCTGCGCAGTCTCGAGCAGCTGTTCCGCCCGGCCTTGCCGGAGGGCCCACCCGAGGAGCCTTTGCCTGTGCGGGCCTCGCGCTCCGACACCGGAGGGGGGGTGCTCGTGGTCGGCGTGGAGTCCTTGTTGACCTCGCTGGCACGTTGCTGCCGCCCGGTGCCGCCAGATCCCATCTCCGGTTTCGTCACGCGGGGAAAGGGCGTGGCCGTGCACCGCAGCGGATGCAGCAACTTCCGCCACATGGCCGATCGCATGCCCGGGCGGGTGATCGCGGTGACCTGGGGGGCGCCCTCGGGGGGCGGCGAAAGCCTGTATCCGGTGAATGTCGCCGTGGAGGCCTCCGACCGTCAGGGGTTGCTGCGCGACGTGTCAGAGGTGTTCGCCAAGGAACGGCTCAATGTGACCGGCGTGCACACGCAAAGCCTCGCCGATGGCCACGGTCGCCGCGCGCGCATGACCTTCACGGTCGAGGTGGCCGACGTGCGGCGCCTGGCTGCGGTGCTGCGGGCGGTGGCCCAGGTGCCCGGGGTGCGGCAGGCTCGCCGCCTCTGAGCGGCAGACCGTCGGCCGAGCGGGAAGCCCTGGCGTGGCGCGGAGGGTGCTACACTGCGAGGCTTCGTAGGCGCGTAGCTCAGCTGGTTAGAGCACCACCTTGACATGGTGGGGGTCGTTGGTTCGAGTCCAATCGCGCCTACCACACACACGCGCTCCTGCGCGGACGCGAGTTCCAAGCTCGTGCAGGCCGGAGCCAGGAGACCCGCGTATGCCCACATCCCGCCGTTCCCGGGCCGCGGCTGCCGCGGGCGAGCAGCCGTCGGGCGCGCCTCGCGTTCTCAAGAAGTACCCGAACCGACGGCTGTACGACACGGTCACGAGTGCGTACATCACGCTCGCCGACGTCAAGGCCATGGTGCTGCAAGGCGAGGCCTTCGAGGTGCGCGATGCCCGCACGGGTGAGGACCTCACGCGCAGCATCCTTCTGCAGATCATCCTGGAGGAAGAGACGGGCGGAGTGCCGATGTTCTCGACACCGATGCTCGCGCAGCTGATCCGCTTCTATGGCCACGCCATGCAGGGCATGATGGGCATGTATCTCGAGAAGAACCTGCAGAACTTCGTCGAGCTCCAGCGGCGTTTCATGCCCGGTGGTGCGGCCCCGCTGGATGCGGCGTCGCCGGCCTTCACCCCCGAGGCCTGGGCGCAGATGTTCGCAGCCCCCTCGCCGATGATGCAGGGGCTGTTCAACAGCTACATGGAGCAGTCCCGGGTGCTGCTCGAGCAGATGCAAGAGCAGATGACCCGTCAGGCTGGCGCGATGATGCCGGGCTTCCCGGGTACCTCGCGTTGATCCCGGCCGGCCCATGTCCGTCGTACCCGTCCTTCCGCCTGGATCCCACGCGACGACGCCCGCTCCCACCGTGGGCTTCGTCAGCCTCGGTTGCCCGAAGGCGCTCACGGATTCCGAGCTGATCCTCACGCGGTTGAGTGCCGAGGGGTATCGAACGGCGCGCAGCTTCCAGGGGGCCGACCTCGTCATCGTCAACACCTGCGGCTTCATCGACGACGCGGTGCGCGAAAGCCTGGATACGATCGGCGAGGCCCTGTCCGACAACGGCCGCGTCATCGTCACCGGCTGCCTGGGCGCGAAGACGCAGGCCGACGGCTCCAATCTCGTCCGCAGCGTACACCCCAAGGTGCTCGCGGTCACCGGCCCGCACGCCACCGACGAGGTCATGCAGGCCGTGCACGCGCATCTGCCCAAGCCGCACGACCCCTTCGTCGACCTGCTGCCTCCGGCTGGCATCAAGCTCACGCCGCGCCATTACGCCTACTTGAAGATCAGCGAGGGCTGCAACCATCGCTGCACCTTCTGCATCATCCCGAGCATGCGAGGAGACCTGGTCTCGCGTCCGGTGGGCGACGTGCTGAACGAGGCGCGCGCACTGTTCGAGTCCGGCGTCAAGGAATTGCTCGTCGTCAGCCAGGACACGAGCGCGTATGGCGTGGACCTGCAGTACCGCACCGGCTTCTGGGACGGCAAGCCCGTGAAGACGCGTCTCGTCGATCTGTGCGAGAAGCTCGCCGAGCTGGCGCGACCGCATGGCGCGTGGGTGCGCCTGCACTACGTGTACCCGTATCCTCACGTGGACGATCTGCTGCCGATGCTGGCCGACGGCGCGATCCTGCCGTACCTGGACGTCCCTTTCCAGCATGCCCACCCGGATGTGTTGCGTCGCATGAAGCGGCCAGCCAGCGGCGAGCGCAACCTCGAGCGCCTGCAGCGTTGGCGCGAGGCGTGCCCGCAGCTGGTCGTGCGCTCGACATTCATCGCCGGCTTTCCCGGTGAAACCGATGAGGAGTTCGACGCCTTGCTCGGCTTCATGCGCGAGGCAGGCATCGACCGCGCAGGCTGCTTCGCCTATTCGCCGGTGGACGGCGCTGCGGCGAACGCACTGGCGGGTCAGGTGCCGCAGGCACTGCGGGAAGAGCGCCGTGCGCGCTTCATGGAAGTGGCCGAGTCGGTCTCGGCGGCGCGGCTCGAAGCCCGTGTGGGCGCCACGATGCAGGTGCTGGTCGACCACGCGCCGGCGCTTGGCCGCAAGGGCGGACGCGGCCGCAGCTATGCCGACGCACCGGAGATCGATGGCGTGGTGCACCTGCTGCCGCCTGCGCGTGCCTCTCGCACCCTCAAGGTGGGCGAGTTCGCGCGTGCCCGTGTCGTGGCCACGCAGGGACACGATCTCGTGGCCGAACCTGTTTGATCGACTGCCGGCCCGCCAGGCGATTGTCGGCATCTCGCATTCCTGTCCAATGAGCACACCGTGAGCACACCCCAGGACCCGATCACCCTCCAGATCCACCATCCTTACGTGCCTCCCGCGGGGTTCATGGCCTTCCCGCCCGCCGTGCACAAGGCGTCGACCGTCATGTTTCCGAACGTGGACGCCCTGCGCCAGCGCTCTTGGAAGAGCCGCGAGGGTTACACCTACGGTCTGCACGGCACGCCCACGACCTTCACGCTCGAGCAGCGCCTGGCCGCGCTGGAAGGGGGCCAACACTGCGTGCTGGCGCCCAGCGGTCTGGCAGCCATCACCAACGTGAACCTTGCGCTGTTGCGGGCGGGCGACCACCTGCTGTTGCCCAACAACGTGTACGGGCCCTCGCGCGAGCAGGCGGCGGCCTTGCTCGCACACTGGGGCA
>JBDKFA010000325.1:0-9878 GCA_039798945.1 Pseudomonadota bacterium
CCTTCGCCACCTTCGTCGCGAGCGAAGCCCGTGCGGCGCAGGAGATCGCCAGGCGCCTGGGCCCGGGGGCACGCCAGTGAACGCGCCGCAGGAGCCTGCGCTGCAGCCCTGGCAGTGGCCCGAGGCGCAGTGGCGCGGCATCGTCGAGCGCGTTCGCGCCGGGCGCAGCCTGCGTCCGGCGTCGTGGCCGGGCGGTGCGCGCTGCGCGGTGGCGCTTTCCTTCGACTCCGACCACGAGACCAACGAACTGCGCGAGGGCGGCGAGTCCATCGGCAAGCTCTCGCAGGGCCAGTACGGCAACCGCCAGGGCGTGCCGCGCATCCTGGAGATCCTGCGCCGGCACGACGTGCCCGCGAGCTTCTACGTGCCCGCGGTCACGGCGCTGCTCTACCCCGAGGAGCAGCAGCGGGTGGCGGCCGAAGGCCACGAGGTGGCGCTGCACGGCTGGATCCACGAGCGCAACTCCGTGCTGCCCGAGGCGGCCGAACGCGACCTGATGCTGCGCAGCGCGGAGGTGCTCGAGCGCATCACCGGGCGCCGCCCGGTGGGCATCCGCACGCCGTCGTGGGACTTCAGCCCGCACACGCTGGCCATCGCGTGCGAGATGGGGCTGCTGTACGACTCCTCGCTGATGGCCGACGTGGACTGCTACGAGCTCGTCCTCGACGGCCGCGCCACCGGCCTCGTGGAGCTGCCGGTGGAGTGGATCCGCGACGACGCGGTGTACTTCAACATGAACCGCTTCGCCGGGCTGCGGCCGCACACGCCGCCCTCGGCGGTCTTCGAGATCTTCCGGCGCGAGCTCGACGCCGCGTACGCCGAAGGCGGCCTCTTCCAGCTCACGATGCATCCGCACATCAGCGGCTACCGCTCCCGAGTGTGGATCCTCGAGGAGCTGATCCGCCATGCGCGCAGCCTCGGGCCGGTGTGGTTCGCCACGCACGAGCAGGTGGTGCGACACGTGAAGGCGCACGCCTGAGCGCCGGCCGCGCGGCCCCGGCCCCGACACGAGAGGAGCAACGCGCATGGACAACTTCTCCGACTCGCAGATCGTCCGCAAGACGGTCATCGCCACCGAAGCCGGCGTGGTGGCCTCCCAGCACAAGCGCGCCGCCCAGGTCGGCGCGGCCGTGCTCGCCGCGGGCGGCGATGCGGTGGATGCCGCGGTAGCCACTTCGTTTGCGCTCGGGGTCGTGGAGCCGTGGATGAGCGGCGTGGCCGCCGGCGGCTGCATGGTGCTGTGGCGCGCCGACGAGGGCCGGGCGCGGGTGGTGGACTTCGGCATGCGCGCGCCGCGCGAGCTCGACCCGGCCCACTACCCGCTCACCGGGGAGGGCCGCAGCTCGGACCTCTTCCCGTGGCCGGCCGTCGTGGAGGACCGCAACGTGCAGGGGGCCACGGCCGTGGCGGTGCCCGGCCTCGTGGCCGGCATGGGCCTCGCGCATGCCGGCTACGGGCGCACGCCCTGGCACGAACTCGTCGAGCCGGCGGTGCGGATGGCCGAGCAGGGGCTGCTCACGGACTGGTACTCGGGCCTCGTGACGGCTTCCACCGCCAAGGCGCTGTCGCGCGACCCCGATGCGGCTGCGATGTTCCTCGACGAAGGCTGCTGGCCGATACTCGGCGCCTGGACGGGCTCGGCCGAGCGTCGCCTGGACCAGCGCGCGCTGGCCCGCACGTTGCGGCAGCTGGCCGAGCACGGCCCGCAGGCGCTCTACGGCGGCGAGGTGGGCCGTGCGCTGGTGCGCGACGTGCGCGCCAAGGGCGGCTGCCTGAGCGAGGAAGACCTCGCCACCTACCGTGCGCAGTGGCGCGAACCGCTTCACGTCGGCTATCGCGGCGGGCACGTGTACGCCGCGCCGGGCCTGACCGGCGGCCCCACGCTGGCACAGGCCCTGCAGGCGCTGCAGCAGGGCTGGCAGCCCGCAGGCGCACGCCCCAGCCCGGAGTCCTACGTCGCGGTGGCGCGCGCGCTCGATGCGGCCTTTCGCAGCCGTCTTGCGGACATGGGCGACCACGAGCCGGCCGACGCGGCCAAGGCGCCGCCGTGCACCACCCACTTCAGCGTCGTCGACCGCCACGGCAACCTGTGCGCGGTCACGCAGACGCTGCTGTCGATCTTCGGCTCGCGCGTGGTCTCGCCCTCCACTGGCGTGCTGCTGAACAACGGCATCATGTGGTTCGACCCCGAGCCGGGCAAGCCGAACTCGCTCGCGCCGGGAAAGCGCTGCCTGGCCAACTACTGCCCGGTGGTGGGCGAGACGGCCGACGGCCGGCGCTTCGCGCTCGGGGCCTCCGGCGGGCGCAAGATCCTCGGTGCCGTGCTGCAGCTCTCGTCCTTCCTGATGGACCACGGCCTGAACCTCGAGGCGGCCTTCCACCAGGGCCGCCTCGACGTCAGCGGCAACGGCACGGTCACCGTGGACGCGAGCCTGCCCGCCGAGGTGCGTCAGGCCATCGGGCAGCACCTGCCGGTGGCCACGATGCGGCGGCTCGTCTACCCCTATGCCTTCGCCTGTCCGGCGGGCGTACTGCGGGAGGGCACCCTCAATACGGGCTGCACCGAGGTGATGTCGCCCTGGGGCGACGCGGTGGCGGGCTGAGGGCTGCCTGTCTGCCTGTCTGCCTGTCTGCCTGTGGGCCTGTGGGCCGCCTTCGGTCACTCGCCAGGCCAGGCCTCGGGCCGCTTGAGCACCAGCGTCAGGATGTCGTAGCTCGCCACGAGCTCGCCGTCCTGGTTCGTCACCTGCACGTCCCAGGCCACCACGCCCTGCGGCGGCTGGCCCTTGCGCGCGGGCTTGTCGATCTTGCGCTTGCAGGTCAGCCGCGCCTGGATCGTGTCGCCAATGCCCACGGGCTTGACGAAGCGCAACGTGTCGAGGCCGTAGTTGGCCAGCACCGGCCCCTTGGCCGGCGACACGAACAGCCCCGCGGCCGCGGAGAGCACGAAGTAGCCGTGCGCGATGCGCTTGCCGAACGGGCTCTCGCGCGCGGCGATCTCGTCGAAGTGCATGTAGAAGAAGTCGCCCGAGATGCCGCCGAAGGCCACGATGTCGGCCTCGGACACCGTGCGCCGGTGCGTGAGCAGCGAGTCGCCGATGGCCAGTTCGTCGTAGTGCTTGCGAAACGGGTGCAGGGCCTCTTCCTGCACCTTGGCGCCGCGCACGTACTCGCCGGTCACCGCCGCGAGCATCGTGGGCGAGCCCTGCACCGCGGTGCGCTGCAGACAGTGGTGCACCGCGCGCACGCCGCCGAGTTCCTCGCCGCCGCCGGCGCGCCCGGGGCCACCGTGCTTGAGAAGCGGCAGCGGCGAGCCGTGGCCGGTGGACTCGGCCGCGGCCTCGCGGTCAAGGATATGGATGCGGCCGTGCCAGGCGGCAGCCGCCGGCACCACGCAGGCGGCCACCGACGGGTCACGCGTGACGAGGGTCGACACGAGGCTGCCCTTGCCGCGCGCGGCGAGCGCAAGCGCCTCGCCAAGGTCTTCATAAGGCAGCAGCGTGCTCACCGGGCCGAAGGCCTCGACGTCGTGCACGGCGGGCCGCGCGCTCGGGTCGCGGTTCACGAGCAGCGTCGGCGGGAAGAACGCGCCACCCGCCACCCCCTCGCCCACGGGCGCGAACGCTGCGCCCGTGGCTCCGGCTCCGCACACCACCTCGTTGCCCGCCGCGAGTTCGGCCAGGCGCGCGGCCACATCGGCCTGCTGCGCGCGTGAGGCGAGCGCGCCCATCTTCACGCCCTCCACCGCGGGGTCGCCGACCACCACCCGCGCCAGCCGCGCCGCGATGCGCTCGGCCACCGCGTCCAGGTGGCGGCGCGGCACGATCGCGCGGCGGATGGCGGTGCACTTCTGGCCGGCCTTGACCGTCATCTCGCGCACGACCTCCTTCACGAAGAGCTCGAACTCTTCGTCGTCGGGCCCGACTTCCGGGGCCAGGATCGCGCAGTTCAGCGAGTCGGCCTCGGCGTTGAAGGGAATCGAGCGGGCCACCAGGTTCGGGTGCACACGCAGCCGGGCGGCGGTGTCCGCCGAGCCGGTGAACGTGACCATGTCCGCCTCGGTCAGGCAATCCAGCAGGTTGCCGGTGCCGCCGATGACGAGCTGCAGGCTGCCCGGCGGCAGCAGGCCGCAGGCGTGCAGCATGCGCACCATCGCCTCGGTGAGGTAGCTCGTGGCCGTGGCCGGCTTGGCGATGCACGGCAGCCCCGCCAGGAAGCACGGCGCGAACTTCTCCAGCAGCCCCCAGATGGGGAAGTTGAAGGCGTTGATGTGCACGGCCACGCCCCCGCGCGGCACCAGGATGTGGGTGCCCGCGAAGTGCCCGGCCTTGCCCAGCGGCACCACCGGCCCCTCGTGGACGACGTTGCCCGAGGGCAGCTCGGCGGCCCCCAGGCTCGCGTAGGCGAAGAGCGTGCCGGTGCCCCCCTCGATATCGACCCAGCTGTCCGCACGCGTGGCGCCGGTGTGGCGCGACAGCGCGTACAGCGCTTCCTTGTGTTCGAGCAGGTAGGCCGCCAGCGCCTTCAGCCGGGCCGCGCGCTGCTGGAAGTCCAGCTTCAACAGCGCCGGCACGCCCACGCGGTGCGCATGGTGCACGGCCTCGGCGAAGTCGATCGCCTCGGCGTGGGTGCAGGCCACGGGCGAGCCGTCGATGGCGCTGGGCAGGATGGCAGCAGCCGAGGTGCCGACCCATCGGTCGGCGATCAGGCTGCTCAGGACGGGTGGCATCGGGGCGGGCGAACGTGCGGTCATGTTCCGGCTGGAAGGGCAGGTGCAAAACGATGCCCGGCACGATAGCCCAAGACCCTGGGAATTCCCTCAATGGCTGCGGATACTCCTCCACTTCCGCGCATCGAGGCGCGAAGTTGCGGTGACAATGGTCCAAAGACTGCCTCATGGCGGCGCAGGAGGATCTCCCGATGTCCACGCCCCAGCGCAAGACACTGTTCCTGGGTTTTGAAGGGGTGCTGCACCACCGCAACGCGAAGGTGTCGGACTTCCTGGCCCGCATGCCGCTGCTCGAGCGCACGCTCGGCTCACGCGACGTGGACATCGTGGCGTTGTCTTCGTGGGGCTTCGACAACGACTCCAGCCGCCTGGCTACCGCCTTTCCCGCCTCCCTGCGCGCGCGGGTGCGCGGCGCCACGAAGGCCGAGTCCGGCCCGGTGCACGGCCCCTACCGGGAGATCCAGGCCTGGCTGCGCAACCACCCCTCGCCCAGCTGGCGGGTGCTGGACTGCGACGCCTCCGGCTACCCCCACGATTGCCCGGAACTGGTGCTGTGCAGCCCGGCCGTGGGGTTGTCCAACCCCCAGGCGGCGACGCTCGCGTCGTGGCTGGAAGGCGGTTGAGCGGTTTTTTGTCACACCCGGCAGCCCGCCTGCGGTCCCGGTTTGGCACTCCACGCAGCCGAGTGCTAACATTCCGGGAACTTTCGGCTCAGGGTTTACTCCAATACGCGTATGAACGCTGCTGCCTCCTCCTCCACGGCCCTGATGGTGCGCGACCCCTGGTCGCTGGTGCCGTCGCTGGGCAACCTGGACGCCTACATCAGCGCCGTCAACCGGCTGCCGATGCTCACCCTGCAGGAAGAAGGCGACCTCGCCCGGCGCCTGCACGACCATGGTGACCTCGAGGCCGCCGGGCGGCTCGTGATGTCGCACCTGCGGCTGGTGGTCTCGATTTCCCGCCAGTACCTCGGCTACGGGCTGCCCCAGGGCGACCTGATCCAGGAAGGCAACGTCGGCCTGATGAAGGCCGTGAAGCGCTTCGACCCGGGCCAGGGCGTGCGGCTGGTGAGCTACGCCGTGCACTGGATCAAGGCCGAGATCCACGAGTACATCCTGCGCAACTGGCGCATGGTGAAGGTGGCCACCACCAAGGCCCAGCGCAAGCTCTTCTTCAACCTGCGCTCGATGAAGCAGGGGTTCAAGGCCGACGCGGCCGACGGGGACACGCACCGCGCCACGCTGACGCCCGCCGAGGTGCAGGTGGTGGCGCGCGAGCTCAACGTGAAGCCCGAGGAGGTCATCGAGATGGAGACCCGCCTTGCCGGTGGCGACCTCGCACTCGAGTCCCCTGGCGATGACGGCGAGGAAGAGGTGGGCCCCATCACCTACCTCGCCGACGAACGCCACGAGCCCACGCGCGCGCTCGAGTCGCGCCAGCGCGACTGGATGGCGGGCGACGGCATCGGCCAGGCCCTCGAGGTGCTCGATGCGCGCAGCCGCCGCATCGTGGAAGAGCGCTGGCTGAAGGTGAACGACGATGCCAGCGGCGGCCGGACGCTGCACGAACTGGCCGCCGAATACGGGGTCAGCGCCGAGCGCATCCGCCAGATCGAGGTGGCGGCGCTCAAGAAGATGCGCAAGGCGCTCGAGGCGGCCTGAAGGCCGCCCTCGCCCCGCCTGGCGCCTCAGCCCTCGGCCAGCAGCCGCTTGAGGTCCGAGACGAGGGCCTCGGTGCTGCCGCCGTGTCGCGTGAACAGGCGCACCCGCCCCTTCGCGTCGAACACGTAGGCGCCGGCCGTGTGGTCGATGGTGTAGGTCTCGGGCGTACGCCCTTCCACCTTGTTGAAGTAGACCTTGAAGGCCTTGGCGGTGGCGCGGGTCTGCTCGTCCGTGCCGCGCAGCGCGACGAAGCTCGGGTCGAAGGCGGCGACGTAGGCGCGCAGCACCTCGGGTGTGTCCCGGGCAGGGTCCACCGTCACGAAGATGCCCTGCACGCGTGCGCCGTCCGCACCCAGCGCACGCTTGGCCGCAGCCAGCTCGCCGAGCGTGGTCGGGCACACGTCCGGGCACTGCGTGAAGCCGAAGAACACCACCAGCACGCGCCCCTTGAACTCCGCCAGCGTGCGCGGGCGGCCCTCGGGGTCGGGCAACGCGAGCTCGTTCGCGTAGTTCGCGCCGGTGATGTCGATGCCGTGGAAAGGGGGGGCCTTCTCGCCGCCCAGGCCGAGCCGGTCGCAGCCGGCCAGGCCCCAGGCAGCCGCTGCGAGCGCCGCCAGCACGAGGCGGCGCCCCGGGGCGCCTCGACCTTGTGCGGGCCCCACCACACGACCAGCCACGCGCATCACGCCCTCACCCGACCCACGCCGCCAGCGCGGGCCCGGCATAGTGGTCCACGAGCAGCGCAGCGAACAGCAGCGACAGGTGCCAGATCGAGAAGCGGAAGGTCTGGCGCGCCAGCGTGTCGCTGTAGGCGCGCCACAGCCGGAACGCGTAGACGATGAACATCGCCCCCAGCACCGCCGCACTCACGAGGTAGATCCAGCCGTTCATGCCGAAGATGAAGGGCAGCAGCGTAGCCGCGAACAGCACGAGCGTGTACAGCAACACGTTCAGCCGCGTGAAGTCGGAGCCGTGCGTCACCGGCAGCATCGGCAGACCGGAGCGGCGGTAGTCTTCCACCCGGTACAGCGCCAGCGCCCAGAAGTGCGGGGGCGTCCAGAGGAAGATGATGAGAAAGAGGATCCACGCCTCGGGGCCGACATCGTTGCGCATCGCCGCCCAGCCCAGCACCGGCGGCATCGCGCCCGAGGCGCCGCCGATGACGATGTTCTGCGGCGTGCGCGGCTTGAGCACCACGGTGTAGACCACCGCATAGCCGACGAAGGTGAGGAAGGTCAGCCACATCGTCAGCGGGTTCACCCACACCCACAACACCACGCTTCCCAGCGCGCACAGCACGGCCGAGAAGGCGAGTGCCTGCTGTCGCGTCAGCTCGCCCTTGGCCGTCGCGCGCCACGCGGTGCGGGCCATCTTGGCGTCGATGTGCTGCTCGATGAGGCAGTTGAAGGCGGCAGCGGCTCCCGCCACGAGCCAGATGCCGGCCACCGCCGCCACCAGCCGCCCCGGATCGGGCCAGCCGGGCTGTGCCAGCAGCATGCCGATGAGCGCACAGAACACGATGAGCTGCACCACGCGCGGCTTGGTCAGCTCGTAGTACTGGGCCCAGCGGGGGCGCAGGCCCAGGGGGGGTGCGATCGTCTGCGACATGTGCCCCGGATTCTAGGAGGCCGCGGAGGGGGAAGCGTGGGCGCTGGCTGCCGAACCGGGGGCTGCCGTGCGCACCGCGACCGTGGCGTGCACGGCGCGCATGCGCGCGATCAACGACGTGGCCACCGCCACCATGGCCGCCGCCCCTGCCGAATGCGCGAGCGCAGCCACGAGCGGCCAGCCGAGGACGACGTTGGACAGCCCGCTGGCCAGCTGCGCGAGGGCCAGCACCGCCCACGCCCAGGCGTAGCGCCGTGCGCTCGCCTGGCGCGTGCGCCACAGGGCCCAGGCCAGCCCCGCCACCGCCGTGAACAGCACGAGCGCGAAGACCCGGTGCGCCATGTGGATGGCCACGAGTGCGTCCGCACTCAGGTAACCGCCGTGGCCGGCACGCCCGAGCTCGCGCAGCACCGTGAAGCCTTCGGCCACCTGCATCGGCGGCCACCAGCTGCCGTTGCACGTGGGGAACCCCTGGCAGGCGAGCACCGCGTAGTTCGTCGACACCCAGCCGCCCAGCGCGATCTGCGCCGCCAGCAGCCCGGCGACGGCCCACGCCGCCACGCGCACCCTGCGGGGAAGCTCGAGCGTGCGGCCCCGCCACCTCTCGTGCTGGACGACGAGCAGCGCCAGCAGCGCCATGCCGCCCAGCAGGTGCGCCGTGACCACCGCCGGGTAGAGCTTGAGGGTGACGGTGTACTTGCCGAACAGGCCCTGCACGATGACCCATGCGAGCGTGGCGGTGGCCCACCAGGGGGAATGGGGCAGCCGACGGCGCTCGGCCCAGCTCACCGCCGCCATCACGAGGATCAGCACCCCCACCGTCATGGCCAGGTAGCGGTGGATCATCTCGATCCACGCCTTCTTGAAGGTCACCGGGCCGTCGGGCAGCGCCGCCTGGGCCGCGGCGATTTCGGCCTTCGCCCCGAGCGGGCTCGCCTCGCCATAGCAGCCTGGCCAGTCGGGGCAGCCCAGGCCCGAGTCGCTCAGCCGCGTGAAGGCACCGAAGACGATCAGGTCGAAGGTGAGGAAGAGCGTGAGAGCCGTCAGCGCGGCCAGCCGCCCCCGCGTGTCGCCACCGCGCTGGCGCAGCCACACCCAGGCCAGCGGAAGCAGCGCAGCCACCACGGCCAGGCCGGCCAGCCGCAGCAGCGGCGCCAGGTCGACGAGAGGAACCTCGGGAGACATCCTGCCGCCTCAGCGCCCGGGCTGGTCCCACGAGGAGGACGCACGCAGCAGCCGCTCGAGGTCGCGCTTCACACGCGCAGGCTCGGGATTCGGCGGCACGCGCATCATCCACTGCCCCATCGGGTCGATGATGTACAGGTGCGCCTCCAGGGCCCGCCCGGCCTCGGGCTCGAGCCAGCGCGCGAGCGCCTCGCCCGGCACCCGCAGGAGCCGCACACCGCCCTGTTCGAGAGGCGCGCGCAGCTCCGGCCTCACCGCGCCTTCGCCCGTGACGAGCCAGACCTTGTCCAGACGGTCGCGCTCGCGGCCGAGCATCTCGCGCAGTTGGCGCTGCATGTACAGCCGGGCCTCGCAGGCCGAATCGCACCCCGATGGCGCCACGACCACGAGCAGCCACTGGCCACGCAGGCTGTCGGGCTGCACCAACTCGCCGTCCAGCCCCGCCAGCGGCAGTTGCGCCGGCAGCGGGCGTACCGGCTCGATCAGCGTGCCGTAGTTCGTCCTGCCTTCCGGGCGGATCACGTAGTACGTGAAGTACGAGGCGATGACCGGCGCCGCGCAGGCCAGCAGGATCAGCAGGGCCTTGAGCCGGCCGCCGGTGGCGCTGCGCGAACGGGCATCGGGCACGGCCACGCCATGCACCGTCAGGCCGAGCGGCTCAGGCGGCGGGTGGCTGGCGTCGCCGGGGGCGGATG